>CAZUFB010000066.1:0-11382 GCA_964619775.1 uncultured Coriobacteriaceae bacterium
CGGCGACGGCATGCTCCGTGGCCGGCAACATCGCGCTATGGCTGAGCTATGCGGTCATCGAGACGTACTGGGCGCTGTTCGCCGTGGCGGGCGTGCTCGACGGCGTGGCCGTCGTGCTGTTCACGGGCGTCTGGGGCCAACGGCTTGCCCGGTGCAACGAGGCGCGCATCGAGTTCGACGTGGTGGCGTGCTTCGTCGTTTCGTTTGCGCTGTACGCCGTCACGCTGCCCATCAAGCTGTACGGGGTGGTGAACCTGGCCGTCGCATGCGCGCTGCCGGCGCTGTCGGCATGGCTGGCGTTTCGCGAGCGCGCGGCCGACCCCGACTCTCCCTGGGCGCCGCTCCATCGGGCGGACGTCTCGGCGGGGCGGAACCGCCGGCTGCCCGAACCGCGCGCGATGCGTCCTGTGTTCGCCATGATGGCGGCCGAGTGGTTCTTGGTGGCGTTTCTGCGGGTGGTGGACGCGCCCATCGGCGCCTACGACCGCTATGGGCGCTACCTCGTTGCGTTCGCTGCGGGGTTTGTGGTTGCCGCCGCGCTGTTCGCGCTGCTCATCCGCGTCATGCGCTACGTGAACCTTACGATGTCCTACCGGTGGCTGCTGCCGTTCGCGCTGCTCAACCTGGTGGTGCTCGCCGCAAGCGGCGGGTCGCTCGCGGGGCGTGTGGCGGCCTACGCGGTAATCCACGCGGGTATGTTCGGCATGCAGATGTCGCTGTGGATCTCCCTGCTCAAGTACCTGAGGCGTACCGGAGGGCGGCCCGTGGTGGTGTGCACCGGCATGGCCGCCGCCCAAGGGTTCGGCATCTTCGCGGGGTGCGGGCTGGGATTGCTGGCGGTCGGGCTTTTGGACGGCCCGCCGCTTGGGGCCGCGGTGCTCGCCGCGGTGGGCGCCTCCGTGCTCGTGCTGATGATGACGGGCTACAACCCGGGCTGGTACTTCGTGCGCGGGCGGCGCGGGTCCGTGCCCGCGACGGCGCCCGGCGGTGTGCCGGCGGGCGTCGAAGACGGCGGGCGGGGCGCGGGCGTTTCTGCGGCATGCGCGGACGCGGGGGAGGGGTGTGCCGCGGCCGGCCCCGGCGCGGGCGTCTCCGAGGCCGCGGACGAGACATCCCGTCTCTACGGCGAGCTGATGCGCCGCCGGGCCGACGACCTGCGGCGCGCGTTCGGCCTCACCGAGCGCGAGACCGAGGTCGCCGAGCTGCTCCTGTGCGGCCGCAGCCGCCCCTATATCCGCGACGAGCTGGGCATCTCGCTCAACACCGTGCACGCCCACGCCCGCAGCATCCTGTCCAAGTGCGGCGTCCACTCGCAGCGCGAGCTCATCGACCTGTCGCCGCCCGCCGCGCGGTAGCCGCGGCCGGTTGTGTGCAGGGGATTCTGCCGGCTTCTCGAGAAGTTGCGGGCAGACGATGGATTTCGGGCCGACGGAGCGTGTGCGGGGACGTTCCCGCCTGCCCGCCGCCGCTTCGGGGAACATACCGCGGGTGACGGCTGCGGGAGGCGGCGCGGCGACGCGACGCCGGGCGGGAGAAGGTGCATGGAAGAGGCGTTCTACGAGTTCATCGACCAGTTCGGCTATGCAGCGGTGGCGGCGCTGATCCTGCTCGAGAACGTGTTCCCGCCCATTCCCAGCGAGGTCATCCTGCCGCTGGCGGGTTTTCTCACCACCACGTCCGACATGGCGCTGCCTTTGGTGGTGGCCGCGGCCACGGTGGGCTCGGTGTTGGGCGCGTTTGTCCTCTACGGCGTCGGGCGGCTGCTGTCGCGCGAACGGCTCGCCCGGTTCTTCGAGACCCGCCCGATGCGCCTGCTCGGCTTCAAGGGCGGCGACGTGGCACGCGCCGCGGGCTGGTTCGACCGCAAGGGGCAGATTTCGGTGCTCGTCTGCCGTTGCGTGCCGGTGGTGCGCAGCCTCGTCTCCATCCCGGCCGGCACGGCCGAGATGGGTCTGGTGCGTTTCGCCTTGTACACGCTGGTGGGTTCGGCGGCGTGGAACGCCCTGCTCTGCTCGCTGGGCGCCGCGGCCGGCAGCGCCTGGGAGACGGTCTCCGAGCGGGCCGAGTGGGTGTCCGACCTTGTGCTGTGCGCCGCCGTCGTCCTGGCGGCGGTCGCTGTCGCGTGGTGGGTTGCCAAGCGGGTCGTCCCTGCCGTGCGGGAGCGCCGCGGCGGAAACGGGGAGTAGGCGGGCCGGCCCGCCGAAGACGCGGATGTTCCGTGCGGGGACGGGCCGTGCCGCCGCGCCGCTATCCCGCAAACGCCTGCACCACGGCGCCTTCGAACGCCAGCCCGTCCAGCGCCGCGTCGGCGTCTTTGCGCTCGGGCGCCAACGGTTCCCTGCGGCCGACCTCCCAGCGGGCAAACCCGGCCTCGGCCAGCTCGGCTGCAAGCTCCTCCCAGGTGGGCGCCTCTGCGAACGCGTTGCCCGTTCCGGCGAGGCGTTTCCGCACGGCGGCGGGGACGGGCTCTGCGGCGAGCACCGCGTCGTAGAACAGGTAGCCGCCCGGGGCGAGGACGCGCGCCGCCTCGCGCAGCGCGGCACGGCGGTCGGGGACGACGTTGAGTACGCTGTTCACCACGACCACGTCGAACGACCGG
This sequence comes from uncultured Coriobacteriaceae bacterium, assembly GCA_964619775.1. Lineage (GTDB taxonomy): Bacteria > Actinomycetota > Coriobacteriia > Coriobacteriales > UMGS124 > CAZUFB01. The sequence continues at coordinate 2,600 of CAZUFB010000066.1, forward strand.
TCCTCGACGCCCGCCGCCCGCAAGTCGGCGAGGTCGGCGCACTCGAAGTCCAGGTAGCGCCGCCAGTCGGCACCCGCCCAGTGCTGGTCGGGGGCGGCCTTCCGCGCGCGGGCGATGCGTTCGGCCGAAGGGTCGACCCCGACGACGAAGCCCGACGGCCCCACGCGGTCGGCTATCTTGAAAGCGCCCAGCCCGTTGCGGCACGCAAGGTCGAGCACGCGTTTTCCTGCAAGCTCGCCGTCGCCCGGCAGCACCATCGCGCACCGCGTGTACCGGCGGCTTCCGCGCACCTCCCGGCGCGACGACGCCTCGGTTCGGTTGTGCGGGGTGGGCGGCGCGGCGGGAACGGGCTCTCCTGCGGCCCCTGCCGATTGTGCGGTGTTGGCGTTTGGGCCGCGGTCTTTTCGGTTCGACTCCATCATGGCCGATCTCCCGGTTTATGTAGGGACGCTATGCCCAAGCATTGTATATTCGTATGCTCTATATATATGGGGGTCACGTGCAGGCTTTGCCGCAGACCGACGTCGAGGTTCCGTCAGCCTGCATTTTCGCTTCTCGGATGGTCTTGCGGCGTCGCGGTGGCGGGCGGGCGCGCGGTCGGGTACAGTGTCACGGTACAGGCAAGCGATACGCCCGGGCGCCGTGCGCCCCCGACGAGAGGAACCCCCTCAATGGACATGCAGAAGATGCTCAAGCAGGCCAAGAAAATGCAGCAGCAGCTGGCCGACGTGCAGGACGGCCTCAAGGACGTCACCGTCGAGGCCACGGCCGGCGGCGGCATGGTCAAGGCGACGATGAGCGGCGACGGCGTGCTTCAGTCCATTACCATCGACCCCCAGGCCCTCGACCCCGAGGACGTGGAGCTGCTGCAGGACATGATCGTCGCCGCCGTCAACGAGGCGAGCAACAACGCCTCCGACGTGGCCAACCAGCGCATGGGCGCCGTGACCGGCGGGCTCAACATCCCCGGCCTGTTCTAAGTCCCCGTGGCCGACGAGACCTTCGAAAACCTGGTCGACGAGCTGGGCCGGCTTCCGGGCATCGGCCCGAAGTCGGCCCAGCGTATCGCCTACTACATCCTGCAGTCCGACGCATCCTCGGTGCACCGGCTGGCCGACGCCCTGCTCGACGTGAAGCGCACGGTCCACTTCTGCCCGCGCTGCTTCAACTACGCGACGGACGACGTGTGCTCGGTGTGCGCCGACGCGGGGCGCGACCAGACGCGCGTCGCCGTGGTCGCCGAGCCGCGCGACGTGAGCGCCATCGAGCGCACGGGCGCGTTCAAGGGGCTCTACCACGTGCTCGGCGGCGTCATCAGCCCGATGGACCGCGTGGGGCCCGACCAGCTCCACATCCGCGAGCTCATGGAGCGCCTGGGGGCCGAGCCGGTCGCCGAGGTGGTGCTCGCGACCAACCCCGACATAGAGGGAGAGACCACGGCGTCGTACCTGGCGAGGCTCATCAAGCCGCTCGGCATCGAGGTCACCCGCCTGGCAAGCGGCCTGCCGGTGGGCGGCGACCTCGAGTTCGCCGACGAGGTCACGCTCGGCCGCGCCATCGAGGCGCGTCGCAAGGTGTAGCGGCCCCTCCCGTCGCCTACGCCCTGCCCCCCATCTCAGCCCGCCGCGACGAAGGAGCCCTGCCCATGCCCGTCGACAAGCGCAACATCGTCCTGGTGGGCATGCCCGCCGCCGGAAAGTCCACGCTGGGCGTGCTGTTGGCCAAGCAGCTGCGCTACAACTTCGCCGACTCCGACATCGCCATCCAGGTCGAAAACGACGGCACCTTGGCCGAACTCATCGCCTCATACGGCAACGACGCCCTGCTCGCGATGGAGGCCGACGTCCTCATGGCCGTCCAGCCCACCCGCACGGTCATCGCCACCGGCGGCAGCGCCGTCTACAGCGCCGGCGCGATGGCCCACCTCAAGACGACCGGGCCGGTGGTGTACCTGCGCGTCGCCTACGACGAGGTGGCCCGCCGTGTGGGCGACGTCGTGGCGCGCGGCGTGGTGATGCCGGCCGGCTACACGTTCCGCGACCTCTACGACGAGCGCTGCGCCCTCTACGAGCAGTATGCCGACGTGGTCGTCGACACCACCGGTCTGTCGGCCGAACGTTCGCTCGACCGGGTGGCGCGCGCGGCGACCTCCTGGCTGCGGGCGCATCCGACGCCGGCGTAGCGCCGTCCGCCGCGGCGCCTATGCACGGGAGAGGGGAGCCGCACCCATGGAGCTCGCGCACTGCCGCCAGGTTCGGGCCATGTCGGACGCCTCTTGTCCTTAGCCCGGCGTCCAGTCTACCTTGCTTTGCGACACTGCCCCCATCTGTGTGAGGAAAAGCGGGGCGGGGCCGTTCCAAAGCGCGTCGCATCCGTCTCCCGACGCCTTTCAAAGCCGTTGCAAATGTCACCGACGCGACAAGGCCGGACGGCCATGCTTCCGGCAGGACGCCCAGCCTTGGACGGTCATTGCGACTCGCCATGCGGGCGCATGTCGTCGTGCCTTTGAAGGGAACGGCCTCAGACCTATGGATGATTGCAACGACGCGCAGGTGAAAGCCCCAAAGGATAAGCCGGGTGCCGACGTCCCGGTGGCAGGTGCCGCTGAAGGTTCCGTCGCGACGCGCAGGGCGCTCGCCAGGCGTTCGGTCCCCACGTTTGCAATCCTGTGCGTCCTGCTCGTGCTCACCGTCCTCGTCTCGTTTACGCTCGGCCATTATGCCATCGGCATCGCGGACGTCGTGAACGTTATGCTCAACCAGCTCTTCGGCGTCGGCGAGATAGAGACGTCGCAGCACCTCACGATCGTCTGGAGGGTTCGCCTCCCGCGCATCGTGGCCGCCGTGCTCGTCGGCGTGGCGCTGGCCAGCGCCGGTGCCAGCTATCAGGGCCTCTTCAAGAACCCGATGGTCTCCCCCGACCTGTTGGGCGCAAGCGCCGGCGCGGGCTTCGGCGCATGCGCCGCCATGCTCATGGACTGGAACCTCTTCATGGTGCAGGTTGCGGCATTTGTCTGCGGCATCGTCGCCGTGGCGCTCACCTACGCGGTCAGCGCCGCGGTGAGCCGCGGGCAGTCGATGACGCTCACGTTGGTGCTCACGGGCATGGTGGTCTCGGCGCTGTTCCAGGCGTGCATCACGATGAGCAAGTACGTGGCCGACCCCAACGACCAGCTTCCGGCCATAACCTACTGGCTGATGGGCGGCCTCACCTCCATCCACCTCGACGACCTGCCGATGCTCGTCATCCCGGTCGTCGTGGGCGTCGTCCCCATGATGCTTTTCCGCTACCAGCTCAACGCCCTGTCGTTTGGCGAGGAGGAGGCGCGCGCCCTGGGCGTCAACACGCGCATGATCCGCCTGCTGTTCATCGGTTGCGCGACGCTCGTCACCTCGTCGGCGGTGGCGGCGGCGGGGATGGTGGGCTGGGTCGGCCTCGTCATCCCGCATCTGGCGCGCATGGTCGTGGGCCCCAACTACAAGGCGCTGCTTCCGGCATCGCTTTTGCTGGGCGGGTTGTACATGCTCGTCATCGACGACCTGTGCCGGTGCCTTTTTTCCATCGAGCTCCCGCTGAGCGTGCTCACCGCGGTCATCGGCGCTCCGTTTTTCATCTATCTGCTCACCCGCGGCAGAAAGACATGGGCATGAAAGAGTTTGCGCTGCGCAACGTCACCTGCGGATACAAGAACAGGCCGGTGCTCTCCGACGTTTCGTTTAGGGTCGAGGCGGGCGAAGCCCTGTGCCTTCTGGGCCCCAACGGCGTGGGCAAGACCACGCTGTTTCGCACGATGCTGAGGTTCATCAAGCCGTTCAGCGGCACGGTGACCCTCGACGGGGAGGATATAGCGGCCTGGTCGTCGCGCAGGTTGGCGCAGAGTATCGGCTACGTCCCCCAAAGCCACACGCCGCCCTTTGCCTACCCGGTCATCGACGTTGTCACGATGGGGCGGCTCTCGCGCATCAGCCCCGTGGCCGCACCCTCGTCCTCCGACATCGAAACCGCATACCGCTGCCTTGCCCAGCTGGGTGTGGACCATCTTGCCGACAAGCTCTACACCGAGGTCAGCGGTGGCGAGCGCCAGATGGTGCTTATCGCGCGGGCTTTGGCCCAGGAGCCCCAGATCCTCATCATGGACGAGCCCACGGCAAGCCTGGACTACGGCAACCAGGTCAAGGTTCTGCGTCAGATCGCACGCCTGGTGGACGACGACATCACGGTCATCATGACCACGCACTTCCCCGACCATGCGTTTTTGTGCGCCACCAAGGTGGGCCTCATCACGCGAGACTGGGTGCGGTTCGGGGAGCCGTCCGAAATCGTGACCGAGGAGTCGCTGCGCGAGACCTACGGCGTCGAGGTGCGCATCGTGCGCGAGGACTCCCCGACGTACGGGACCCTCAAGGGATGCATCCCCATCGTCAAGGTCGTCTCCGAGGGCGATGCCCCGTCCTTTTCGTAGAGGTTCCGGCAACGGTGTCTGCGCCGAGCGGCTGCGCCGTCCGGCGAGGCGATAACGGCATGGGGACGTCGACGCGTCCCGTCCAAGACCGAAAGGTTGTGATCGTATGACAAACGAGCGCGCACTGACCGGCCTGAGCCGCCGGTCGTTCCTCGCGATGGCCGCCTGCGCCTGCGCGGTGCCGATGCTCGGTCGCTTTGCGCTGGCCGACGAGGGCGACGCCGCGGGTTCGGACGCGACCGTCGAGATTACCGACATGGCGGGCCGTACGGTCACCATTCCCGCCGAGGTCAATTCCGTATACTGCGCCGTGCCCACCGGCGAGGCCATGGTTTCGACCCTGGCCCCCACCAAGCTCGTCGGTTGGGTGAACGAGCCGACCGACGCGACCCTCGAGTACCTGCCCGAGGAGCTGGCCAGCCTCCCTGTCATCGGCGGGTGGATGGGCCAGAGCGTGACCGCGAACCTCGAGGACATCATCGCCCTCGACCCCGACGTGATCGTCTACATGGCCACCGACAGCTCGCTTGGAAGCGACGAGACCCCCGACGAGATTCAGGAGAACACAGGCATCCCGGTGGTCTGCGTCTCCAGCGCCTTGGAGCGGACCCCCGAGGTCTACCGCACGTTGGGGCCCTGGATCGGCGAGGAGGAGCGCGGCGAGGAGCTGGCCTCCTGGTACGAGGACAAGCTTGCCGAGATGACCGAGCTCATCGAGAGCGTGCCCGAAGACGAGCTGCCCACGGTGTACTACGCCGAGAACTCCGACGGCCTGGCGACCGACCCCACCGGGTCGACCCATACCGAAGTCATCGACTTCTGCCGTGCCATCAACGTGGCCGACGTCGAGATGCTGTCCGGCCAAGGCCGCACCGAGGTGTCGATCGAGCAGGTCATCGGCTGGGACCCCGAGATCATTCTGTGCCACTCGGGCTTCCTGCTGGCAGAGGACATCTACGCCGACGAGCAGTGGGCAGACATCCAGGCCGTTCAGAACGAGCGCGTCTACACGACGCCGGCGATTCCCTTCAACTGGTTCGACCGTCCGCCGAACGTGATGCGCGTGCTGGGGATCGAGTGGTTTGCCAACATCTGCTACCCCGATCTCGGCATCGACGTCGAACAGGACGTGCGCGACTTCTTTGAGCTGTTCTACCTGGTCGACCTGACCGACGAGCAGCTCGAGGACCTGCTCTACCAGGACGAGATCAGCTACAAGGAAAACCAGGGCTAGGCCAAAACGCCGAAACCCGTCGCCGGCAGGCGGACCTGGCCGGCCGGACGCCGCGTGTGCACGACGTCCGGCCGGGTCGGTTGCGGGCCTGAAGGGGAGGAGGGGCGATGACCGACGGTGAGGCCCCCGGCGTCGGCCCGATGCGGCGGCTGCTGCCTATACCGGGGGTGTTTTACGGCGGAGGCTGCTCGTATATGGCGTGCCGCGGCCTTATGATGGGCGGCATCGAGGACGTGCTGCTGGTGACGCACGGGCCGGTGGGCTGCGCGTACTACGCGGGCATCAACGGCTACCGCGGCGGGGTCGAAGGAGAACGTCCCCGCCATGCGGGGCGCGTGTTCGTAACGAATATGGGCGAGGCGGACATCGTCTTCGGCGGGGAGGACAAGCTTGCGGCTGCGCTTGACGAGGCGGTTGCGCTCTACGCCCCCAAGGCGCTGGCCGTGTGCGCAACCTGCCCGGTGGGGCTCATCGGCGACGATATCGTGCGGGTATGCTCCGAGGCGGCCGCGCGGCACGGCATCGACGTGCTGCCCCTTTCATGCGAGGGTTTCAAGAGCTCCCCGGGGTGGCTGCACGGCGGCATGCAGATCCTCGACCACTGGGTTGGCGGGGCGAGTCGGCCGTGCGGGCCGTTTCCCATCCACTACATGAGCGAGTCGTACGAGGGTGCGCGCAAACGGACCCTCAAGGCCCTGTTCGGGCGCATCGGCTACGACGTGGTGTGCTCCCTGATGGGGGCGACGTCCTACGACGACATCAGGCGCAGCCAGGATGCGCGCCTCGTGGTGCTCGATTCGGGCAAATCCATCGACGCGGTTCCGCGCATATATCAGGAGCGCTACGGTGCGGGGTTCATGCGCGTGCATATGACCGGGTTGGGAAACATCGCGGCGTCGCTGCGCGCGATGGCGGCGTTCTTTGACGATGCGGGGCTGGCGGGGCGCACCGAGGAGGTCGTCTCGTCCGAGCTGGCGCGCGTCGAGCCCGAGCAGGCGCGGTGGCGGGCCCAGTTCGAAGGGACGGTCGCCGCGGTGTTCGAGGACATATTCCGCAGCGACGACTTTGCGACCTTGTCGGGCGAGCTGGGGATGGACGTCGTCATGGTTGCCCAGGACTATGGGGCCGAAGGCTACACCGACCAGGGGTTTTGCGTGCATGTGCCGCAAAGCGTGCTTGCACGCGTGCCCGACGGGCTGCATCGGGAGCTTGGCCTGGACGCCGCACCGGCGGTGGATGCGCTGCCGGGGTGTCCGAACGTGCTGTGCCCCGGCCGCACGCGTCGTTGGGCCCGTGTGACCGCGAATCGGGCGCAGGTGGCCGCCCTGCTCGACGCCGTGCGGCCCGAGCTGGCGTTTGCGGGAATCGAGGAGCGCTTCGGCTACGCGGGCGCGACCATCCGCTCGGAGCAGTTCCTGTCAGACGAGCGCGGGTGCGGCTACGCGGGGTTCGACGGGCTGGCGCGCTATGCGCGCGACGTGGCCATGGCGCGCGACCTGTCGCACTGGTTCAACGAGCGGCCGGACTGGGCGGACGTCGCGCTTGCCGGCGGGTCTGGCAGGCCGGCGGCGCGTTCGACGCGGAAGGGAGGGCGTGAATGGACGAGCTGAGGCCCCATAGGGACGCCGCGTTGACCGTCGACCCGCTCAACCCCTGCCCGCCGGTGGGATGCATGTATGCCGCGTTCGGCATCCATCGGGGGCTGCCCCTCTCGCACGGGGCGTCGGGCTGCTGCCGCTTTCAGCGCATGGAGCTTTCCAAGCACTTCCAAAAGGTCGTGCACGTCCCCTCGACGATGCTGCGCGACCGTGCCGCGGCGTTCGGAGGCGAGCCCGAGCTGGTCGAGGCGGTGGGAAACGCGTTTGGCCTGTACGACCCCGACGTTCTGGTTGTCGGGACCACCTGTCTGTCCGAGACGATGGGCGACGACCTCGACGGCATCGTGCGGCGTCTCGAGGTGCCGGCCGGAAAACGCGTCGTGTGGGCGTCGACGCCCGGGTACGGCGGGTCCCACCTCAAGGGCTATGCGGCGACGGTGTCCGCGCTGGTGCGCCAGGTGGGCGGAGGCGACGCCGTCCGGGTGCCGCGCGACCCGGCGCGGTTGCTGCTGCTGCCCGGTTGGATGAACCCCTGCGACGTCGGCGTCGCACGCCGCTATGCCGCCGCGCTGTTCGACCAGGTGACCGTGCTGCCCGACGTGCGTGGCGTCTTTGACGTGCGTTCGCCAGGCGACCCCGCGTCGTATCCGACGGGTGGGACGCCGCTGCGCGAGGTCGAGACCCTGCGCGGGTGCGGGGCGGTGCTTGCCCTGGGGTATGACGCCACGCACGGGCCGGCCGACGCCGCACGCGGGGTATGCGGGACGGCGACGCCGGTGAGAGAGGCCATGCTGCCGGTGGGCATCTCCGCAACGGACGAGCTGGTCGGGCTGTTGTCCGACCTTGCAGGCAGGCCGGTTCCCGCCTGGATCGTTGCCGAGCGCGAACGGCTTATCGACTGCGTCGCCCAGGTGGCCTCCGACCTATATGGCAAACGGGCGCTGGTCTGCTGCGACGCCGACCTCGCGGCAGCCCTTGCGTTGTTCGCGTGCGACGTCGGCATGGTGCCGGCGCTTGTGGCGGTGGGCGATGCCGAGCGCGGGTTTGAGGCGCGCCTGCGCGGTCGGGTGGGTTTGGACGCGGGCAGGTTCACCGTTTTGACGGGCGTCGACCGTCTGAGCGTGGAAGAATGCGTGCGTACCCGTCCGGTGGACGTCGTGCTCGGCGACACGCGCAACAAGCGACTCGCTGCGCGACTGGGCGTGCCGCTGGTGCGCGTGGGGTTTCCCGTGGTCGACCGGCCCCTTGCCTACACGCAGGCAATCGCGGGATATACAGGCGCGCTCGACCTGGTGCGCCGTATCGTCGAGGCGTTTCACGACGGGTCTGAACGAGGCGTCGCGCCCGAAGACCTCGCCGTCAGCCGTTTTTTCTAGAATCCCCGCCATATACGGGGAGAGGGGAGCCGCACCCATGGAGCTCGCGCACTGCCGCCAGGTCGCCTTCTACGGGAAGGGCGGCATCGGCAAATCGACGACCAGCCAAAACG
>CAZUFB010000067.1:0-9118 GCA_964619775.1 uncultured Coriobacteriaceae bacterium
TCGTAAAGGATTTCGCCGGAGACCTGCGCCTTGGGATCGAGCAGGCCCATGATGGCCAGAGAGGTGATGGACTCGCCGCAGCCCGACTCGCCCACGAGGCCCATCGTCTGGCGCGGGCGCACCACAAAGCTCAGATGGTCCACCACGTTGACGTCGCCGTGGCGCGGGAATTTGATGCACAGGTCCTTGACCTCGAGGATGGGCGGAACGTCGGTACGCGCCTCAAAACGGTCGGTACGCCCGAGCTCGGTGTCCTTGAGCTGAGCCAGGCGCTTCGAGAGCATCTCCGCCTGGGCTTTGTAGGCCAACGTGGGGTCGGCGACCATACGGTCGGCCTCGCGGGTACCGGCGAGGTTGGAGTCGCTCGGCTTGACGGAGGCCTTGGGGGCGGCGACCATCGCGTCGGTGATACCCTCGGACAGGATGTTGAGGCACAGCACCGTGACGATGATGGCCAGGCCCGGGAAGAACGCCTGCCACCATTGTCCGGCCAGCACGCCGGCTCGCGCGTCGGACAGGATGTTGCCCCACGACGGCGTGGGTTCGGGGATGCCCGCCGAGATGAACGACAGCGACGCTTCGAACACGATGGCGTCGGCCACGAGCACGATGGTGAAGACCACCACGGGGGCGATGCAGTTGCGCATCACGTGCTTGACGAGGATCCACGGCGCGCGCGCACCCGAGACCACGACGGCCCGCACATAGTCCTTGCCGTACTCGCTCACCACGTTGGCGCGCACGATGCGCGCGATCTGCGGGACGTACAGCACGCCGATGGCCAGGATGAGCGAGGGCAGCGAGTCGCCGAACACCACCACGAAGGTGGCGGCCAGGGCGATGCCCGGGAAGGACATGAGCACGTCGAGGACGCGCATGATGACCTCTGAAATCCATTTGCGCGTGACCGCGGCGACGGCACCGATGATGGAGCCGAGGACGAGCGCGAAGGCGGTGGCACCCAGGCCGATGACGAGAGAGTAGCGCGCGCCGTACATCATGCGCGACAGGACGTCGCGGCCCTGCGTGTCGGTACCGAAGATGTGCTCGAGGGACGGGGCCTGGCGCGGCGTCTCGATGAGCAGCGGGTCGTACGGGGCAAGGACGTTGGCGAAGATGGCAACGAAGACGATGAGGGCGAGTACGACGAGCGAGATGCGCGCGCCGACGTTCATCGCCTTCCAACGACGGAAACGCACCTTGCCGCCGGCGTTCGCCTCCATCTTCTGGGTAAGGTTCTCATGCAGCTTGACCATAACGCTACACCGTCCTGATTCGCGGATCGATCAGGATATAGAGCATATCCACGATGATGTTGATGATGATGAACGCGATTGCGACCACCAGGACGACGCCCTGGACCAGGGTGGTGTAGCCGTTCTGGATGCCGTTCACGATTGCCATGCCCATACCCTGGAGGTTGAAGATGACCTCGATGACCACGGCGCCGCCGATGAGGTAGCCGATGCGCAGGCCGAGGACAGTCACCGGCGTGATGAGCGCGTTGCGCAGCACGTTGCGGGCCACGACGACCCCCATCGGGATGCCGAAGCCGCGCGCGGTTCGCACGTAGTCCTTGTCGAGCTCCTCGACCATGGACGTGCGGATGATGCGCGTGAACTGGCCGATCACCGGGAAGGCCAGGGCTATGGCGGGCATCGCCATGCGGCGGAGCCAGCCGACGGGGTCGTCGAAGAGCGAAGGCAGGGTGCCTGCGGCGGGCAGCCAGCCGAGGGTCACGAAGAACAGCAGAATGAGCAGGACCGCCAACCAGAACGACGGCGTCGCCACGCACACGATGCTGATGACGCGGATGACATGGTCGGGCCAGCGGTCGCGGTACAGAGCCGAGACGACGCCCAGGGGAACCGCGAACACGATCGCGATGATCAGACCCAAAAACGTCAGCTGCAGCGTGATCGGCAGCGAGGTCGACACGCGCTGGGCGACCGACGTGGAGCCCGCGCCGTACGTGCCGAGGTCGCCGTGGATCAGGCCGACCATGTAGCTGCCGTACTGCACGATAATCGGGTCGTTCAGACCGTGGGACTCGCGGTACTGCTCGACGGCCTCTTGGGACGCGTTCTCGCCCAGGGCCGAGTACGCCTGGTCAATCGGCGACAGGGCCATGAGGAAGAATACGAGCAGGGTTACGCCGATAATCATGATGGGCAGCGCGATAAGGCGCCGGCCAATCAAGCGCAAAAGGTTGCTCACAGCATCTCCCTTCCTCTCCGACATCAGCGGCATGCGCCCCGCCGCGCCCAGCGCATTCGAAAAACGCATACCGACGGACATTACTCCGCGCTATTCTACCGAACCAAAAGAAACGGGATCATGACAAAGTTTTTACCTGGCCGTGAAAACGGCCTTCTCGACCCCCGAACCCCTGGCCCCGCCTCGAGGCCGAACACGGCAAGATCGGCCACCCGGCCTTGCAGGCGGCCCTGCGGCGTTTTCTTCCCTTGAGCCCGAGAAGGACGGCCGTCACGGGAAGGCCCGCCGGCCAAAGCCGACGGGCCTTCCCCGCATGCGGCAGAAAAGACGGCCGCCGCTTCCGCCTCGAGGCAGTCTGCCAGGATTAGGCCAGGCTCGTGCCGATGAACACCAGGCCCGTCGTGGAGATGGGCTCGAAACCGTCGAGGCTGTCGGCCCAGTAGCCGGTGGCGAGCTCGCGGTGGAACAGCGGGTACAGCGGCACTTGCTCGGCGATCAGGTCGAAGCACTGGTTCCACAGCTCCTGCTGCTCGTCCCCGGAGGCCTCGCGGGCCTGCTGCAGCAGGTCCTGCAGCGTCTCCCACTCCTCGGTGTAGCTCCAGCACGAACGGCCCTGGGTCCACACGTTGTCGCCGTACCACCAGGTCATGAGCAGGTCGGGGTCGTTGCCGAAGCACGTCGGGTCACCCGGCGTCAGCATCACGTCGTAGGGCAGCTCCTCGTCGGAGGCGGCGTAGGTGCTCCAGTTGATGGACTGCTCGTCGATCGTGGTGTTGATGCCCACGGCGTTGAGGTTCTGCTGGATCTGCGGGGCCAGGTCGGCGACCCAGTTGTTGTTGGTCAGCAGCGTGACGTCGATGCTCTCGTAGCCGGCCTCGGCGAGCAGTTCCTGCGCCTTGTCGGGGTCGTAGGTGTAGACCGTGGCGGCCTCGTGGTAGTTCTCGTGGTACGAGGGCAGGAAGCTCGTGGCGGCGTGCGCATGGCCGGCCATGATGTTGGTGATGAGCTGCTCCACGTTGATGGCGTAGAAGAAAGCCTGGCGGACGCGGTAGTCGTCAAAGGGGGCCTTCTTGGTGTTGAACATCAGGAAGGGCAGGTTGAAGCCCTCGATGTAGTCGACGGTGGCACCGCTGTTGGTCAGCATCTCGACGTTGACGTCGGGCACGCTCTCCATGACGAGCGAGGTGGCGCCCATGAGTGCGGTGCTGCGCGAGGTGCCGTCGAGCATGATGTCCCAGTGCATGGCGTCGGCCGTCGCCGGGTACGAGCCGTTGTAGTTGGGGTTGGGGGCGAACTCGATGTAGCCGCCGTCGTCGCCGTTGAGGAAGGTGTACATCCACGGGCCGCTGCCAATGGGGGCCTGGGCAAGCTCATCGGTGCTCATCGAGGACGGATAGATCTTGACGACCGCCAAACGGCCCTCCAGCAGGCTCTCGAACGGATACTTGAGGGTGAAGGTGACCGTGGTGTCGTCCTTCGCGGACACGGTGTCGATGAACTCGAGGAAGGCGCCGTAGGTGCCGTCGGCCATGTTGACCGTGAAGGCGTTCACGACGTCGTCGACCGTCACCGAGGTGCCGTCGGAGAACATGGCGCCGTCGCGCAGGGTGACCTCGTACTCGGTGTCGGACACCTGGACGGGGTCGCCGCTGGCCAGGGCCGGATAGGTCTCGTAGGTGTGCAGGTCAAGCTCGTAGAGGCCTTCGAAGACGTGCCAGGTGGCGGCAAGCATCAGGGCCGAGCTGCAACCGATGGGCGAGTAGTTGGTGCTGCTGTAGGCCATGGCGGCGGTGATGGTGCCGCCGTCGGCCTTGGCGGTGGAGACGTTGCCGAGGGTCGTACCGCCAAGGGCGGCCGCACCGGCAAGTGCGGCGGCGCCGGCCACAAACGAACGGCGGGACAGGGAAAGGTCGTTCATAGTTTCGATCCTCCTAGGTCGGAACCGCAGGATAGATAGCCGTGACGTGCGCAGCCCGCATCGGGGGCGGCATACACGCGTCTCTTACTTGCCATAATACCTAAAACCGTCCGCCGCGAACAATCCGGAAATCCGAGAACGACGCATCTGGGCACATAAACGCGCCCCGACCAGCGGCAAACAACGCCCGTCGCACAAAAAGCACCGGTGTGCGGCGTTGTCACCGCATGTAAACGGCCCGTCGCAACCGAGGGCACATCAGGCGGGTGCATACAGGTTTCTGCATACAGGCTTCGTTTATCGACACCTGTCATGCCGATGAAAAGCAATCGATGAACGGTATGATAGAAGAGGATGGACGGCAATCCCTCAGGGCACTATGCCTATACGGACAAACAGGTGGACGCGTCGTATGCAGGTCGTCTTCCGGCCGGACCCCGCCCTGCCTCAACGGCTTGGGCAAAACTGGAAACCACGACCGGACGTAAGGCAGACCGGGCGTGCAAAGACGGCCGCACCCCTGCTCGAGAAGTGCGGCCGTCCTGGTCGAACCGTCCAAACCTATCGGAGGCCGGATGCCTGCCCTGCCCGCGCCCCTACGCCTGGGCAGCCTGCTCGAGGCAGTCGGCCACGGCGTCACGAACTCGGTTGCTTGTGAGCGTGGCGCCCGACACGCCGTCGATGTTGGGGCCGCCTGCGGCGACGACCTGCTCGACGAGCTCGGGGATGGCCGCTCCGCCAATGGCCGCGGTCTCGTTATGGCTTACGACCTCGAAACCGGTCAGGACGCCGCCCTCCACGGTCACCGAGACCTCCATCGGCCCCTCCTGGCCGTCGACCACAGCGGTGTAGGTACCGTCGACCAGCTCGTCGGCGACCTCGTACTCCGCGGCGACCACCTCCTCGGTCTCGAACATATCGTCGCCCAGGACCTCGCTGGCGGGCTTGACCTCGTAGCCCTCCGCCAGCCCACCGGTCTGGCAGTTGCCGCCCGCAACACGGCCGAAGGTAAGGGCGCCCATCACGCCGCAGCCGCTGTTCACGAACTTGCCCCAGACGCCGCCCACGACCTCGCCGCCGGCATAGAGGCCGGGAATCTCGTTGCCCTCCTCGTCCAGGACGCTCATGTTGGTGTCGCATTTGATGCCGCCCAGAGTCATGACGCACAGCGCCTTGATCGGGATGGCGTAGAACATGTCGCCCTCGATCTTGTTGTTGGCGACCTTGTAGCTGTCCCATTCCTCGTCGAAGGTGCGGCCGAACTCGTCGGGCTCGCCCGAGTCGACGGCGGCGTTGTAGTCCTCGACGGTCTTCACGAACGTGTCGGCCGGGATGCCCAAGACCTCGGCAAGGCCTTCGAGGGTCTCGGAGCTGCTGATAAGATAATGTCCCTTGGAGTCCTCGGGGCCGTAGTAGGCGTCGTACATATAGGAGTTTCCCGACTCGGTGAGGTCGGCGAGAATCTTGTCGGTGTAGATGTCGTACTGCATGGCATCGGGCTGCGTAATGAGCAGCTCCTCGCGGGCGCTCGGGCTGGAGTCGTTCTCGTTCATGAAGCGCTCGCCGTTCTTGTTGACGCAGATGCCGCCGGCCTTCCACACGTAGGTGGAGGCGATGGAGCCGTGGCCGGGGTTGTCCTTGTCCTCCAGGCCCATCGGGAAGGTGGGGATGGCGTCCATGTTGACGAGGGTACCGCCCACCTTCTGCATCATCTGCAGGCCGCGCCCGTTGCTCATGGGGCCGCAACCGATGAGGTATTCGCTGCCGTATTCGCTGTACGCGGTGAGCAGCTTGCGGTTGGCGCCGTAGCCGCCCGTGCACATCACGACGCCGTGGGCGCCGGTGTAAAGCGTTCCGTTGCCGTCGGCGTCGGTCGCCACGACTCCGGTCACCTGGCCCTTTGCGTTGGGTACAAGCTCGACGGCGGTGGTGTTGAAGACGACCTCGATGGCGTCGACGGTCTCGACGTACGTGTCGAGCACCTCGAACGCCGCACCCTTGTACTTCTCAGAATCCTTGGCACGCGTCTTGTAGGTGCGCGGGATAGTGTAGAGCTCGTGCTCGGGGGCGAAGACGGCGCGACGGCCCTCGGAGTCGGTCGTGAACTCGTACTCGGACAGGCCGTGGTCCCAGAGCCACTGGAACATGACCTTGTCCTCGGCGACGTAGAGGTCGATCATATCCTCGTCCATCGTGCCGCCGTACTGGGTGCCGATGCGGATGAGGTCGGCCTTGTAGTCTTCGAGGCTGTCCTCGATGCCGTCCTCCTCCTGGATGATGGTCTCGGCGGCGCTCATCGAGCCGCCGGTGAGGGCGAGCGAGCCGCCCTTGTAGCCGTTGGCCTCAAGCACGACGATGCGCTCGGCGCCCGCCTCGTAGGCGGCAACGGCGGCGGACAGGCCCGCGCCGCCGGCACCGACGATGACGAGGTCGGCCTCGTCGGTTGCGTCGTAGGGAGTCTCAGTGGCCGGAGCCTCGTCAGCGAAGGCCAGGCCGCGCGTGCCCAGGACGGCGGTCATAGCGGCCATGCCGGCGGCACCGATGACGAAGCCGCGGCGGGAAAGCTGGGAAGTCTCAAACATGATGTCCTTTCCTTGTGTCGTTGGTTGACGTCCGAGGGAACCGTGCTACCCGATAGACAGAATCTCGACGATCTTGGTGACGACCGTGTCCTCGCCGATGTACTCGCTGCTGGCGGCAAGCTCCTCGCGCTCGTCGCCGTCTACCAACTCGACTTTGACGATGGCTCCTTGGTGGCGGCCGGTCTTCTCCTCGGCGGACAGGTCGACGATGTCGTAGCCGACCATGCCCAAGCGACTGCGCAGCAGGTTGGCCTTCGTCTGGTTGTCATACCAGTTGAAGATGATGTAGCCGTCGCCCAAGGCGTAGCCGCCGGAGAAAACCGCAAGGTTGGGGGTGCCGTCCTCGTTGGCGGTCGCAAACATGCACACCGCCGTATAGGAGTTGATGGCTTCGTAAAGCTGCTCCTCGTCGAGGTTCGTGTAAAGGTCGGTGGCAACGCTCGCAGAGCTCACGGCATCGGCCCACTCGGTCACGTCGGCGTCCCCGCCGTCGGCCTCGGATGGCTCGTCGGCGAAGGCGCGGCCGCCGGCGAGGGCAAGCCCGCCGGCGATGCCGAACATGCCGACCTTTCCGATGAGCGCACGTCGGTCGAGCGCGGTGGCAGCAGTTTTCATAGGACCATCCCCTTGTCTGTCGTCTTGCCATGGTAGGTGCAAACTGCGACGCCGTCTTACGCCGCATGCCCGTAAGTATCGGCCCCTGGCGCGGCGGCTCCTTGCCCTGTTTTGTGGTAGATTGGCAAAATGCCAGTTCGCACGGCAGTTCAGCGCTCATGGCTGTACATCGCGACAGCAGCGTGCACAGGCCTGTCGGCCAAGGTGCGACGCCCGCCATAGGACAGGAGCCTTTTTTGGCCGTCGACCTCTTTAAAACGCGAGCGGTCACGTTGACGCGACGAGCCCACGAGCTTGCGCGCGACGGCGCGACACTGCCGCTCGCGCTGGGCTACGGGTGCTACCGCGGCGCCAACTCCCTCGTCTACTCCACGACGATGGCCACCGAGAACGCGCCGGTGCTGTTCATCGCGAACTTCGACTTTTCGCTCGCATCCGGGGCCTTCGTCATCTTGGCCGCGTTAATGGCCGTCTGGCGCACGCTCGGGCGATCGGACGGGATGCGCATACCCGTCGCGGCTCCGACCTTGGCGCTCGCCGCGCTGCCGGCGCTGTCGTATACCGGCGTCCTCGACCGGTTTCCCGACCCCTGGGAACTTGTGCTGACGAGCGCCGCCTACGGCGTCGGCACCACCGCGCTCAGCCTCGCCTGGGTCGCCGAGCTGGTGAGGCACGGCATCGTGCGCTGCACGGCGGCATACGCCTTGGGCAGCTTCGTGCTCTCGTTCATAAGCCTGGCCGCCAAGGGGCTCCCCCCGCTCGCCGTACCGGTATGCAGCGGCGCGCTGCTCGCAGTCGGGACCGGCATCCTGCTGCACATGAGGGGCCGTACCGCTGAGCTGCAAGCCTGTGGGCCGCGGCGCGACCTTTCGGTGAGCGACTGGCGCCGCGCCTTCGCCCGTATGGCCAACCCCATCATCGCGATGGTGGTGCTCGAAGCGGCGATCAGCTTTCTCAACGGGTTCTTCGTGGGGCACTCGTTGTTCAGCGAGGGCGGTGCGCTTTTTGCGGCCGGCTCGGTGCTCGGAGCGGGCTACGCGCTCGTCGCCAGCGTCAGCTCGTCGGCGACGCCCGACATTCGCCGCTCGTACCGTGCCGTCTTCCCGCTGCTCACGGCCACGGTGGCACTGCTTCCTTTTGCCGGCAGCGGCCAGAACGCCGTGCTCGGCGGGGCCATCGGTTTTTGCTACAACGCGCTCAACGTGTGGACGATGTGCCTTGTCCTCGCCTATGTGGCGCAGGCGCGGCTCGACGCGGTGGCGGTCGTCGGCTGCACAACCGTGCTGGGACGCCTGAGCCAGCTTGTTTTCATCCCGCTCGGCAACACGCTGGGAATCGTCGCCGGCGGCGGCCAGGCGCAGGTCTACTCGGCCGTCGTGCTGTTCGTGGTCTACGCGCTCGCAATGCTGCTCGTGTACTTCACGCGGTCGGTACACCGCGACAGGGCGAACATCCCCGCCGGCAGTACCCCGTCCGAAGCGGACACCCTATCAGACGAACCGACCGGCTTGAAGGCGCAAGAGGGCACGCAGGACGTCGCCGCCGAAGCCGACGCCGACTACTTCGCCGGACGGGCCGACGAGCTGGCCGGGGAATTCCACCTCACCCGACGCGAACGCGAGATTGCGCTGCTGCTCGCCCGCGGCCGGTCGGCGACATTCATCGCCGAGAACCTCTCGTGTTCGCCCGCCACGGTACGCAGCCACGCCAAGAACATCTACGCCAAGCTCGGCGTTCACTCCAAACAGGAGCTCATTGACCTGTTCTCGGACAGCTCGGCGCAGGC
>CAZUFB010000067.1:9218-11021 GCA_964619775.1 uncultured Coriobacteriaceae bacterium
TCGGCGCAGGCCTCGACGTACACGCCGGACGGTCGCCTCGGCGGCGTTCGTCCCCGAGACAGGGGAAGCCCTTGAGAGGACCTTCGCCCACGACCCCGCCGCGATCGCGCCGACGCGCGAGGACCTCGCGGCGGCATACCCGACGATCTGCAAGAATCGGCGGTCTGCCGCGCGCACGCGCGTTTTTGCCCGCCGATGGCGCCCGTGCGGCTCAAAAGGTCGTACACTGTCCCTTGAAAAGCACGTACGGACTGCGCGTGACGCCGCCCGACAAGATGCGCGCCACGCATGTCGTAAGGGGGTCCCATGAACGTGTCCCGTCCTCGGCACCGCATCGGCCTGGCCAGCGCGACCGCCGCCCTGCTTGTAGGAACGGCAATCGGCGCCGGCGCCGTGGTGCCCGCGTGCTCCGCCCTGGCAGACGAGTCGGCCGCCTTCGCCGATGAGGGCGACGCGGCTTCGACCGGAGAGGACGACGTTCGGGCAGAGACGGAAGACGATGCCAGAAGCGGGGCCGTGCAGGCCGAGGAGGAGGCCGCGAAGGCCTTTCTTTCCGACACGGTGACCGTGAACGTCGCAGGGACATACGCCACAGGCGACACGCAGGCGCTGCTCGACGCCGTAAACGCCCTGCGCGCCGAAGCCGCCTCCGAAGGCATCGTCACCATGGACGGCACGCTCGCCATGGGAGAGCCGCTCTCCTGGTCCTCCGGCCTCGAGTACGTCGCCCAAGTGCGCGCGGCCGAGTGCGCCTACTCCCCCGCCCGCGCCGCCGAAGGCGTGCGCCCCGACCTATCGGGTGCCGTCACGTCGACCGACGCCGCCAACTCCCTCGCCCGCTACGCCGTGGCGGCAGAACGCACGGCAAGCGTCTCGGCGACCGATCTCCTCGCGCAGATGGAACAGGAAAAAGCCGCCTTGCTCGCCTACCTCGCCGGCGAGGGGGAAACGGGCGGCTTTTACACCTATTGGCAGCTCATCTCCAACGGCGTCTCGTATATCGGCATGGCGACGTTCGAAGACGCGGCGAGCGGCACGGCGTGGACCGCGCTCGAGCTGAGCGCCTCGTCCTCCACGTCCGACGCGGTGCTCCCCGACGGGGAGGCTTCGTGCGCCGTCAGCGTGCTCGCCGTCGACAACCTGGACTGCATCATCGTCATGTCGGACGGCGCCAGCTGCGCCGCAGGCACGGACGTGCAGCTTTCCGCCTCCGTCACCAACGCCGAGACGGGCGCCTGCTACGCGGACGGCATGGAGCTTTCCTGGTCGACGGACGACCCCGACGTCGCAACGGTCGACGGCAACGGGCTTGTCCACTGCGTGGCCCCGGGCGAGACGCTCGTGGTCCTGTCGTGCGACGGAACGGCACTGGCCTCGTTCACTCTCACCGTGCAGCCGGCCGTCCCCACAGGCGTGGAAGCCCAGCCAGACGGCGCGTCCACCGCGGCCGGAGTCGCCCCCGAGCTGCCCGCAACGGCGCAGATCGTCTGGTCCGACGGCAGCGTCACCGAAGAGGCCGTGGCTTGGGACGCCATAGACCCATGCGCATACGCCGCTGCGGGCACAACCTTCACCGCGACCGGTCAAACCAGCTCGACGGGAGTGGCCGTCACCTGCGAAGTGTCGGTGGGCGATCCCGTCATAGTGTGCGTCGGCCCCGTGCCATGCATCCAAACCCCCTCCGGCACCGCGCCCGAACTGCCGGCAACCGTGCATGCGTACTGGTCCGACGGCACCGAGTCAGACGTGGAGGTGGCCTGGGAGGAGCCCGACCCGGCCGACTACTCGGCCCGCGAGGGCGGC
>CAZUFB010000068.1:0-5516 GCA_964619775.1 uncultured Coriobacteriaceae bacterium
TTGATTATATTTGCCTGCAAATTTAAACACGATGACTCAAACCCCCAATAAAAAACCCCAGAATCCCAAGGTCGTGAGAATTAATCTGTCCTGGATTCTGTATTTGATTCTCCTCGTCGGAATAGGCTGGATGTTGTTCAACAACAGCAGCGCCCCTCCCCAGAAGATTGAGTGGGAGCAGGTCAGGCAGATGATTGTGGCAGGAGACATAAAGGAGGTGCATTTCGTACGTAACGACTATAAAGGCAACGTGACGGTCAAACCCGACAGTCTCCTCAAATATAAAGACCTGTTTGCCAACGGTAAGGTTCCCTCCAAGTCACCCCAATTCTATTTCTATACCTCATCCCAGTTCTATCCGGAGGAAGAATTCGACAAAATCAATGCGGAACTTCCTGCCGGTGCGCGCGTCAGGGTCTACATGGAAAACGAGACGAGATTGTGGAGCGGCATACTTGAGGTGATGCTGCCCTTCCTCCTGATATTCCTGCTCTACGCATGGCTTTTCCGCGGAATGTCCCGTCAGCTCGGCGGCGGTGCCGGCGGCAGTGGCGGCAGCGGGGGAATGAATCCTTTCAACGTGGGCAAGTCTACCGGCAAGCTTGCGGACAAGGACAAGGTGAAGGTTACGTTCAAGGACGTCGCAGGTCTCTACGGTGCCAAGGAGGAGGTCATGGAGATAGTGGACTTCCTAAAGAATCCTGGAAAATACACGGCTCTCGGCGGAAAGATTCCCAAGGGAGCTCTGCTCGTGGGTCCTCCGGGAACGGGCAAGACCCTGCTCGCCAAGGCTGTAGCCGGTGAGGCCAATGTTCCTTTCTTCAGCATAAGCGGTTCGGACTTCGTGGAGATGTTCGTGGGCGTGGGTGCAAGCAGGGTCCGTGACCTTTTCGCCCAGGCCAAGGAAAAGGCGCCCTGCATAGTGTTCATCGACGAGATTGACGCGGTGGGAAGGGCCAGAGGCAAGAATGTGGGCTTCTCTTCGAATGACGAGAGGGAGAACACACTGAACCAGCTGCTTACCGAGATGGACGGCTTCGGGTCCAACAGCGGAGTGATAGTGCTCGCAGCCACCAACCGCGCCGACATACTTGACAAGGCGCTGATGCGTGCCGGACGTTTCGACAGGCAGATTCATGTGACCCTGCCCGACCTGAACGAAAGGAAGGAGATATTCAGGGTCCACACCAGGGGGCTCAAACTCGCTCCGGATTTCGACGTCGCGGCCATAGCCAAGCATACACCCGGCTTCTCCGGTGCCGATATAGCCAATATCTGCAATGAGGCCGCGCTTTCAGCCGCGCGGAATAACGGGCGCTATATCACCAACAAGGACTTCGCCGGTGCGGTAGACAGGGTAGTGGGCGGAATCGAGCGCAAGAAGACCATAATGTCGCCCGAGGAGAAGCGGCTCACTGCATATCACGAGGCCGGCCATGCAGTTGCCGGATGGCTGCTTCCGGGTTGCGACCCCGTACTGAAAGTCTCTATCATACCCCGCGGACAGGCACTCGGACTGACCTGGAGCCTGCCGGACGAGAAGGTGATGATGTCGCGCAGTGACCTTATAGACGAGATGTGCTGTCTTTTGGGAGGGCGCGTGGCGGAGGAGCTGGTCAATGACGGAGTGCCCTGCACCGGAGCCCTGAACGATTTCGAGAGGATGACCAAGATAGCCTACGCCATGGTTACATACTACGGCATGAGCGAGAAGGTGGGAAATCTCTCCTTCTACAATGTCAGCGAGGCCTACGACTTCTCGAAGCCCTACAGCGAGAAGACGGCCCAGCTCATAGACGAGGAAGTCAAGCGACTCGTGGACCATGTGACGGAAAAGACACGCAAGATTTTGACCGACAACTGGGAAGGAGTGATCAAGCTCGCCGAGATGCTTATAGACAAGGAGGTCATAATGTCCGATGACATCGAGGCTATTTTCGGACCCAAGGCAGGCAAGCACGGGGAGGAACGTCTGAAAGGAAATGCCGGGACGGAGACGACTTCCGGAGCCGGTGAAGCCGTACCGGCTGCAGATGCCGGTGAGGGGAAGGCTGTCGTGGCAGAACCGGAGGAGAGGCCCGTGGCAGAGGCTGGGCAAGAGACTGTGGCCGAGACTGCGGAAGCACCCACGGATATTGACGCTGAAATCCGCGAAACCGGTGGAAATCAGGAAGAAGAATCAGAAGAAAAGCAGTAGTTCCACGGGATTTTAGTTTGCGATAAATTGCTATGGATAATCTTCTGAAAAGAACACTTTCAGGCATAGTTTTCATTATCGTGCTGGTGTTCGGACTGATATGGGACAGGCTGATTTTCGGCTGCCTGTTTCTTCTGATTATGTACTTTTGTCTCAATGAGTTCTATGAAATCTCCATACCGGGCAGGTTTACCATAGGCAAGAAGCTGGGGATACTGGCGGGGGCGGCGATGCTGATAGCCATGTCCTGCCACTATTTCTGGGGCATGGACCTGAGACTTTTCCTGATTCCCCTTGTCCTGGTACTCTGCCTTCCGGTGGCGCAGGTTGCCTTCAACGACAAGGAAAATTTCTCGGATATAGGCATAATCTATATCGGCCTGTTTTTCATAGCCCTGCCCATTTCGTTGTCGCCCATCGTGGTCATGGACGGAGATATTTTCGACGGCTGGATGCTGCTCTCCGTATTCATAGTGGTATGGGCTTCGGATGTGGGTGCTTTCTGTATAGGTTCCCTGTTAGGGCAGCGTCCGGGTTCATTGAGACTCGCTCCGGAAATCTCCCCGAACAAGTCATGGTGGGGCTTCGGCGGGGGAGTGGCGTTCAGCATAGCTGCGTCCATTCTGCTGCATTACCTAACCTGGTTCCCCTTCCCCCTGCTGAACTGCATAATACTCGGTGTCATCGTAGGTGTGGGCGGAGTCTTCGGAGACCTTTTCGAGTCGGCGTGGAAGCGGCGCTACGGAGTGAAGAATTCGGGCAAGCTGATTCCCGGACACGGGGGAATGCTGGACCGTTTTGACAGCAGTCTGGTGGCGATTCCACTCAGTTTCGTCTATCTCGCGATTTTCAATCTGATATAGTTTCCTGTTTTCAGGCTGGCGGGTAGACTCGCCCTGGGCACTTAGAGAATCAGCAGGCTCAGGGCCATTATCAGCATACCCGCGATAATTCCGGCTACGCCATAGTGGTGACGGCCATACTTTTCCGTACCCGGCAGAAGTTCGTCAAAGGAGATGTAGACCATTATGCCGGAGACGAATGCGAGCAGCAGGGCGTTGACCGTGGGAGTCCAGAACGGAAGGAGGAAGAGAAAACCTATGAGCGCACCCACTGGCTCGGCCATTCCGGAAAGGAAGGAATAGACGAAGGCCTTCTTCCTGCTGCCGGTGGACTGGTATATGGGGACCGATACCGCAATGCCTTCGGGTATATTGTGAATGGCAATGGCGAAGACTATGGGCAGGGCAATCTCCAGGTTTTCAAGGGCTGAGGTAAAGGTGGCGAGACCCTCAGGGAAGTTGTGTATTCCCAATGCGAGGGCCATCATTATTCCCGTCCGTTTCAACTGCCCCGGTCGGGGTTTTTCATCGGCAAGGTGGACCTCATGCGGATTCTCGTCCTCGGGAACGAGCCTGTCGATTATGGCGATAAAGGCTATGCCCGCGAAGAAGGCGATTATGGACTTCAGTTCGCCGGATACCTTTCCTCCCGCATCGGTGAGCATGGTGGCAGCCTGGGGCATGAGTTCCATGAACGAGACGTAAATCATGACTCCGGCGGACAGACCGAGGGCAAAGGAGAGGAAGCGCGTGTCGGTCTTTTTGGCAAGGAGGGCCGTGAGACTGCCTATGCCGGTGGAAAGTCCGGCCAGCATGGTGAGCCCGAAAGCGAGCAAAAATCCCTGTGTATCCCCAATTATGGACATGGCATTTCAGAAATCGTATCGGCTAAGGTAGACGATATGCACGGAATACGCAATAACAATCTTTGATGATATGAATTCCTGAAGAGAGCGCCCTCTCGAAAAATAATCGGGCGCAGGTGCGAAGTCCCCCGGCAGGGGTTGAGACGTCAGGTGGTGACCAAAAGTCCGTTTTTGAGTCAGCTTTAGCGGAGTTTGCGCAGTTCCATGCGGAAAATCATGTAGTAGAGCAGGGCGCCGAGATTGAGGGAGATAGGCAGGCCGAACCAGATTCCCTTGAGGGCGAGTCCGGCGCTGATGCCGAGCAGATAACTTGCCGGAATTGAGACGAGTATGTAGGAAACAAAGGCTATCGGAAGTATGGCCCTTACCTTCTGAATGCCCCTGAGCGAGTTGGAGAGGCAAATCTGCAGGCTGTCCCCGAACTGGTAGAGAATGAAGGGGAGCAGCAGGGTATGGGCGAGTGCACTCACCTCGGCCGATTGGGTGAACATCGAAGTCAAGGGCCTGAAACAGAGCAGAACTATGCCCGAGCATATAAAAATCAGGGTTACGGAGAGTCCGAGGGCGGCCCTGGCCGTAATTCTCAGTTCCCGGTACATTTTTCTGCCGTTGAAACTGCTGATCATTATGGCGGCCGCGCTGCCGGCTGCCATATACATCATATAGCAGATCAGGGAAATGGTAGACATGATCTGGTGGGCGGCAAGGGCCCGGGCTCCGAGCCAGCCAACGAAAATCACCATTACCGAGAAAGATGCGGTTTCCATGGCCATCTGACCGGAGATGGGGGCGCCCAGTCTGGCTATGCTTGCGGCCATGCCCTTTTCCCTGTATCCCCCGCGGAAGCCCCTGCGGTACTCCGCCATATCGCGGTTCAGGAAGAAATAAGCGGCTATCGCAACCACGCTGAAGAATCTTGCGACCAAGGTGCTGATGCCCGCGCCTGTCAGGCCGAGCTCGGGGAAGCCCCATTTCCCGTATATGAGCAGGTAATTTCCGAGTATGTTCAGCACGTTGCAGCCTATGATTATGCTCATGGACACGCCGGGCCGCATGATTCCGTCGGTGAACTGCTTGAAGGCGTTGAAGAAATAGGTGGTGATTATCGACAGGGAGACGATTATGTAATAGGGCTTTATCAGAGGCAGGAGTTCCTGTGGCTGGCCCATGCGTTCGAGATTCAGGAACAGGACTGCGAGTATCACGGCTGCCGCCACGGCAATTATTCCGCCGGTTTTCAGTCCTTCCCGGAGCAATGCGCCCGCCCTGAGCCTGTCACCCTTGCCTTCGGCATCGCTTATGGGCGGGGTTAGGCCGAGGGAGAAACCCAGACCGGCCGTTACGAGTATCAAGGTGACATTGTTCACGAAGGAGGCGGCGGCGAGTTCTCCTACGCCGTGGCGCCCTATCATGAAGGTGTCGGCAAATGACACGAGCACAACCCCTATCTGTCCCACGACTATTGGGGCTGCGAGGCGGACAAGCTGCCGCATTATTCCTCCGTAAGTTGCCGTACTCATCAGGAAATCCTAAAAGTCCGCGAATTTACGTCAATTTATCGGAAATCTGCCGCACTTACAGTCCTGTCTCACGGAGTCTGACATCATGGGC
>CAZUFB010000068.1:5616-10948 GCA_964619775.1 uncultured Coriobacteriaceae bacterium
TTTGACGGGTCAAATTTGCGTTAAACTGCAATTCTCTCGGAAGTGTTGCATATAATACCAAAATAACCTAAGTTTGCAGGCGTCAAAACGACAGAAACGGCAGTCTACCTTAGTAAAATGTTATCCTATTCAATATTAAACCTTGGTTTTATGCTTAAAAAAACTTATTCCAACATTGTGGCTCTTGCCACTGTCTGCATGCTGGGTCTACTGGCAGGATGTAAGGAAGCGGGTCCGGTAACGGATGTCGAGCCCGCCATGGATTTCAGTATCGTCGAGACAGGCTCTACCTATGTAGACATTGTTCTTAACACAAGCAACATTTCAAGCTATGCGTACAGCGTCCAGCTCAGCGGCGAGGCTGTCGAGCCGGAACTGGATGTACTCTTCGCTTCGGAGAATGTAGGGAGCTGCGTTGACGGTGAGAACACTTTCACGGTAAAAGGACTTGAACCCCTTACCGAATACACCATATACATCGCCGGTATCACTTCTTCCGACGAGTACTACGAAGATCTGCTCACTGCTTCTTTCAGCACTACCGACTACACCGACTATCTCACGCTTGTCCAGACATATTACGACGGCTTCAGGATGCACGTCCGCGTTCCCGAAAGTGTGGCTGAAGCCGGAAACGGCCTGAGGTTTACCCACGCTTGTCTTCCCATGCACATCTATAACAAGCAGTGGGGTACCACCGATGCCGATATGCTTATCTACAACAGCGGAATGTACACCGTGAACGACACCACTCTTATCGTGAACGACGAAACCAATTACTTCGTTGACGAATGGGGACAGGAGAGCATATATCATTACCCCTACGTGCCCGGTGAGCCCATAGTCTTTACCATAGGCGAGTTTGCCTGGGCGGACGATCCCTGGTACGGATCAGGCTATATCGATCCTCTCTTCGACTATACAAGTTACGAGGATGCGGTTTGGGATGCCGGATGGGATTATACGGCTGTGGACGAGACAATCTACTGGACGGGCTATTATGACCAGATGGTCTTCACCATTTCCGATCCCCTTCCGCTCGCAGCTACGGTGAATGTGGATATCTCCACCGCCGCCACCGATGCGACCATTTATTTGACCCCTGAAGAGGGCGTGGCCAAGTACAGCGTTCTCATTGTGGACGATGCAAGCTATGATATGGTACTGACACTGCTTGACGGCAATACCGATTACCTTCAGTGGTTCGTTACAAGCTACTATGCCTACCTTTCATTCGGTACGGAGACCTTTACCGGAAATTATCAGCTTTCACTCAAGGAGTACTTCTATACTGTCAATGCCGAGTCTCATTACCATGTCCTCGTGACGGCCATGGGCGATGAGGCCGGAACCACCCAGTCATTCCAGCACATCGAATTCGATACCGCTGCCAAGACCCTTGAGGCTCCGGAGATTACAGTTACGGCAATCGACAATCCCTACGGAGACAACAGTCCCTTCGAGGTATGGTTCAATGTCAGGAAGACCGGAGGTCCCGACATCGTTTCAGCAGTGTATGCCTGCAACTACGACAGGGAGTGGGCAAGCGAGCTGCTGTATTCTACCTATGCCGAGATTGTCGCCTACGGTTACTCCTTCGATGACTCGGAAGTGGCCCAGATAAACAGTGCTGACGGTCTGAATGTCAGCTTCAGCTCCCTCGAGGGCATGACCACCAGACTGGCGGTACTCGGTTATAACGAGGAGGACACTCCCAACGAAATCGTTGACGAGAACAGTCTTGCGGTGGCCGATGCGGTTACGGGTTATCTTCCCGACGCCGACAGGGTTGAGTCGAGTCTGTTTGACGAACTTCCCGGAACCTGGACCATGACTGCCGAGGCTTCCAACTACTCGTATTCAGACGGCGGCTATGTGTCCCTTGGTGAATTGACTAAGGGCGTGAACATATACGGCGCCCTAAACGACTATCCCGATGTTCTTCCCGAGGAAGTCTACGGCTATTACACGGGAATGAGCAGGGAAGAGGTCGACAGGCTCTATGACGAGTTCAAGACTGAAGCCGCAGCCTACAACGCCAGGCTCCGCGGCCAGAACAGGCTGCTCTGCATAGGTTTCGGTTTCGAGAGTTCAAGCAGTTACTATCCTGCATTCACCGCGGCCACTCCTTACGATCTGTTCTGCAGCACATCCTACAGCGCATACAATGTGGCGGCCCTCTTCTATGACTTCGGTCCCAAATGGTATCTCGAGATTTCGGATTCAGGCGTGAGTGTACCTGTCAACACGTCCCGTCTCTATCCTCTCTCAAGCTGGACTACGAGCTACACCTACCATCTTGTTGCCCTCACCGGCTCGGGATCCTTTATTTCTTACGACTCCGCAGGAGAGAACATATACTTCCCCGTAAGCGTTACGGACAGCGATAATTTCAGTGTGGAACCCTACACGTATGATGGCTCGGACTATTATCCCAATGCCATATACTACTACTACGGCTCTTATGCCAGCCTTGCAGGATACAGAGTCGATACTGCTCTCAGCATGAGCAGGTCTTCTTCAGGCTCATCCGCCGCTGCCACATCCCTCTCTTCTTCACCGGAGTCGGGAGAGCAGCCCAGGTACAGCCCGGTATTCAACACTTCTTCGGAAACTCTTGCCGCTCCCAAGTCAAGGACTTCGTTCCTCGGAAAGAAACACTATCAGAAGGCGGAAATGACTCCTGTAAGTGCGGAGCAGGCAAAAGAGAATATTAAGAATTATCTTGAGAAAGCAAAGAAATAGTTTGTTTTACAGCTTGATGAATCGCAGGAAGCTGGCCCTGACAGGGGGTCAGCTTTCTGAGTATCAATATCAGTACAACAATATGAAAGTTTTAATCCAAATTTTGGTGTCAGTCTGCGCACTGATGTTGCCCGTGGTGGCAAGTGCCCAGACTCTTCCTGATGTGACGGTCCAGGATGCCGCCGGTCAGGAGATTTCAGTACGTTCCCTGCTCACGGGCAAGCCCATGATTATTTCTTACTGGTCGACTACCTGCAAGCCTTGTCTTCAGGAACTCAATGCAATCAACGACGCTCTTGAGGACTGGAGGGAGGAGGCGGACTTCGATGTTATGGCTGTTTCCATCGATGACGTGAGGACGCTTGCCAGTGCGAAGGCGAGGGCTGCGGCGTACGGTTGGGACTTTATCTGTGTCTATGACCCCAATCAGGACCTCAAACGTGCGATGAACGTAAATCTGACCCCCCAGAGTTTCGTGGTGGATGCCGATGGGATAATCGTATTCTCGCATTCGGGATACACCCCGGGCAGTGAGGAACTCCTGTTCGAACAAGTCCTCGAACTTACACGTTAGAACTGTTTATTCATGAAAAGATTCATTTTCGCATTTGCGGTGCTGCTTGCATCGGCAGCGCTCGCCTCTGCCCAGTATGCCGTGGGAGGGGGACAGTTATCGGCCAGTTTTGAGACCAATACCATAGCTTACGTCGAGGACCCGGCTATCGTCACCGGTACGCCTGAGGACCGTTTCGGTACCAACAACTATCTCAAGCTCGACTACAATTACGGGAAGTTTTCGGCCGGAGTACAGATGGAGGCCTATCTTCCCGCACTTTACGGCTACGAAATCGGCCAGCAGAATGACCCCAAGAAGTTCTGGCTGGCGTCGAAGTATGTCAGCTGGACTGACGAGAATTTCTATGTGCTCGTGGGAGATGTCTACGACCAGTTCGGTAACGGACTCATATTCAGGAGCTACGAAGACAGACAGTTAGGTGTGAACAATTCCCTGGAAGGAGTGCACGCAAGGTACAATTTCTCGCGCTATGTTTCCGTCAAGGGTATGTACGGCCGGCCGAGGCTTTATACCGACTATGCCAGTTCATGGGTGAGGGGAGCCGACCTCAGCGTGTCGCTCGCCGACATTTTCGGCATGAACAGCGTCCTGCTCAATCTTGAAGGAAGTTACGTGAACCGTTACCAGAGTCTCACCGAAGGCAACATGGATTTCAGCGTCATGGGCCTGGAGACACCCTATCTCGACCTGTATTCAGGAAGAGTCAATTTCGCCTGGAAGGGCCTCTCGCTCAAGGGAGAGTATGCCGCAAAGGGCGATGACCTTCCCGATCTTACCTCAGGTTCTACGAGCAAGGGTTCGGCAATTTTTGGCGAGGCCATATATTCATTCAAGACTTTCAGTGCTTCCGGTACTTTCAGGAGGCTCGACCACATGTCCACCATGCTTTCGCTCTACGGCAGCGGGACAGGCAACACTCTCAACTATCTTCCGGCTCTCACAAGGCAGTACACCTATATGCTTGCGAACCTGAATCCCTATCAGGTATATGCCAACAGCGAAATGGCCGGCCAGCTCGACCTCTACTACACCCTGCGCAGCAAGCGGGACAGGCAGAAATACTGGAACTTCCACGCAAACTACTCTACGGCCTACAGGCTTGAGGGTACATATTCGGGTGAGCCTGTGATGACATGGAGCGATGCGAACGTCGATGTGGAGCGTCAGTGGAGCAGAAAACTCAAGACAACCCTCCTCTACTCCCGTCAGGAATGGAGCGAGTCGCACGGAGCCATGGATGAGACCTACGTTTCCAATATATTCGTGGCTGACGTGACCTACAAGTTCAGCAGGAAGACCTCCCTGAGGGGTGAGTTGCAGTACCTGCTTTCGGACGACTACGAGGGCGACTGGGGTGCGGTACTCCTGGAGTTCAGTTTCGCTCCCAAGTGGAGTATCTTCGCCAGCGACATGTACAACTTCGGCACTACCGACACGAACTACTACAATGCCGGTTTCAGCTATACCCACGGCAGGACGAGGATACAACTCAGCTACGGCCGCAACAGGGCGGGATATATCTGCTCCGGAGGCGTATGCCGCTACTCTCCGGCCTATACCGGTGCAAACCTCGCGATTACGACCTCATTCTAAGCCGACGCTTGCGCAACGACAGTGAAGGGTGAACCCGAAAGTCAAGAATGACTGAAGGGCTTGCCCTTTTTCGTTGTCTTTCGGTATCTCTGCAAGAACAAGCGGACAAAAACTCCCGCAGGAGCGCCTTCCGTGAAAGATCTGGGACAGGTGCGAAATCCCCTCTGACTGGGACGCAGAGTTTGGGACAAAAGGAGAGGAGCTTGGGTAAAAGGATAGGGCAGGCCAAATCGACTTTGGCCCACCCTATCGTGTTTCGGGAAGCAGTCTTCCCGGTTCATAGTAGTTCTTTACCTCGCGGGAATTATTTGATAACGTTCAACTCTTTTCCGACCTTGATGAAGGCGTCGATGGCCTTGTCGAGATGCTCCTTCTCGTGTCCTGCGGAGAGCTGTACGCGTATGCGGGCCTGTTCCT
>CAZUFB010000069.1:0-10925 GCA_964619775.1 uncultured Coriobacteriaceae bacterium
AGTCGCTGGGGCAAGCCCGTCGCCTCGGAGCTGGGCGCACTCATGGCGCAGGTCGACCTGGGTATCGGCGCCATCGGCGGCAAGGACTCGATGAGCGGCAGCTTCGAGCAGCTCGACGTCCCCCCCACCCTGGTGAGCTTCGCCACCGCCGTGGGTAGCGTCGGCCGCGCGACCTCGCCCGAGTTCAAGCGCGCCGGCAGCCGCGTCGTGATGGTGGAGCCGGCAAGCGAGACGGGCTCCATCGTCCCCGACGCCCGCGGGCTGGCCGATGCGTTCGCCCTCGTCGAGCAACTCGTCGGCCGCGGCGACGCGCTGGCGGTGTCCACCCCCGGCTACGGCGGGCTGGCCGAGGCGGTCTTCAAGATGTGCGTGGGCAACCGCATCGGATTCAAGGCCAACGCGGTGTTCCCGTCGAGCGCGCTGTTCAACCTGGCTTACGGCAGCTTCGTGGTGGAGCTGGCCGAAGGCGCCGAGCTGCCCGACTCCACCGAGTTCGCCAGCGTGGTGCCCGTCGGCACGACCACCGAGGCCTACGAGCTTGCGGCCGGCGGAGAGACCGTCGACCTCGCCGAACTGCAGGAGGCCTGGGAGCATGCCATCGAGGAGGTCTTCCCCTACCGCGGCGCGGGCGAGGCCGTGGAGGCCGTGAGCTTCGCCGAGAAGGCGGCCTGCGTCTACACCGGACCGCGCGTCGCCAAACCGCGCGTGGTCATCCCCGTCTTCCCCGGCACCAACTGCGAGTACGACTCGGCGCACGCCTTTGAGCGCGCCGGCGCCCAACCCGAGGTGCTCGTCGTCAACAACCTCACCCCCCAGGCCGTGGTCGAGAGCACCGAGCGCCTGGCCGAGGCCGTCCGCAACAGCCAGATCGTCATGCTGCCCGGAGGCTTCTCGGGCGGTGACGAACCCGACGGCAGCGCCAAGTTCATCACGGCGTTCTTCCGCGCCCCCGCGGTGACCGACGCGGTACGCGACCTGCTCCAAGGCCGCGACGGCCTGATGCTGGGCATCTGCAACGGTTTCCAGGCGCTCGTGAAGCTCGGCCTGGTTCCCTTCGGCGACATCCGCTCGATGGACGACGCCTGCCCCACGCTGACCTTCAACACCATAGGCCGCCACCAGAGCCGCCTGGTGAACACCCGCGTGGCGTCGAGCCTGTCGCCCTGGCTGTCGAAGTGCCGGGTGGGCGACGTCCACACGGTGGCCATCAGCAACGGCGAGGGCCGCTTCGTGGCGGGCGACGAACTGTTGGCTCAGATCAAGGACAACGGCCAGATCGCCACCCAGTACGTGGACGCCGACGGGGTCCCGAGCATGGACCTGGCGGTGAACCCCAGCGGCAGCGTCCTGTCCATCGAGGGCATCACCAGCCCCGACGGCCGCGTTTTGGGCAAGATGGGCCACACCGAGCGCAGCGGCGCCGGGCTCTACAAGAACGTGCCCGGCAACCTGTTCCAGCCGCTCGTCGAGGGCGGCGTGGAGTATTTCGCATAAGGCGTCGCCTGGGCGGCCAGGCTGCGCAGGCCGGTAAAACGGGCGCCCGCCGCCGTGCGTGCGGCGGGCCCGTCGGGGCGCCGGGCGGAACTGCCCCCCGGCGCCCCGGTGCATGCGGGGGGCGTTTTCGACGACCGAAGAGGAAATGCCCGAAATATCCAGAACCCTCAGAAAACCGTCAGACTTGTTAGACCTTTATGGTCTGCGCCCGTCCGCCCTATACTGAAAGCTTGCGGCACGCTGTGCAACCCATGCGAATCGAGGTGGACGCAAAGCCATGTCAGGCAAATTAGAACGTGTGAAAAACCTGTTCCAGGGCGTAACCTGGATGCAGGTGGGGGCCGGTGCCCTGGCGGCGGCGACCTCCCTGTTCCTTTCGTCGAGCATCGGCATCGCAGGGTCCATCATCGGCGCGGCGGTGGGCTCGGTGGTGACCACGCTGTCCTCGGCTGTCTACAAGGGGTTCTTCACCGCATCCGACAAGGCCATCAAAAAGAAGATCGGCATCGAGGAGGAAACCGAGGGGGACGCGCAGGCCTCCGAGGGCGAAGGCGCGCAACCGCTCGGCGCCCACGCCGCGCAGGGGCCGTCTGCCGGCGATGCCGGCGACGTCGAACCCGCACGGAACGCCGCCGACGAGCCGGCCCCGTCGTATTCGACGGCGGCCTTCACGGTTGCCGCCCGCGAGGCGGGCATCCGGGTAGACGCCGACAAAGAGGCCGCGGCAGACGCGCAGGCTGCCGCGGCGGCCGTCGACACGGCGGACGACCCCGGCCCCGCGCTCGTGGAACCGCCGGAACCGCCAGCCACGCCGGCATTCGAGGCCGCCGACCCCAACGCGTCGGCCGTGGCCGACCACGGCCCCGCAAGGTCGCCTTACGGAACCGTCGCGGCACAACCGGTTCCCGTCGCAACCGTCCTGCCGGGGACGGACAGCGCCTCGCCCTATGCCCAGGCTTCTGCGGCCGCGAAGGCCTTGGACCCCTACGCCGCAACCGCGGCCACCGCGCCGGCACCATCCCACCTGCCCGACGAGGTGGAGCGCGTCAAGGTGCTCGCGGCCCAGCGCAGGGCCCGCCGCCGGGAGCGCATCGTCGCAGCGGCGTCGCTCGTGACCGGTCTGGTCGCGGTGGCCCTGTGCGCCGTGATTATCCTGGGTGCAACCGGCGGCAACGGCATCGGACACCGGACGGGCACATCCGCACAGCAAACCCAGGCCGAGCCGGACAGCCTCGACGCCGTCGACCCCGCCGAGGACGAGGAGGCCGCCGACCTCGCACAGGACGCCGTCGCCGACCAGGTTCCCGACGACTCCCTTGCAAGCGAGGTCCCCGACGCGGAGGCCGTAGACGCAGCCGTCCCGAGCGAAAGCGACCCTGTGCCCGACGCCGCGACCGACCAGTCCGGCGAGGCGGAAAGCTCCGCAGACGGCGGCTCGTCCAACGAGGGGTCCGCGTCCGACGCGGTGCAGCAGCCCGAGACCGCCGCACCGGAAACCGGGGGCGCCTCGGCAGAGGACGAGTCTGCCGACACCGCCTCGGACGGCGCTGACTCGTCGGACGCCGAATCCCCCGACCCATCGGACGGCGAGTAAGGAGTAAGGCCGCGTTGACGCTCTCGGGCGGCGATGCCAGGCGGCGGGAGGCGCCGGTTCCGGCTCTCCCGCCGGCCCCGCGGCCCGCCGGCCCCCTGCCGCCGCGGCCCCGCTTGACAGGCTGTACATAAAACGCTATATATCCCTTTCAAATTTGTCCGCACGCGAGCCACCGGAAAGGAGAGACGTTGGAAA
This sequence comes from uncultured Coriobacteriaceae bacterium, assembly GCA_964619775.1. GTDB lineage: Bacteria > Actinomycetota > Coriobacteriia > Coriobacteriales > UMGS124 > CAZUFB01. The sequence goes on from CAZUFB010000069.1 coordinate 3,284, forward strand.
CCCTGGCGCAAAACATGCAGCGAATGTGCCGAATGCACGCGATGTGCATGCTCGGCCGCATGCGTCGTCGCGCCAGTCGCTCGATGCGCCCCTAGCAGGAGCGACACCCTTGCGTTTCCCGTCTTTTCCGGTAGGTTCGTCGGCTTTTGGCCCGCAATGCGGTTCGTTGTCCAGTTCGGCAAACCGCAAACGTGCCCGGGCGCCCGAAGGCGTCGACGCGTCGCACACGGCGCAAAACCTACCCACCCGATCGGGGCGTCCGCCCTGTCGCGGCACCGAACCGACCCTTCAAGCGGGTCGTCTCGACGTAAATCCGTCGAACCTTTCTGAGAAGACGCCGGCGCAAGGTATCATCTGTCAAATGCATGCGCCGCACCGCCGCGCGCATCGCGCCCCGTAAGAAAGGTCAACGCCATGTCAGCATCCTCCACCGCCCCCACCCGCCGCACCTTCGTCGCCGGCCTCGGCGTCGCCGCCGCCTCGATTGCGCTTGCCGGCTGCTCGCAGAACGACAGCGACTCGTCCTCCGAAGACGCCGAGTCCGAAGAGACTGAAGAAGTGGAAGAGACCGAGGAGACCGCCGAGCCCACCATCGCCGACGACACCAACCTCACCGTCGGCGCCAGCCCCACCCCGCACGCCGTCATCCTCAACGGCCCGGTCCGCGACCTTCTCGAGGAGCAGGGCTACACCCTCACCGTGCAGGAGTTCTCGGACTACGTGCTGCCCAACACCGCCACCGAAGAGGGCGAGATCGACGCGAACTTCTTCCAGCACACCCCCTACCTCGAAAGCTTCAACGAGGAGCGCGGCACTCACCTGGTCTCCGTCGTCGCGGTCCACTTCGAACCGTTCGGCCTGTACCCGGGGCGCACCGAAAGCCTCGACGACCTGCAGGAAGGCGCCATCGTGGCCGTGCCCAACGACACCACCAACGAGGCTCGCGCGCTGCTGCTGCTCGAGCAGGAGGGCCTGCTTGCGCTCGACGAGGACGCCGGCATCACCGCCACGACCCGCGACATCGTCGACAACCCGCTCGACCTCGACTTCCGCGAGCTCGAGGCGGCCACCATCCCCTCGGTGCTCGCCGACGTCGACATCGCCTGCATCAACGGCAACTACGCGCTCAACGCGGGTCTGACCACCGCCGACGCGCTTGCCGTGGAAGCCGACGACTCGCTGGCGGCCGAGACCTACGCCAACATCCTCGTGGTGTACGAGGGCAACGAGAACCTCGACAAGATCCAGGCGCTCGCCGCGGCCCTGACCTCGGACGAGACGCGCACGTTCATCGAGGAAACCTTCGAGGGAGCCGTCCTGCCGGTGTTCTAAGGCAGTCCGTAAAGAGGCCGCATATGATCCGCATCGAGCATCTCGACAAGACCTACGGGGCGCAAACCGACCGTCCGCACCCCGTGCTGCACGACATCAACCTGTCCATCGACCGGGGAGACGTCTTCGGCATCATCGGCGCGTCGGGTGCGGGCAAGTCGACGCTCGTGCGCTGCATCAACCTGCTCGAGCGGCCCACGGCGGGGCGCATCCTCATCGACGGGACCGACGTGACCGGCTACACCGGCAAGAACCTGCTGCGCCTACGCTCCTCCATCGGCATGATCTTTCAGAACTTCAGCCTGTTCCAACAGCGCAGCGTGCTCGACAACGTGGCCTTTCCTCTCGAGGTGCGCCATGTCCGCAAGTCCGAGCGCACCGCGCGCGCCCGCGAGCTGCTCGACCTCGTAGGCCTCTCCGACAAGGCGGGCAACTACCCCAGCCAGCTCTCGGGGGGCCAGCAGCAGCGCGTCGCCATCGCCCGGGCCCTCGCCAACAACCCGCGCATCATGCTGTGCGACGAGGCAACCAGCGCCTTGGACACCCGCACCACCGCCAGCATCCTCAAACTGCTGCGGAACATCAACCGCGAGCTCGGCGTGACGTTGGTGATGATCACCCACTCGCTGGCCGTGGCGCACAAGGCGTGCAACCGCATCGCGGTCATCGACGACGGCCTCATCGTGGAGCAGGGACCGACCGACGAGGTCTTCGGCAACCCGCAAAGCCCGGTGACGCGCGAGCTGCTGTTCGACGACGACCTGGCGGCGACCGGCGCGCGCGGCCCGGCAGATGCGCCCGACGGCGCCGAGGAGGGGGTGTAGCATGGAGTGGCTGCAGGGGTACATCGCGGACTACGGGACGCTGCTGCTCGAAGGGACCCGCGACTCCATCGTCATGACCGGCATGTCGACCCTCATCGCCTACGTGCTGGGCATCCCCATCGGCGTGCTGCTCGTGCTCACCGGCCCGGGCGGGCTGCACCCGCAGCGAAACGTCAACGCCGTGCTCGGGTGGATCGTGAACATAGGGCGCTCCATCCCGTTCATCATCCTGCTGGTGGCCATCATCCCGTTCACGCGGTTCGTGGTGGGTACCTCGCTGGGCGTGCGCGGCGCCATCGTGCCGCTCGTGGTGACGGCAACCCCCTTCGTGGCGCGCATGGTGGAGCAGAGCCTGGCCGGGGTCGACGCCGGCCTGGTCGAGGCGGGGCAGAGCTTCGGCGCCAACACCTGGCAGATCGTCTACAAGGTGTACCTCAAAGAAAGCCTGCCTTCGATCATCCGCGGCGCGGCGATCACGTTCATCACGCTGTTCGGCTTTGCCGCCATGGCGGGCTGCGTGGGCGCCGGCGGCCTGGGCGACGTGGCCATCCGCTACGGCTACTACCGCTGGGAACCGGGGGCGATGGCCGGCGCCATCGTGCTGTGCGTCGTGCTGGTGCAGGTGGTCCAGGTCATCGGCGACACAGTGGCCCGGGCGGTGGACAAGAAGGCGCGGTAGCAAACCAAGGCGCGCCCTGCGACGCAAAACCGACCCGTCCGCCGAAGCCCTACCTGCGCAGCATCTCCCCCATCGCGGCGCAGGCGCGCTCCTCGAGAACGTCGGCACGCAGGCGGACGGGCGGCGTCGCAGAGCCCGCGGCGCAGCGCAGGGCGCTCATCGTGGTGCCGTTGCGCTTCTGGCTCATGTCGTCAACTGCGAACGCGATGTTCACGGGCCCACACCACTCCCGCACCGCCGGTGCCCTGCGCACGGCGCCCCTGCACGGCGTCGATATCCGCGGCGCCCATGCGGCGCGGCACCGTTTTCGGCCCCTTAAAAAGAAAAAACTTAAGCCAAACACAAGAAATTGTCACGCAGCCGTAAGACGCGCGAACGGTTTGCCCTGGTAGCATAGACCATGTCAAAACCAAGTAATTTACCTGCAGTTTTTGCAAAACGGCAGCTATTTATTACCGGCGCGGCGCGCACGCCGGGTAAAAGCAGACGAACACGCACCACAACCAGAACGGGCGGCGAACCACCATGACCACCATCCCCATGCTGAGCAAGACCGCACGCACCGGCAACCTCGTCCTCGTCAACGAGTCCCACCCCTGCGACGAGCTGGCCGAGGGCCGCGACCTCGTGCCCGCCGACGACCCCACCCTGCCCGCATGCGGCCCCGGCGGGCGCGCCGCCTGCAAAACGCTGCTCGCCCGCACCGCGGCGGCCTCGCTCAACCTGCTTGTACGCGCAGCCGGCGGGTGGGGGCCCATCGTGCCGGTGAGCGGCTGGCGTTCGCAGAAGGAGCAGCAGAGGATTTGGGACGGTGCGGTCCGCGACCGCGGCCTGGCGTTCGCACGGAGCTACGTGGCGCAACCGGGCTGCAGCGAGCACCAGACGGGCCTGGCCATCGACCTGGGCTGTCCGGGGCCCGACGGGGAGAAGCCCGACTTCATCTGCCCGGACTTCCCCTACGAGGGCGCCGCGCAGGCGTTTCGCGAGCAGGCGGCGTCCTACGGGTTCGTCGAGCGCTACCCCGCCGGCAAGGAGGACGTCACCGGCGTGGCCCACGAGCCGTGGCACTTCCGCTACGTCGGCCGGCCCCACGCCGCCCTTATGGCAGAACGCGGGCTGGTGCTTGAGGAGTACCTCGCGCTCCTCGACGGTTTTGACCGGTACGACCGCGCCCTGCACTGGGCGGCGCCCAACGGGGGCGCCTACGCGATTTGGCGCGTGTCGGCCGCCGACGCCGGCCCCGTGGTCGAGATCGACCTCGACGGCTGCAAGGGGGCCGGCATGCCCTGCTCCGTCTCGGGCGACAACCGCGGCGGGTTCGTCGTGACCGTGCGGACGGCGTGACGCGCAGCCCCGCCCGTCGCGTTCCGCAGGGCCTCGCGAGCCTCGCACGCACCGGCCGCCCAAACGCCTTGCAACGGCCGACGCTGCGCCGCGGTGGGATGCCGGATGGCAAGAACAGGGCCGAGTGCGTGTTCTGCGACAGGGTCGTGGCAAAATTGCGGGCGAGTGCGTTTGGCACGGGGAGCAAGGCAGCCGGCATGCGATGAGGGGCAGTGGGCGACCTGGCATTTTATCGCTAGGAGTCGTTTTGGACCCCATCCTGCTCGTCAAAGGAGCCTGTTCCGACCGCTTCGCGAAACGCACTCGGCCAGTTTTTTGCCAATACCTCTCGGCAAACCACGCACTCGGCGCACTTTGAGCCATGTACCCGTTTCCGACCATGCCCCCAGGGCCGCTCCACACCCCCAGAGCCGCAGACCCACCCGTTCCTGCAGCCGCATGCCCGGCACCCGAGCGGCCGCATGTCATGCGCTACAGCACGAGTTCGAAGCCGATGCGCTTCTTGTTGGGCTCGAGGGGGTTCGTGATCTCGATCTCGCAGCAGCGCACAAAGCCCGTCTTGAGGAACGCCCCCTGCATCGGACGGTTGCCCTCGTGCGTGTCGACCCGCACGCTGGCAAACCCGCGCTTGCGGGCCGTCTCGACGGCCCGTTCGAGCATGAACGTCGCCACCCCGCGACCGCGTGCCGCCGACGCCACGGCAATGCGATGCAGCACCAGGTAGGCCGAGGGCAGACCCGGGTCGTTGGACGCCTCGGTGAGCCAGGAGCCCCGGCGCACGTTGGCATAGTCGGCCTCGGCGGCCCCGCACAGGGCGATCGTCCCCAACGGCTCGCCCGTCGCGCCGTCCACGGCCAGATAGCTGTAACCGCATGCGATGTCCTCGGCCACCCGCTCGGGCGAGGGGTTGCCGCCCTGCCACTGGTCGAGCCCCTGGGCGGCCAGGAACTCCCGGCCCTCGGTGGTGATGGCGACGATGGCCGCGTGGTCCTCGACGGTCGCCTGCCTCATCCGCACGGGAGCGGAGGCGGGCCGCCCGGCGGTGTCGACGGCTGTGTGCTCGGTCTCGGTCATACGGAAGCTCCCCTCGTGCGTCCCTTTTGCATGCATCGGCGCGCCGCGCGGCCTGGCCGCCCGGTCGCATGTCCTTCCAGGCCAAATTACCCCACATCCCGCCCCGCTCCAAGGCATCGGGTGTATCCTTTGACGGAAAAACACCGGTCGCCCCGCGCCGCGGGAGGAGGACGCATGACCACGCTCGCCGAAACCCTGCAACGCAAGCCCTGGCATCTGCTGAGCGGCACCGGCCTCAAATGGATCGCCGTCGTCACCATGCTCGTCGACCATGTGGGGGCCACCCTTGTGTGGAGCTACTACCTGCTGCTGCGCCAGCAGCTCGACCCGGAGGCCTCCGCCTGGTACGACGTCTACATGATGATGCGCACCATCGGCCGCATCGCGTTTCCGCTGTTCTGCTTCGTGCTGGTCGAAGGCTTCGTCCACACGCGCAACAAACCCAAGTACGCCCTGCGCATGCTGCTCTTCGGCATCGTGGCCGAGCTGCCCTACGACTTTGCGCTGCACGGGGGCCTGGCGGGCATCTCCTACACGAGCCAGCTCAACATCATGTTCACCCTGCTGCTGGCGTTTTGCGCCCTGTGGCTCGCCGACGAAGTGGGCAGGCGGCTTAAGTTTCCCTGGTGGGGCACCATGCTGCTCACCGTGGGCACGCTCGCGCTCGCGGCGTGGCTCGCCGGCGAGGACCTGCTCGACGTGAGCTACCACGCGTACGGCGTCATCCTCATCGGTGTGCTCTACCTGGCACGCAACCACCGCTTCGCGCAGTTCGTGCTGGGCTGCGCCGCCGGCTACCTCTACTGCGTCGAACATGGCAGCTGGCTGCAGATGTACTCCGCCATCGGCCTGGCGTGCATCGCCGCCTACAACGGCAAGCGCGGTCGCGGCATGAAGTACTTCTTCTACCTGTTCTACCCCGTCCACCTGCTGGTGCTGGGCCTGCTCAACATGTGGCTGTTTTAGAGCAACCCGCAAAATGCCGGACGTCGCTGCGCACGGCAATTCCGCGGATTGTCCCGGGCTTTGAACGATTCGCAGAAACCGTCGCGCAAGGCAAGCCCAGGCAGCACGTAAAGGGCGCGCAAGCCCGAGCGAAACAGGGTGCGGCGTTTTTGCGGTGCGTCCCAAAGCCGGCTTTCCCGGCCCCGACCCGAAAGGACCCCTCGACCTCCATGGAACCCGTCGCCTCGACCCAACCCGAACCGTGCATCCGCACCGCCACACCCGCCGACCTCGACGCCGTCGCGGCGGCCGAGCTGGCAAGCTTCCCTGCAGCCGAAGCCGCCTCGCGCGCGTCGCTCGCCGAACGGCTGGCCACCTTTCCCAACCACTTCTGGCTGCTCGAGGTGGGCGGCGATCTGGCGAGCTTTGTAAACGGAATGGTCACCGACGAACCCGTGCTGCGCGACGAGATGTACGACGACGCCGGCCTGCACGACGAGCAGGGTGCCTGGCAGATGATCTTCGGCGTGGTGACCGTGCCCGCGTTCCGCCGGCGCGGCTACGCGGGAACGCTGCTTGAACGCGCCATCGCCGACAGCCGCGCGCAGGGGCGCAAGGGCCTCGTGTTGACCTGCAAGGACCGGCTCGTGCACTACTATGAGAAGTTCGGGTTCGTAGACGAGGGAGTCTCGGCGTCGACCCACGGCGGTGCGGTGTGGCACGACATGCGGTTGGCGTTTTAGCCGGTATCGCACGCTAGCCGGCCAGTTATCGCACGCCTGCCCGCGAACCTCCCCAAAGGAGCGCCCCGCCATCATGCTCAACGTCGTCCTCTACGAACCCGAAATCCCCTCGAACACCGGCAACATCGGCCGCACCTGCGTGGTGACCGGCACGCGGCTGCACCTTATCCGCCCTTACGGCTTCGAGCTGAGCGACCCGCTGCTCAAACGTGCCGGCATGGCCTACTGGCCCAACCTGCAGGTTGCCGAGTACGACGACTGGCGGGATTTCCTTGCCCGCAACCCCGGTGCGCGGCTGCACCTGCTCACCAAGCGGTGCCGGCGGACCTACACCGAGGCCGTCTACCGCGACGGCGACTTCCTGGTGTTCGGCAAGGAGAGCACCGGCATCCCCCGCGCCGTGCTCGACGCCCATCCCGACCTGTGCGAACGCATCCCCATGCTGCCCGACGCCGCGTCGCTCGACAACGCCGCGGCCTGGCACGCCCACCACGAGCACCTGCTGCACGGCGGGGCCGCAAAGGACGGCAGCAAAACGGGGGCCGGCGGCATCTTCCGCACCGACATCTGCGGCAACTTCGTGGACGGCTCCTCGGCGCAGATCAGCTCGCTCAACCTGTCCAACTCGGTCGCCATCGTGCTGTACGAGGCCCTGCGCCAGACGGGGTTTCCGGGGATGGCGTAGGTCGAGCGCAGGGCGG
>CAZUFB010000070.1:0-10247 GCA_964619775.1 uncultured Coriobacteriaceae bacterium
CAAAAACGCGCGGGCACCCTGGTTGCAGGGAACCCACGCGCCACAGGGGGATGCGGACATGCCTACGGCCGCAACGCCGGGCCCTCGCGCCCTGCAACCCCAGTAAACAACGGCAAGAAAACCGCATCCAATACCCGATGAGAAACAGATGGCAACAGCTTCATCACCACAGCCGTCGCGAAGGCCGCCTGCGGGGGGCTTGCGGCCCGCTATACCAGCGGAACCGCGTCGTCGGGGTCGGCCACCACCTGCACGGTGAGCTCGTGGGGAAGGCAGACGATCATCTGGCCCGCCTCGGAAACCCAGCCGGTGTCGACGCACACCTGGTTGGAGCAGTCGGACTCGCCGCAGCGCACCTGGCCGTCCAGCACCTCGACGACGTTGGTTCCCAGGTCGCTTTCAACGGAGACGGTCACGTCCTCGTCGAGAGGCAACGCCGCGTAGTAACCTGCGGTGTTCTGCACCACTGCGTAGAGACCGTCTCCCGACTCGGCCGCGTTGCCGCTGACCCCGTACCCCAACCACAGCGCAAGCGCGGCGGCGAGCGCCACGAGCAGCGCGCCCGCGGCGACGGCTGCGTCGCCTCGGGTGAGCCCCCAGCCCCCGCCGCCGGCCAGAGTCGCCTCGAACAGGCGGCCGTCCGGGTCCTCGAGGCCGCCGCTAGGACTCGCCATCTGCAGCGACCTCCTCGTAGCCGTAGTCCTCGAAGCCGTTGGCGAGCACCGCGGCGTCGTCCTCGTCGATAAAACGCGCCGCCACGTCGGGGTAGTTCTCCTCCAGCCACGCCGTGCCCGCGTCGATGCCCTTGATGAACAGCATCGTCGAGAACGCGTCTCCTTGGGTCGCGTCGGGCGTCACCACCGCCACGCCGAGCATGTCGGTCTGTGCCGGATAGCCGGTCGCCGGGTCGAGGATGTGCCAGTAGGTTTGCCCGTCGAGCTCGAACTGCTGGTCGTACAGGCCGCTCGACGTGAGCGCGGCGTCGGTCACCTCCACGATGGCCGAGACGCTGCTGACGCTGCCGCCCAGGGGGTCGCGCAGGCCGATGCGCCACGGCGTGCCGTCGGGCTTGCAGCCCAACGCGTAGGTGCTCGACGTCCCCAGGTTGACGAGCGCCGCGGTGGCACCCGCCGCAACCAGGTCCTCGCACAGGCGGTCGGCGATCCAACCTTTGGCGATGCCGCCCAGGTCGAGCTTGGCCTCGGGGTCGGCGAGGGTCACCGTGGTGCCGTCGACCTGCACGCCCGTGTAGTCGACGTGCCCGACGGCCTCGGCGATGACGTCGTCGTCCGGCTTGACCCCCTCCTCGAAGTCCCACAGCAAGCTCACCGCGCCGATGGTGATGTCGAACGTGCCTTCGGACAGCGCGCAGTACTCGAGCGCCTGCGTGATGAGGTCGGCCGTGTCGGGGTCGACCTCCACCGGTTCGCCCTGCGCCTCGTTGATACGCGCGACGTCGGTGCCCTCGTTGCGCGCCGAAAACAGCCCGTCGTAGCGCGCGCACTCCGTCAAGCACGCGCTGACGGCCTCCTGGTCGACCCCGTACGCCTGGATGGACACGAGGGTGTTGAAGGCGAAGGTCGAGCCGGAGACGGGCTCGTCGGCGGCGTCTTCCTCGTCGGAAGCGGATTCGTCCGCGTCGGCGTCGTCCGCGTCGGCGTCGGACCCCTCGGACGCAGACCCGCCGTCCGCATCCCCCGCGGCGGCGCACCCCCCCAGGCCGAGCAGCGAGGCGGCGCCGAGCGCGCAGAACGAGCGGCGGCTCAGGCGGGACAGCGACAGGGACGGGCTGGTCGGGCAACGTACGGTCATGGGAGCATCTCCTTGGTCGGCGCGGCCTCGGCGGCCGGGGAACGGTTTTCTTCGGGCGCGGCGGCCGGAGTCGGGGCGGACATGCCCGCAAGACCGGCAGGATCGGCGGTACCGGCGGAAGAGGGGGACAGGACCGCCGGGTCGCTTCCCCTCCCACCCGTGCGCCGCCCTGCCCGCGCCAGGCGTCTGCGGCGCCGGGCGAAGAACGACGAGCGGCCCGCCGTACGGATGACGAGCCGGCATACATAGCCGGTGAGCAGGCCGGTTGCCAGGCCCGCCGCAACCAGCACCGGCAGATAGGCCAGCGCAACGTAGGGGGCCAGCACCAGGGCGACCACGGCAAGCTGGCCGAGCATGTGGCACACGCCGCCGAGCATCGAGACGCCCACCACGCTCAGCGGCCGCAGGCGCACACCGACGCGCATGGCGCCAAAGCTCAGCAGGCCGCCCGCCAGGCTGTAGAGAAAAATCGTGGGGTTGCCAAAAAGCAGGGCCGACGCCGCAACCTTCACGAACATCACGAGCAGCCCGGCGCGCCAGCCGAACGCGACGAGTGCGAACAGCACCACCACGTTGCCCAGGCCGAGCTTGACGCCAGGAACGGGAACGGGCAGGGGAAAAACCGCCTCCACGTAGCCGCAGATAAGCGCGATGCAGGCAAGCAGGCCGCAGGCGGCGACGTCGTAGGCCGACAGGCGGGCGCGCCGGCGGGCGCGCGGCGTCGGCATCGGGCGCGCGGCGTCGGCATCGGGCGCACCGGGCGTGTCAGGCAAACCCTGGGAACGGCGGCCGTCCCCCGTCGCAGGCTGCGCCACCGCCCACCTCCCTTCGTCTCCGTCGCTCGTACACCGGCCTTTAGGGCATTCCGAACATGCCGCGTTGCGTTGCGCCCGGGCTCGCGCACCCTTTGCACCCGTCGCCCTGCGCACCCCGCACGGCAATTCTCGAAAACCACCTCTTAAGCCCGTTCGGCATGTGCGTCCCTGCATCTTAGCGGCCCAACACGCAGGCGAGGGGCAAAGAACGCCGCGCGCGCTTCCCAAGGCAAGAAAAGCCGACAAAACCCACGGCGCACCCGCCACGCCCGCCTGCGGCGGACGCCTACCGAAGCCCGGTCCCGCACACCGTCCAGCCCCCCCGCAAGCCGACACCGCAACCTGGGTACGAACATGCCGACCGGCGAGGACGCCTTCCGCGCCGTCTATCCCGCCCGGCCGGCAAGGTTTTCGCACCGTCCCGAAAGGAGCACCGCCATGCCAGTCATCGCCGCGTTCGCCGTCCCCCATCCCCCGCTCGCCGTGGCCGGGGTGGGTCGCGGGCAGGAACAGGGCATCGCCGCGACGCTCGCCTCGTTTCACGAGGTGGCCCGCCGCATCGCCGAGCTTGCGCCCGACGTGCTCGTCTTCTCGTCGCCCCATGCCACCGCCTACCACGACTACCTGCACATATCGCCGGGCACCCGGGCGGACGGCGACTTTGCGCGCTTCGGCGACCCCGACGACGAGCTCGAGGCCGACTACGACGTCGATCTGGTGGACGCCGTCTGCGCCGAGGCGGCGCTTGCCGGCATCGCGGCGGGCCGCGAGGGCGAGCGCGACCCCGCGCTCGACCACGGGGTCATGGTTCCCCTAAGCTTCATCCGTGCGGCCGGGGTGCGCTGCCCCATCGTGCGCATGGGCATCTCGGGCCTGTCGGCGCTCGACCACTACCGGCTGGGCCAGTGCGTCGCGCGCGCCTGCGACCGACTCGGCCGCCGTGCGGTCTACGTGGCCTCGGGCGACCTGTCGCACAAGCTGCTCGACAACGGCCCTTATGGCTTCTCTCCCGAAGGCCCGGTGTTCGACAAGCTTGTCTGCGAGGCGTTTTCGAGCGGCGACTTCGGGGCGCTGCTCGACCTCGACCGCGACTTCTGCGACCAGGCGGGCGAATGCGGCCTGCGGTCGTTCCAAATCATGGCGGGCGCGCTTGACCGGCGCGCGGTAAGCTGCGAGCTGCTTTCGTACGAGGGCCCGTTCGGCGTGGGCTACGGCGTCGCGGCCTTCGTGCCGGGCAAGGCCGACCCGGCGCGCGGCTTCGGCGAGCAATATGCCGCGCGGCGCCGCGCGGCGCTCGACGAGGCCCGCGCGAACGAAGACCCCTGGGTCCGCCTGGCGCGCCTGAGCCTTGAGACCTACGTGCGCACCGGCGCGCCTTTGGAGTTGACCGACGAGCTGCGCGCCGGGCTGCCCGGCGAACTTGCGGGCACGCGGGCCGGGGCGTTCTGCTCGATCAAGAAGGACGGCGCGCTGCGCGGCTGCATCGGGACCATCGCGCCGTGCCAGGCGACGCTTGCCGACGAGATCGCCGAAAACGCGGTGAGCGCCGGCACCTGCGATCCGCGCTTCGACCCAATCACCCCCGACGAGCTGGACGAACTGGTGTACAGCGTCGACGTGCTCGGCACGCCCGAGCGCATCGCGGGTCCCGAAGAACTCGATCCGGCGCGTTACGGCGTCATCGTGAGCGCCCGCGACGGGCGGCGCGGCCTGCTGTTGCCCGACCTCGCCGGCGTGGACACCGCCGAGGAGCAGGTCTCCATCGCCCGCCGCAAGGGCGGCATCCGCGAAGGCGAAGCGGTCGAGCTGGAACGCTTCGAGGTCGTGCGGCACCGGTAGCCACCAAAGGCGCCTCGGGCGCCGGAGAGGGAGGAAACGATGCGCGACCATGGGCACCCTGCGCGGGACCGCATGTCCGCTGTGGCGGAAGCCGCCCGCAGCGGTGCCGCCGCATGCCCCGTGTGCCCGCGCCACTGCCGGCTTGCCCCGGGTGAGCAGGGCTTTTGCCGGGCACGTGCCAACGTCGGCGGCCGGGTTGCGTGCACCGGCTACGGGCGGCTGACGTCGCTCGCCCTCGACCCGGTGGAAAAGAAACCGCTCGCCCGCTGGCACCCCGGGTCGTACGTACTGTCCGCAGGCGGCTACGGTTGCAACATGGCCTGTCCCTTCTGCCAGAACGACTCCATCTCGACGGCGGGGGCCGACGACGTCCCCTGGCGCGCGACGGCCCCCGACGAGCTGGTGGGCATGGCCCTAAGCCTGCGAGAGGACGACCCGCGCGTCTGCGGGCTCGCCTTCACCTACAACGAACCGCTTGTGGGATGGGAGTACGTGCGCGACTGCGCCGAGCTCGCCCACCGTGCAGGCCTGGCGGTGGTGCTCGTGTCGAACGGCATGGCCTGCGCCCCGGTGCTGCACGCGCTGGAGGGGCTCGTCGACGCCGCCAACATCGACCTCAAGGCGGCCACCGAGGAGGGCTACCGCGCGCTCGGCGGCGACCTGGGATGCGCGCAGGCGACCATCGAGGCCCTGGCCGCCGACCCCGCGTGCCACCTCGAGGTGACGACCCTGCTGGTGCCCGGCCTTGTGGACCCCGTGGCCGACGTCGACTCCCTTGCGCGCTGGCTCGCCGGCATCGACCCGCTCATTCCCTACCACCTCACGCGCTGCTTCCCGCGCCACCTTATGGCCGACGGGGCGCCCACCCCCGTGGCCGACGTCCACCGGGCCGCCGATGTGGCCCGCCGCCACCTGGCGCACGTGTTCGTGGGAAACTGCTGAGACCTGGCCGACGGGGCGCAACCCCCCTGCGGCAGGACATCGAAAACCGCCCGCACCCCTTCTGCGGCCGTGGGGTCCGACGGCACGTCGCCGAAACCCGCCTGCAGCTTACCGACCGTAGTACACTGCGATGTGCGGCTTTGCAGCCGTAAAACCGCGGCCGGCGCCGCGCCGCAATTCAGGAGAGGACCCGCCATGAAGCAGATAACCCTGGGATCGACCGGCATCGTCACCCCGCAGAACGCCTTCGGCGTGCTGCCCATACAGCGCGTCCCCAAGGAGGAGGCCGTGCGTCTGCTGCGCCGCGCCTTCGAGGGCGGCATGACGTTCTTCGACACCGCCCGCGCCTACAGCGACAGCGAGGAGAAGGTCGGCGCCGCCTTCGAGGGCGTGCGCGACCAGGTGACCATCGCCACCAAGTCGCAGGCCAAGGACCCCGCCAAGCTCGCATCCGACCTCGAGACGTCGCTCGGCCTGCTCAAGACCGACCATGTGGACATCTACCAGCTCCACTGCGTCGACCAGTGCTACCGCCCCGGCGACGGCACCGGCATGTACGAGGCGCTCGAGGAGTTCAAGCGCCAGGGCAAGATCCTGCACATCGGCATTACTGCGCATAAGATCGGCGTGGCCGAGGAGATCGCCGCGAGCGGGCTGTACGAGACGCTGCAGTTCCCGCTGTCGTACCTTTCCAGCAAGCGCGAGGAGACGCTCGTCCGTTCGTGCGCCGCGGCAGGCATGGGCTTCATCGCGATGAAGGGCCTTGCGGGCGGCCTGCTCACCAACTCGCGCGCCTGCATGGCGTACATGACGCAGTTCGACAACGTGGTGCCCATATGGGGCATCCAGCGCGAAAGCGAGCTCGACGAGTGGCTGGGCTTCATGGGCGACGCCACGCCCGCGCTCGACGACGAGATGCGCGCGTTCATCGAGGCAGAGCGCGCCGAGCTCACCGGCGACTTCTGCCGCGGCTGCGGGTACTGCATGCCCTGCCCCATGGGCATCGCCATCAACCAGTGCGCCCGCATGAGCCTCATGCTGCGCCGCGCACCCTCGGAGGCCTGGCTCGACGGGCACTGGCAGGCCGAGATGGGCAAAATCGAGCGCTGCGTCGAGTGCGGCCAGTGCATGACCCGCTGCCCCTACGAACTGCCCATTCCCCAGCTGCTCAAGGCGAACCTCGCCGACTACCGCAGCGTGCTGGCCGGCGAGACAAACGTGGCGTAGGGAAACGGCGCACGCCGGGCAGATGGGTACCCATAGGCGAATGGTGCCCGGCGTCCCGCCGGTTGGCTGTCAACAAGCATAAGTCTTGCACAATTGTCGGACAAGACACACGGTTTGAGGCCCGTTTGGGCCCGTTTCGTCCGACAACAGGTGTCAAGGAAGCAACCGCGGCGCTTCCCCCGACCGCCCCAAAAGCGCACATGCCCGTAGGCACCCAATCGCCGCAGCATGCATCCAAGGCGAAGATTGGCCGGGGGGGCGGTCACTCCAGCCCTTGGGTAATCTGTTTGAAGAAGTCGGCACCCCACAGGTCCAGCATCGAAGCGTCTCGAATAAACGGCACAACGTCCTGCCTAGCGCTTGCATAGTCGATTGATTCGAAACGCGCGCACAGCATCGCGCGAATCTCGTCGATGCCTATCCGATCCCCTTCTGCGGCATGCCCGGTCTGCACAAGCTTGGCCCGCAGGTGGTCCACGTTCACATGCGTGCCTCGCGCAAGGTAGAAAACGTAGTCGTAAAGGTCGCGACCCTTCACGCGGTCTTTCCATCCGCGACAGAGCACCGCGTGGACCTTTCCGGCGAACAGCGACGGCTTGTCGTACAGATTGACCTCGTATGGCGCAGGAAGCAAACGATAGCGCCGTTCGTACGTCGCATACGGAGCGGGATCCGTGTCCACCTCGAGCTTTATCTTGATCTTCTCGTCGCGCGCTATGCCGCCGAGGGACTCTCCATCGGCATAGAACAACAGAATGTGTTCAAGTGTATTCGCTTTGAGAAACGCCGAGCGGATGGCAGAATCGCGCGTCTTGGCCTTCTTTTCGATGGAAACGTTCAGCCCGAACGAACGGACCTCCTTCTCGAGTGTGGGAAAAAACGCTGCAAGGTCAAACGCGGCGTCGGGGCTTGTCAATGAGAAGTCAAGGTCTTCCGAAAAGCGGTCCAGCCCATAAAACACGCGCAGCGCAGTTCCTCCGTAGAACGCGGCTCGATCGAAGAAGCCGGCGCGCGACAGCCCGCAGAGAACCATTTCCTGCATGACCTCTTTGAGTGCGTGCTTGCGTTCGGGCAGCGTCTCGGCACCGTACGCCCGGAGCATGGACTCAATGGAAGAGTTCGTCACGGAAACCGCCTCCTCAGATACCTGCACAGCGTCTTGACGCTGGTGCACCGATAGGCCCTTTCATACGAGCATATCTCCTGCACGTCAAGGCGCTCGAACCCGGATTCGTCGATACGCAAATCGTCAAACAGCAGACACTCAAGGTCGCCAAGCCCCGCGACAGGGCGGAGCTTGTACAGCTCGTCGCACAGCGCCTTTTCGGGGCGTGCAATACGAAAGTGGTAGTCACCCTCTTTACGAACCTCGATACCCAGAGGGAAGGCAGCCGACGGTACGTCGCGATAGAAGAACTGCCCGAACGTCGTCGCGTACTCTTTCTTTTTCCGTTTGTCGAACGTAGCGCACGTAACCGCCTCCACGCGCTCGGGAATCAATCCGTGCCAAGCAAGGGCAAACTCGAACGAGATGTACGACGGCCCGTAGATGCTGCCTGCCAACAGATGAGGGGGCGTCGTCGCATCGGTTTCGTACAGCCCTCTGACAATGGGGGCCACCTCGCCGTCCCGGGCCATGCGGGACAGCTTGTTTGCCGGAGCAGCGTAATCGGACAGTTCGTCCAACAGCATTGCATGGGTCTTAATCATTCGTATTTTCACCTCTTAATGGAATAATACGCAATTAAGTGGTGAAAATCAACTCATCCTAACTACACAGGCATGGCATGCAACCAACAGCATGCCATGCCTGTAGAAAAGACTCGACGTCCAACATCTATATATCCGACCTCACGCGCGCCGGGCATACCCTCTTACAGCGTCGCCAGGTAGTCCCCAGGACATACCCCTGCGTCACCGCGAAGCCCCGTCTTTAAGATTTAGCACCTGAGTTTTCCGAACCGGATATGAAGACTTTTCTTCCAGAGCCGGCGTTGAGCTGGTCTTTTTTTCGCGTTTGAGTATTTGACAATCTAACAGTCAACCAAACGGGTGGTGACTCCAGGGGTCTCGCCCCCTGTGCTATCCTCCTCCCAGTCAAGCGTAGAGTTTACCCGAGCGCCCACCCGGATCTATGTTTGGCGGCATTCCCTCCGAGTGGGCGTTCGGGCGGATGGGAAGGGCAGACATGAAGAGCCCGAACCCATACTCGGGGCTCGTCGACGGCCTGTCCGCCGGCGAGTTCGAGTTCCTGTCCGAGGCCATCGCGGAGAGGAGGACGAGGGAGGAGATCGGCGTCGGCACGCCCACCGAGGCCGCCGGCCACTGCCGCCCGCGACCCGGGTCCCCTTCATCCGGCTCGCCATGCTCTCCGCGCCGCCCGGCGCCCGCGCGGAGGCGCGCCGCGTCGGCCACCGGACCGCACGGGAGTGGAGGCACCGCCTCTTTGCGACCGTCGACGGCCACCGGGGCCGCATCGTGCTCAGGGGCCGCGTCTGGATCGACGAGGCTTACGTCAACGACACGGACCCCTCGAAGGGCTGCGGGCAAGCCCGGGAGCGCGGGCCCTCCGAGCAGAAGACATGCATCGCCGTCGGGATAGACTCCCACAAGGGGCCCGTCGCCGTGGCCTGCGGGCACGGTAAGCCCTCGTCCAAGAGGATCCGGGGGCCGTGAAGGCGCACATGGCGGAGGGCGCGGCCCCCGCCCGCGACTGAACTGCGCCCCAAAACTTGGACGCGATAAATCATAACCG
Source organism: uncultured Coriobacteriaceae bacterium (assembly GCA_964619775.1). Classification (GTDB taxonomy): domain Bacteria; phylum Actinomycetota; class Coriobacteriia; order Coriobacteriales; family UMGS124; genus CAZUFB01. The sequence continues at coordinate 9,391 of CAZUFB010000070.1, forward strand.
CTAGGCGGCCTCCCGAAGGGCTTGGTTCCGGAACTCCGCCGGGGTCAGGCCCTTGAGCTTGACCTGGCGCCTCACGTGGTTCCAGTGGCGGATGTACGCCTCCAGGTCGGCCTTGAACTCCTCGAACGTCTCCCAGTCACGGCCGCGGAAGAACTCGTCCTTCAGGTGGCCGAAGACCTGCTCGGTGGCGCCGTCGTCGATGCAGTTGCCCTTGCGCGGCATGCCCTGCGCGACCCCCATCTCCCTCAGCCTTCCCGTGAACGCGGGATGCTGGTACCGCCATCCCATGTCCGTCTGCATGACCGGCGCGGCCCCCTCCGGCATGGCGGCCTCGAGCATGTCGAGCATCCCCTCCTGGTCCGGGTGCAGGGAGATCGAGTGCGCCGCGATCCCCTTGCTGCCGAAGTCGTAGACCGGCGCGAGGTACGCCTTGCCGAACGCGCGCTTGAACTCGCTGACGTCGGTGCCCAGCTTCTGCCACGGGCCGTCCGCCGCGAAGTCGCGGCCGAGCACGTTCTCGAAGGTCTCGCCGACCCTCCCCCTGTACGAGCTGTACCCGTGATAGTCGGCCTCCTTCCGGATGCCGCACCTCAGCCCCATCTCGTTCACGACCTCGAGCGCCGTCTTGTCCGCGATCCTCGCGCCGTCGACGGCGCGCAGCTCCATGGCCACCTGCCTGTGGCCGACGCCGTTCGGGAGCCCCCCGAATATCTCGGCGACCCTCGGCCGGAGCTCCGGCCCGGTCGGTCGCTTGGGGTGCGAGATGGCGTAGTGGCAGCTCGACCTGGCGAGGCCGGAGGCCTCCAGCAGGTCGGACAGCCTGTGTCCCTGCCCTGAGAGCTCGGCGACCGCTAGGG
>CAZUFB010000071.1:0-10109 GCA_964619775.1 uncultured Coriobacteriaceae bacterium
TTTCGCAGGCGTAAGTATCTTGCGCATCGTGCTCTATCTATCTGGCTCGCGCGTGCTTGCCTCGGTTATGACCTGGCTTTTGCAATCGTGCGATCCTTTGCGCTTGGCACCCGTGTTGGTCATCCTGCCCGTTACCGCACTCGTCTTGGTCCGGATTTCCCATGCTTCGCTGCCCGCATCCGATCGTCAACGGCTTGGCTATCCACGGTACACGTTTCCTTGGAAGCTTGTTGCTCTTGTGGCGGTGTTTTCGTTTGCCTACGGTCTGCGTCAAGCCGAGCTCGCTCCTGGTGCCGGCCAGCACTCGTCGTTCTCTACGGCACTTGCCATGGGTGCGGTCTTCCTTATCGTTTACTTCTTTCCCAATCGTGTGGACGTGGCCGCACTATGCCGTGCGCCTGTTCCCTTGATGATGTGCGGTCTTTTGCTCGTGCCTGTCGAGGGGCTGTTGGGCGGTGTGGTCTCTTCGTATCTCGTCTCAATCTCATATACTCTCATGAACCTTATGGTCAGCGTGCTTTTTTACGATATGGCCAAACGTACCGGCGTGGCTGTGGTGCCGCTGCTTGGTGCCATGAATGCGATGCAGGCGTTTGTTGTGGCGGGTAATATGGTCTCTCAAATTTTGGCTCAGGCGCCAGGTGGTGAAGGAGAGGCCAGCGGTATTGTCACGAACGTCCTGGTGTGCGTTGCGCTCGTCATCTCGTTCTTTCTGCTCTTCTCCGAACGCGAGCTCGCGGCGCGCTGGGGCGTCGAGGTGCTGCGCGAGCCGTCGCTCGGCGAAGGGGAGGCGCGCGCCGACCTTCTTGCACAGCGTTGCGACGTCCTGGCGCGTACCTACGGTCTTACCCCGCGCGAACAGGAAGTCCTGCGTGAACTGGCTCATCGCAAGGACAACCGCGCCATTGCCCAGAACCTGCTCATCGCCCCCGGAACGCTCAAGGCCCACACGCGCCATATCTACGAGAAGATGGGCATCCACAGCCGCGCCGAGCTTGACGGGCTGCTGGGGCTGTAGGGCCGCCGCCCCGGGATACCCGCGGGGGTTTGTAAGGCGTGGCCGAGTTCTGCCACGGTGAGATATTTCAATGTGGATTCAAAAATGTGTGCCTGCCTTGTCCGGCACCGATGGGTTGATTTTCAGACTCAGCGAAACACTTTGACCGGGTGACGGGTTTCCGCAGCTATCGAGACGGGCGGGAGGTCCTAGAATGGCGCCTCCCGCCCGCGTTTCCGCAGGTGTAGGATTCGTGTCGAGGCGTCGCGATGGGTCCGAGGGCCGTGCTTCGCCAGCCCGCCGCGCCTCGCCTCGCCGTCTCTCGACCTCGTTCCTCTCGTGCCTCGTGAGCCTGGCGTACGACCGCTTCGCCGGCGCCTTCCCCCTGCCTTTCTCCTTCCCTTGGGCACGCCCTCCCCTTCGGTTCGCGGGCCGGCCTTTCCGGCCCCCGAGGGGGTACGGTTCCCGCACTCGGCGCTACGCGTTGCGCTGAGTGCGGGAACCGTACCGCTCAACCTGGAAATCGATGCCTGGCACCGATGGTCCGCGCGGTTCGTAAAAGTTGAAATCAACGAGTGTATACTGCGAAAGCGGGCCATTCGAAGTGGCGATGTGCAGGGAGTCTGTTCCCCGTATCGAGGGTGCTACGAGATGTTTGCCCTGCTGAGGATTCGTGGTCGAGGAGCTTCGGTTCGAGAAGGCCTAGGTTCCGTCGGCTCGGTCGACTAGAGAAAGGTAGAGACGGCACATGAGCGTAAACGCAGCTGCCACATACGGCAAGACGGCCGGTATGACACGCCGCGATCTGGTGAAAGGGGCTGCCGCCTTTGGCGCAGTCGCCGCAATCGGCGGGCTGGAGGTCTCAAGGGTTTCGCAGGCCATGGCCGATGAGGCCGAAGGCGAGCTTGACGAGGTCCAAGAGCTGTACCTGGAGAACACCGACCTTTCGACCCTCGATGTCAACGACTTCCGCAACGCCAACGAGGCCATCGTGCTGAGCCACGTTCACGAGGGGCTGTTCCGCACCTTCAACACCGACGGCGCCGACGATGTCCAGCCGGCCGGCTGCGAGTCGTACGACGTTTCCGACGACGGCCTGGTCTACACGTTCTATCTGCGCGACAATTACTGGTCCGACGGTGAGCCCGTCATCGCTCAGCACTACGTCGACTCCATCGTGCGCCTGTGCAATCCCGACAACGGCTTCTCCTATGCGTTCATGGCTGACGACATCGTCGGGTGCAACGACTACAGCAGCGGCACCGGCTCGGCCGACGACATCGGGGCCGTCGCGGTGGACGAAAAGACGCTCGAGCTGACGCTGCGCGCCCCTATGCCCTCCTTCATCGACAAACTCATCAGCGTGTGCTTCGCCCCCATTCGCCTCGACCTCATCGAGGAGTACGGCGACACGATGTCCAACGACTACACCCTGCAGGTGTACAGCGGCCCGTTCGTGATTTCCAGCCGCATTCTAGACAACTCCATCACCCTTGCCCCCAACGAGTACTACTGGGACGCCGAGAACGTCCACCTTCAGAAAGTCACGCTCACCGAGATCAGCGAGGACGCCACCAAGTCGCAGATGCTGCAGTCCGGCCAGCTCGATGCCGTGAGCGGTACTACCGAGTACGTCTCGGTCTGGTCGTCGCTGGCCGACGCCGGGCAGTTCACCTATCGCCAGGTTGACAAGGCAAGCGTGAACTACGTTATTTTCAACCAGCACACCGGCGGCCTGTCCGGCCTCATGAACAACGCCAAAGTGCGTCTGGCCATCTCCCTGTGCCTCAACCGCGAAGAGTACGTCAACACCGTCCAGGCGGGTCTGTACACCGTGGCCTACGGCCTGATTCCCCCGGGAATCACCGTGGGCGACGACGAGTACCGTGCCGTTGTCGACGAGCCGCTGCTCGCCCTGCTCGACCAGTACAGCACCCAAGAGGACGTCATCCAGCTGTTCACCGAGGGCGTCCAGGAGGTTACCGGTTCGGACGACCTTTCGGGCATCAACCTCACCATCCTCGGGCAGACCACGAGCACCCTTGCTCGCACCCAGCTCGAATGGCTCTCGCAGAGCATCGGCAACTACTTCGGCATCGAGATGACCATCAATGCCCAGGGCGACTCGGCGATGTTCGTCGAGGAGCGCAACAACAACAACTACGACCTGGGCTTCCAGGGTTGGAACGGCGACTACAACGACCCGCTGACCTTCATGGAGCTGTGGAACACCGGTTCGGGCTACGCGAGGTACATGGGTGGTTATTCGGACGAGACCTTCGACGCCGACTACGAGGCCCTGGCCACCGAGGGTGACAACTCCGTACGTCTCGCCCTGTACCAGGAGATGGAGCAGAACCTCATCGAGAACGCGGGCATGTCACCCCTCTACTACGGCCAGAACCACATGTTCATTCAGAGCTGGGTCAAGAACCTGAGCACTCCCATGTTCGGCTCCGCCTGGGACTTCAGCCGCGCCTACATCTCGGGCAGGTAGCGATAGCGGACTCGTAGGGTTTCCCTTGAGTCTGCGGGTTTTCATGCGGCCGCGGCGTGCCCGTCGTTTGGGGCGCGCCGCGGTTTTTGTCATATAGGCGTGCGGCACTCGCAAGAGGTGCCGCGGGACGAGGACGAGGGTAACGCTATGGCGATGGTGAAATACATCATCAAACGCTTTATCGTGATGCTCATCACCCTGTACATCATCGCGACGGCGACGTTCTTCATGTTGGCGGCCGTGCCCGGCGACGCGCTGACGTCGCGGACCCAGAACCTGCCCGAGGAGACGGTCGAGCGCATCTACGCGCGCTACGGCCTCGACAAGCCGGTGATGGAGCGGTACTTCACCACGATGCTCTCCATGCTGCAGGGCGACTTCGGCGAGTCGATCGTGCACACCAACCAGACCATCCAGGACGTCCTGGTCGACAAGGGCCCGGTCTCTGCGCGCCTGGGCGTCCAGCAGGTGGTCTTCGGCGTGGCGGTGGGCCTGCTGCTGGGCCTTTTGGCCACGTTGAAAAAGAACACATGGGTCGACTATTCGGTCATCACGATATCCATTTTGTTCGTAAGCGTCCCCACGCTGGTGTTCGCGCTGTTCTTGCAACAGGTGTTCGCCGGTACGCTGGGGTGGTTCCCCGTGATAGGCTGGCCCACGGGCTCCGAGGCCATCTGGGGCGGTTGGAGCTACACGGTCCTGCCGACCCTGGCCGGTTGCTTCGGCTACGTGGCGAACTACGCCCGTCTGCTCAAGGCGTCCATGACCGACGTCCTGGGCCAGGACTACCTTCTCGCCGCCGAGGCGCGCGGCCTGTCGCGCCGGCAGATCGTGACGCGGCACATGCTGCGCAACGCCGCCATCCCCATCGTCACCCAGCTGCCCATGAGCGTCGCCATGGCGCTGACGGGGTCGTTCTTCATCGAGACGATCTTCTCTATCCCGGGTCTTGGCCAGTACTACGTGCAGGCGGTCACCGACCGCGACGTCACCATGGTCATGGGCTTCACGGTCATCGTGGCGGCGATCTACATCGTCGTGATCTTCATCACCGACATCCTCTATCACATCGTCGACCCGCGTATCCGTCTGGCGACGGACTCGCAGAAATAGGGGGTGCAACATGGCTGCAGACCAGATGGTGCTCACGCCCGACAAGTTCGTCGTCCAAGGTGCCGACCCCGAAGCCGCGTCGCTTTCGACGCGCAAGGCTGTCTCGTACTGGTCAGACGTATGGCGCCGCTTCCGCAAGAACCCGGTGGCCATGGCCGCGCTCGTCGTGCTCGTGCTGCTCATGGTCCTGGTGGTCGTGGGCCCCAGCATCCGCGGGCTCGACTACGTGACCATGAACCTCCTCGACGCCAACGACAGCCCCAGCTCCACCTATTGGTTCGGCACCGACTCGCTGGGGCGCGACCTGTTCAGCCGCATCTGGGTCGGCGCGCGTGTCTCGATCGCCGTCGCCCTGTGCTGCTCGATCATCCAGATGGTGGTGGGCTGCATCTACGGCGGCATCATGGCCTATTTCGGCGGGATGGTCGACGAGGTCATGATGCGCATCCTCGAGGTCATCAACTCGGTGCCCAGCCTGCTCATCACCCTCATCCTCATGATGGTGCTGGGCAACAGCGTGTGGGCGCTGCTCCTGGCGATGTGCATCACCAGCTGGGTGGGGACGGCGCGCCAGATGCGCGGGCTCATCAAGCAGCTGCGTGAGACCGACTACGTGGCGGCGGCCGAGTGCCTGGGCGCCAAGCCCATGCGGATCATCATGAAGCACCTGATCCCCAACACCCTGTCGATCCTGCTGCTCGACCTGTTCATGAGCATCCCGCAGTACATCTTCACCGAGGCGTCCCTGAGTTTCCTGGGGCTGGGGCTGCAGACGCCCAATATCTCGCTGGGAACGCTCATCGCCAACGCCCAGGCCGTCATTCAGATCTACCCCTACCAACTGTTCTTCCCGGCGCTCATCCTGGTTCTCATCGTGCTGGCGTTCAACCTGTTCGGCGACGGCCTGCGCGACGCGCTCGACCCCAGGATGCGCTCTTAGGCGCCGCTCGGACGGAAGGAAGGCAAGACGATGGAGGAAAAGACTGTGGGCAGAGAAGAGGGAACCCCCGCCGTCGAGACCCGGCAGGCGCAGGGGGGTGTCCGGCCCTTGCTTGAGGTCAGGGACCTCAAGGTTTCGTACAACACCTACGCCGGGCGGGTCCAGTCGGTGCGCGGCGTGTCGTTCGACGTGCCGGTCGGCGGCACGGTCGCCATCGTGGGCGAGTCGGGCTGCGGCAAGTCGGTCACGGCCAAGGCCGTGATGGGCCTCATCAAGAAGCCCGGCGAGGTGGACCCCGGCAGCCGTATCATGTTCGAGGGGAAGAACATCCTGGACATGGCGCCCGAGGAGCTGCGCGCCTACAAGGGAGGCAGCGCGTCGCTGGTGTTTCAGGAGGCGTTGGAGGCCCTGGACCCCACGATGCGCGTGGGAAAGCAGATCTGCGAGACGTTGCTGTCACACGGCATGGCCTCGAAGAAGGAGGCCCGGGAACGCGCCGTCGAGCTTCTGCGCGAGATGGGCATACCCGAGCCCGAGCGTCGCTTCAGGCAGTTCCCCCACGAACTGTCGGGCGGTATGCGCCAGCGCGTTATGATCGCAACGGCCGTGGCGTGCGTCCCCAAGCTCCTGGTGTGCGACGAGCCGACCACTGCCTTGGACGTGACCATCCAGGACCAGATCCTCACCAAGATCCGCGACATTCGGGACGCCCAAGGGACCGCGGTCATCATGATCACGCACGACATGGGCATCGTCGCCAGCATCGCCCACGACATCGTGGTCATGTATGCGGGCCTGGTCATGGAACGGGGCACGGTACGCCAGGTGTTCGCACGCCAGCGCCACCCCTACACCTATTCCCTGCTGCGCTCGCTGCCGCAGGTGAACCAGGGTCGGAGCACCAGACTCGCCTCGATCGAAGGCAACCCGCCCGACCTCATCAACCCGCCTAAGGGCTGTCCCTTCGCCTCGCGGTGCCAGTTCTCCATGCCCATATGTCACGAGGCCATGCCGCAGGAGACCGAGTTCGAGTGCGGGCATAAGGCGTCGTGCTGGTTGCACCACGACATGGCGCCGCATGTGAACGACACGATTCAGGAGGGTGCTGCCTCATGAGCGACATGCAGAAGACCGGCTGCGCCGCGCCGTCGGCCAAAGGCGGGGCCGACGAGCCGCTGCTGAGCGTGCGGCATCTCAAGAAGTATTTCCCCATGGGCAAGAAGTCGACGCTCAAGGCCGTCGACGACGTGTCGTTCGACGTCATGCCCGGCGAGTCCCTGGGCGTGGCCGGCGAGAGCGGGTGCGGCAAGTCGACCTGCAGCCGCTGCGTCATGGGCCTGACGTCTCCCACCGAAGGGCAGGTTTTCTTCAGGGGCAAAGACATCGCGACGCTCAAGGACGCCGACCGCATGGCGTTTCGCAAGGACGCCCAGATGGTGTTCCAGGACCCGTACGCCAGCCTCGACCCCCGCATGACGGTGGCCGACATCGTCGCGGAGGGAATCGACGTCCACTCCCTGGCCAAGGACCGCGCGGAACGCACCCGGCTTATCTACAAGTACCTCAAGATGGTGGGGCTCAACGAGGAGCAGGCGAGCCGCTTCCCCCACGAGTTCTCCGGCGGTCAGCGCCAGCGCATCGGCATCGCCCGGGCCATGGCCGTGGAACCTTCGTTCCTCGTGCTCGACGAGCCCATCTCGGCGCTCGACGTGTCCATCCAGGCTCAGATCGTCAACCTGCTCGTCGACCTGCGCAAAAAGAGCGACCTGGCGTTTTTGTTCATTTCGCACGACCTGTCGATGCTGCGTTTCGTGTCCGACCGCGTGATCATCATGTACCTGGGGAAGGTCATGGAGACGGCCCCTTCCGAGGAGCTGTACACCAACCCTCTCCATCCCTACACGAAAGGTCTGCTGTCGTCGGTTCCCAGCCCCGATCCCGAGGCGGAGCAGCGGCGCATCGCCCGCGGCGTCCGCCTGCAGGGCGAGGTCCCGAGTCCCGTCGACCCGCCTGCGGGCTGCCGTTTCCAAGGGCGCTGTCCCCTGGTGAAGCCGGTTTGCCGGGAAACCTCCCCCGAGCTGAGGGAAGTTTCTCCCGCGCATTTCTGCGCCTGCCATGCGTGCGGCTGACGGAGGGGGACGGCCCCCCGCGGGCGCCAAGACGACGCTGCGCGGCGCCGCCCGCTCGGCGCTCGCGGCGGTCCTCGTCGCGGCGGGGCTTTGCGTCCTTGCCGCGCTGGCCGCCGGCATCGCGGCGCTCGTGGGGGGACGGGACGTCTGGGGTTTTCTCGACGTCGCCAAACGGGCCATGTTCGTCGTCGGTGCCCTCGCCATGGTGCTCGGTGCGCTGGGGCTGCTGATGCCCAACCGGTCTCGGGCGGTCGGAGAGAAGCTGCGAAACCGATGCGGCACGCAGGGCGGGGGACTGCCCTGGCACGTCGTCTCGGTTGCCGTTGGCGTGCTCGTGGAGGTCGTTGCCTCGGCGATAGACTACGCGACGTTCGGCGTCGGGTGACGGTGCGCGCCCGCCATGCGCGCGGTTGTGTGCAAGCTGCGATGGAACGTCCGATGTTGAGGAAATCCAAAAAAGTTTCCCGGTCTCGAACACAGACGGCACGCGGACAGGTAGTATGTGCCCATGCGGTTTAAGAGAGCCGCGTATGTCGTGCAGCTGCTCTGCGGTTGTGCTCGGTTTGCCCCTCGGGGTAAGAAAGAAAGGCAAGAAATGGCTCAGGGTACTGTCAAGTGGTTCAATCCGGACAAGGGCTACGGCTTCATCTCCCGTGAGGACGGCGACGACCTGTTCGTCCACTTCTCCGAGATCCAGATGGACGGTTTCAAGACCCTCGACGAGGGCCAGAAGGTCGAGTTCGACATCACGACCGGCCAGAACGGCAAGCTGCAGGCCAGCAACGTTCGCAAGCTCTAAGGGTCTGGCCTTAGGCGACAAGCACTTCTTTTAGGTTGATGCTGAGGGGACGGTTCCGCAAGGGACCGTCCTTTTTTGTCGCTTGACGCAGGAGACCCGGCATAGGTGCCCGCGGATGCCTACGGTCTCCGCGTCGTCTTTGTGGCTTTGCCGGTTTGAAAAGCATAACTGCTCTTTAGGCGAGTAGACTATGCTTCATGAAGACAATCGGCACCATAGTTTTGGAAGGCGCGTCTGCCCTCGAGTTCTGGCGCACCCGGCGTGCGGCGCCCCCGCCGGATGTGTCCGGCGACCCTGTGCCGCCGACGGGCGCCCCGGATTTCCGACGTTTGGAGGCGCTTGGGGGACGGGTGCTCGCGCAGCTGTCCGCCCCGCTCGACGTGTGCGTCGCCACCTCGGCCGACCGGCGCTCCTCCGATCTCCTCACCTGCCATGTGCGTCCCGAGAACCTGCCCGACGGCGCCTTCGCGCCTGTCGCCCCTGGCGTCTATGTGGCGTCGCCTGTCCTGTGCTTTGTCCAGATGGCGGGGTCGCTGCCGTTCGCCCAGGCGGTCGCGCTCGGCTGCGAGCTGTGCGGCCTGTACGGCCTGGCACCCGACGGGGCGGATACTCTGCTGAGCCGTCCGCAACCCCTTGTGGATGTAAGCGCGCTGCGCATGTTTGCCGAGCAATCTGTGGGATTGCGGGGCCGTCGCGCCGCGCTGCACGCCCTTCGCTATGTGCTTCCCCGGTCGGCCTCCCCGATGGAGACGGTGCTCGGCCTGCTGCTCAGCCTGCCGTGCCGCTACGGCGGGTTCGGCCTGCCGGCCCCCGAGCTCAACTGCCGCATCGACCTGGGGCCGCGGGCAAGCGCCCTGTCCGGTCACGGCTACCATGTGGTCGACTTTCTATGGAGGCAGGCTGGCGTGGCGGGGGAGTACGACGGCCGTTCGGTCCATGCGCGCGAGCAGTCGTTCGACGCGGACCGCCTGCGGGCGAACGCGCTGAAGGCTTTGGGCATCGAGTTGCTCAGCTTCACGGCCCGGCACGTGCGCGACGACGGCCTGCTGCGCTGCCAGGTGGACGACGTGGCGCGGCGCATCGGCTTTCGCCAACAGCCGCGCCCCTTCGACGAGCGCGAACGCCGTATGCGGCTTCGCTCGTCCCTGCTTGAGAAGGCACAGGGTTCCGCAAAGCCCGTCAAGCCCGGTCTGCGTGCTGGTCTTCCCAGCGTGCGTTCCGTGCTCGACCGCCTTGTGCGCGGGTAAGGGTTGTCCGGCTTTCCGGTCTGCCGGCCCTGGGTTTGCTCTGCTTCGGGCCGCCCGACGGGTTCTGCGGGGTTTCGTGAGATGGTTCCTGTGAAATTAAACATAAAAGTATATCTATGTTTTGCAACCTATGAGAAATTTACTATATGTCAAATAGATACTTACAATGTTAATAATTAATCTACCTGCTGTGATACTAGATATAAATCCGTAATACCGCTCCGAACCCCAAAACGAAGGACTTTTTTGTTCACAAGTTGCAAAATATAGTAAAACATCTCACAGCTTGCACAACTTAGCAGCCCAAGGCTCGCCCGCGCATTCCCAAGGCTCGCCCGCGCATTCCGGGGTTTCCGCCGCCCCTTCAGCCTCCAAGCCTTGGGCCCC
>CAZUFB010000072.1:0-9816 GCA_964619775.1 uncultured Coriobacteriaceae bacterium
GGCGCTCGGCGAGGCAGACGCCCGCGGCATCCTGGAAGCGTTCGGCTTCGAGATCAACTAGGGCCGATCCGCGGAATTGCCGCCGAGATGCGCGGGGCCGGGTGCAACGTTGCGCAACGTTTTTTCAGGCTGCCCTAGCGCTTGCCGGGATACCTCCGGGCGGCTTCGGTCATGCCCTCCTCCACCGCAACACGCGCCGCAAGGGCCGCATCGGCCACGGTGACCTCGAATTCCTCGAGGTCGCGTCCGCGCAGCCGCTGCAGCACGAAGTCCGCCGGGGCCATGCGGCCCGGAGGCCGCCCGATGCCCACGCGCACGCGGGGAAAGTCGCGCGTCCCCAGCTTGTCGCAGATCGAACGCAGGCCGTTGTGGCCCGCGTGGCCGCCGCCCACCTTGACGCCCACCGTGCCGGCGGGCAGCTCGAGCTCGTCGTGCACCACGAGGATGCCGGCCGCCGGCACACGGTACTCGTCGGCGACCTTCTTGAGGGGGCCGCCCGAGACGTTCATGTAGGCCGTGGGCTTCACGAGCACGAGCTTGCGCCCGCCGTCCAGCGGCACCTCGGCCACCAGCGCCCCGGGCTTGGTCTTCCAGTAGCGCGCGCCCAGCTCGCCGGCAAGCGCGTCCACCGCCAAAAAACCGGCGTTGTGGCGCGTGTGCTCGTACTCGGAGCCCGGGTTGCCCAGGCCGCACACGATGCCCACCGGCGCCGTCGAGGCGCCTGCATTGCCGCGCTGGTTAGCCATGGTCGCCCGCAACCCTTAGAACTCGGGGTTCACGCCGAGCATCGCGGAGACGCTCGTCTCGTCGTAGACGTTCTGGATCGCCTTGGCAAACTCGTCGGCCAGCGACAGGATCTTGATCTTGCCGTCGCCGCCCAGCCGCTCGGCCGGCACCGGCACGGCATCGGTCACCGCGACCTCCTCGATGGGTGCCTCTGCCAGGCGCTCGTAGGCCCTGCCCGAGAACAGCCCGTGCGTGGCTCCCACGTAGATGGGGCCCGCGCCCATGGCCTTGAGCTCGCGGACGGCGCCGCACAGGGTGCCCGCCGTGTCGATCATGTCGTCGTTGATGATGCAGGTCTTGCCCTTGATGTCGCCCAGGATGCCCATGACCTCGGCCTCGTTGTGGGCCGAACGGCTCTTGTGGGCCACGGCCAGGTCGCAGCCCAGCATGTCGGCCAGGCGCTTGGAGGCCTTGGCGCGGCCCACGTCGGGGGACACGACCACGGTGTTGTCCATGTCGAAGCCCTTGGAGCCGTAGTACTCCACAAACAGCGGCAGCGCCGTGAGGTGGTTCACCGGGATGTCGAAGAAACCCTGGATCTGACCCTGGTGAAGGTCGACCGTGACGATGCGGTCGATGCCGGCGGCCTCGTAGAGGTTGGCCACGAGGCGCGCGGTGATGGGCTCGCGGGGCTGGGCCTTGCGGTCCTGGCGGGCGTAGGCGTAGTGGGTGATGACGGCGGTCACCGAGCGGGCCGAGGCGCGCTTGGCGGCGTCGGCCATGACGAGGACCTCCATGAGCATGTCGTTGAGGTGCTCGCCCGAGACCGACTGGACGACGAACACGTCGCATCCGCGCACGCTCTCGGCATAGCGGGCGTAGATCTCGCCGTTGGCGAACTTCTCGAGCGTCAAGGCTCCGAGCTCGATGCCCAGCTTGGCGGCCACCGCCTCGGCGAAAGGGCGGTTGGACGAGCCCGAGAAGACTTTCATGCTCTTGTAGATCGTGTCCATCATGTTTGTCCCGGCCATTGCGTGCGCCCCTCTCGACGTGGTGTTGCGGGTCTCTGCCCGTGCCCGGTGGTGCCCTGCCTGCAATGCTCGGGCGGGCCCGGTTTCGCCCGAACCCGCCCGCTTGACGCCAAAACTCCCTGCTCCCTACTGCAGCCCCTGCCCGCGCAGCTCCTCGCGCTTCCAGCGCGGCAGCCAACCCTCGACCGTACGCTGCTCGGCGCGCTCTATCGCAAGCGCCCCGTCGGGGACGTCATGCGTGATGACGCTGCCAGCGCCGGTAGTGCAGCCCGCGCCGACGTTCACCGGGGCAACGAGCATGGTATCAGAGCCCACGAACGCCCCGTCGCCCACAGTGGTGGGGTGTTTGTGCTTTCCATCGTAGTTGCACGTGATGGTGCCCGCGCCGATGTTCACGTCCGCGCCCATCGTGCAGTCGCCGATGTACGACAGGTGCGGGACCTTGGAGTTCTCGCCGATGGTGGAGTTCTTGATCTCGACGTGGACGCCCGCCTTGGACCCGTCGCGCAACACCGTGCCGGCGCGCAGGTAGGCGCGCGGCCCGCAGCTTACGTTGTTGCCCACGACGACGTTTTGGGCCACGGTCTCGTCGAGCACGCAGCCGTCGCCCACCCGGGTGTCGGTCAGGCGCGTCTGGGGGCCGAGCACGCAGCCCTCGCCCACGTGCGTCGCGCCCCAGAGCATCGTGCCGGGCAGGATCGTCGTGTCGCGGCCCACCGAGACGTCGGGGCCCACCCACACCTGGTCGGGGTCGAGCATCGTCACGCCCGCTGCCATGAGCCTCTCGTTGATGCGCCGCTGCATGACCTTGGTGGCCTGGGCGAGCTGGATGCGCGAGTTGACACCCATCAGCTCGTCGGGGTCGGCGTCGCATGCAAGCGCCGCCATCGGCGCGCCCGCGGCGCGCAGCACGGCGACCATGTCGGTGAGGTAGTACTCGCCCTGGGCGTTGTCGCGCGACAGCGCGCCGATGTGGCCCGCCAGCAGCGCGGCGTCGAAACAGTAGACGCCGGCGTTGCAGGTGGTGCAGGCTGCCTCCTCGGGGGTGCAGTCCTTCTGCTCGACGATGCGCTCGGCCAGGCCGTCGGCGTCGAGCATGACGCGGCCGTAGCCCGTGGGGTCGTCGTAGGCCATCGTGAGCAGGGCGCCGCCCGCCGTACCCCGCGCCGCCTCGACCAGCCCGGCGAGCGTGGAACCCCTCAGCAGCGGGGTGTCGCCGCACAGCACGAGCACCTGGCCCTGGGATACGCCCGCCTGCTCGAGCGCGACGCGCACCGCGTGGCCCGTGCCCAGACGTTCGGCCTGCAGCACGCACTCCACGCCCGGCTCGTCGGCGAGCAGCGCCTGCACCTGCTCGGCCCCGTTGCCCACCACCGTCACGATGCGGTCGGCCCCGGCCTGCCGGGCGGCCTCCACCACCCAGCGCACCATCGGGCGGCCGAGCATCTCGTGGACCACCTTGGGGAGCGAGGACTTCATGCGCGTTCCCTCGCCGGCGGCGAGGATGATAGCGGTAACGGCCATACGCACAACCTTCCTTTGCCATGCGCGGGGCAAGGCGGCCCCGTCGGCAAAGGGCACCCGCATCCGCACGCTTGAACTTCACGGCCGCAGGCCCGCCGGGCGCCGTGTGCGGCCACCCGCCGTCGGGGCGGGCCTGCCCTGGGGCAGTCTCCGCGGAATTGCCGGGCGGGACGCGTAAAACCCGCATGCCTCTTGCAGCGTCGCCCTCCCGCGCCGCGCGCGTCAGTTCCGCAGGTTTCCCTAGTGTAGCGCGCCCCTCCCTTCCGCGCATCCCCCGCAGGCGGACGGGAGGAACACGCAACGGGAACGGGCCCGCGCAAAGAAACGGGCGTCGAGACCCGACCCGACAGGCCCGTGCAGTGGCGCAGGCGTTGAGGCCCTCCGCACCGTGCGGCGGCGCCCTGTGCAAGCTGCCGCAGGACGGTCGCCGGGCGGTGCGCCCCTCCCGTAATGGCTGTGTATTCGGACCTTGGCGGTTCGGTGAAAAGTCGGCGGCTAGTATGATGGAGGATGCAACGCACGCCGACCACGCGTGCGCGGCGCCCACCCGCATCGGACGGACGACAGAAGAAGCGCAGCGCATGACCCAACTCCCTCGCCATAGCGGTTCCAGCTCCGGCACGGGTGCACACGGAGGGCCCGACCCCTACGGCGGCCCCTCGTTTGTGCCGAACCTGCCGTACGGGGGCGAGGTCGTGCTGTTCGACCCGTCGAACGACACCTCTCCCTACGCCGTCAAGCATAAAAAGAAGAAGGACCGCGCCACCAAGGCCAAACCGTCGGCCAAGGCGTCTGCCCGCGCGAAGGCCGCAGCCCGCGTCTACGAGCAGCACGACCCCTATGACGACGCCCTGGGCGACATCTCACTGGCGGACGGCCTCCCCAGAGGCGCCTCTCCCACAGTCGGCCGCCCGTTTGAAAACTATCCCGTCCCCACGGCGGTCACGCCCCCGCCCGCACGCGGCCGCTCGCTGCGCATCGTGACCGACGACCCCAGCGAGATCCGCCGCTACGCCGAGGCCCAGAGCCGCTCCGAGGCAAGCCGCACGAGGGCAGGGTCCCCACCCGCCGCCGCACCGCACGGTCCCCAAGAAGGAGGTGCCCCCGCCTCGGCCTCGGCGTTCCCGCCCGACCCCGCCCGCGGACGCAACGTCGGCGCGCCATCCCGCACCGCCCCCGCACAGCCGCAGCAGCCAACGAACGCGCCCGCACCGGCCCATGCCGCCGAACCCGTGGCGTCGGAGCCCGGCACGCCCACCTGGTCGTCCTACGAGATCGACGACGACCTCGACCACCCGCGCCCCTCGGCCCGTCGCCGGGGCGCGCCGCACGCGGCGTCGGAGCCCATCGTCTTTGCCAACCAGACCGCACCTCGGCAACCGGCCGCCGAGGCCGCGCCGAACACCGGTACGCCCTCCTCGAACGCCACCGACGAGTCCGAGAACGAGAACGACGGCAAACCGCGCGCCCGCAGGCGACATGCCCGCACGCCCCGGTCAGACCAGGCCGGAGAAGGCGCGACCCACAAGAGCCCGGACAAGCATCGCCGCTCCGTCCGCAAGAAGAGCGCTGCGAAGCCTGCCCGCGCCGTGCGCCGCCGGCTCGACTCCGAGACCTTCTGGCGCCGGTCACTGGTCAGCGTCACCGCCGCCGCCGCGCTGTGCGCCACCATCGCGATGCTCTACCTTCCCGCACAGCAGCTCTACCTCAACATGCGCGAAAACGAGCGCCTCGTCGACGAGTTGGACCAGAACCTCGCACGCAACGAGCAGATACAGCAGCGCGTCGACGCCCTGCAGACGGCCGAGGGGGTCCAAGACGAGGCGCGGCGCGTCTACGGCCTCATCATACCGGGGGACAACGCGGTCTCGATCGTCGGCGTCGACTACGAGGAATCGTCCACCACGATACCCGCCGAGATTCCCCGCGGGTCGGGCCAGAACACCAACACCTGGGCCACCGACCTGCTCGACCGCGTGTTCGGCGTCACCAGCCTGGGCACCAGCACCGCCGAAGCGACCGACGTCGCCACCGTCACCGAGCAGAGCGCCGAGGAGGACGAGACCGAGGAGACGGACGTCGACGCCGACATCGTCGCGCAGGGGGACGAAGCCGCCAGCTCCTAGAGCAGTCCGCAGAATTGCCGAACGAGGAGTGCGGGGGCGCTGCTCGCAAGAGGCACGTGGGCCCGAGCGTCATGAAGCGCAACGCCGTGGGAATTGCCCCAGACCCCCGTACGGGCGACCCCAACCACCCGCCCATGAAAGGACGCCCGCCATGGCGAACCCGAAAGCGCACCCCGCGAGCCTTGCGGATCCCTCCATGCCCGCAGGCGGCGCCGACCTGGTTGCCGCCATCGACATCGGGACCGTCTCGACGCGCCTCGTCGTGGCGCGCACCCGCACCGACCGCGGCTTCGACGTGCTCGAGCGCCAGGCGCGCATCACCGACCTCGGCGAGGGGGTCGACGCCTCGGGCCGCCTTGCCCCCGCGGCCGTGGTGCGCACCGTCGCGACCGTCGACGGCTACCTCGCCCGCATCCGCGCCCACCTCGCCGCCGGCGGCGAACCCCACGCCGTCGTGGCAGCCACCACCACGAGCGCGGCCCGCGACGCCGCCAACGCCGACGACCTGCTTGGACCCCTGCGCGCCTGCGGCCTTGCGCCCCAGGTCATCGCCGGGGACACCGAGGCGGCCCTCGCCCTGCTCGGCGTGACCGCCGACTTTCCCGACGACGTGCTCGTGGCCGATGTCGGAGGCGGGTCCACCGAGCTGACGGCCGGCCGGCGCGACGCCGACGGGTCTCTGCGCCAGAACGGCTGCGCCTCGTACAACGTGGGATGCCGCCGCGTGGCCGAGCGGTTCTTCGCCGACGGGCGCCCCGCGACCCCCGCGGCCGAGACGGCGGCCCGCGCCTTCGTGGCCTCCGTGCTCGCCCCGCACTTCGCCGGCGGTCGGAGCGCCCGCCTGCCCGCAACCCTCGTCTGCGTGGGGGGCACCGCGACCTCGCTCGTCGCCGTGGAGCACGCCCTTGTTCCCTACGACTCCTCTTTCGTGCACCTGCACCGCATGGGCCGCGACCAGGTGAGCGGCCTCGCCGCACGCCTGCTCGCCCTGTCGGCTGCAGAGCGTGCCGGCCTGCCCGGCCTACAGCCCAAGCGCGCCGGCGTCATCGCTGCGGGCGCGCTCATCCTCGACGAGCTCATGGGCCTGGGCGGCTGGTGCGCCTACACCGCCAGCGAGTCGGACTCCCTCATGGGCCTGCTCGCCTGCATCCGCGCCCGGCTCGACGGCCGACCGTCTCCCATCGGCGCCTGGGAACCGTCGCTTGCGACGGTGTGCTAGAACAATCCGCAGAATTGCCCCCGGCAACTCAAATAGTAAAATAATCTAACGAGCCGGCAGACGTGGCGGCGCCCGCTGCTCTACGGGTGTTTGCATAGGGTTTGCGCACGGGCGAGGTGTCGGCTGGACGGTGCGGTGCGGCATGGTACACTCGTGCGGTTTCCACATCGGCACCAGGGAGCGTGGCGGAATGGCATACGCAGGTGACTTAAAATCTCCGGCCGCAAGGCTTGCGGGTTCGAGTCCCGCC
Source organism: uncultured Coriobacteriaceae bacterium (assembly GCA_964619775.1). Lineage (GTDB taxonomy): Bacteria > Actinomycetota > Coriobacteriia > Coriobacteriales > UMGS124 > CAZUFB01. Next base: position 6,877 of record CAZUFB010000072.1, read on the forward strand.
GCTCCTACCATCGAAATTTCCGGCACTCTTGTGCCACGACCGACGCGTTTGCGTATACGATTGAAGTGTTTGCGTATACGATGACGCGTACCGACCGCTTTTGCTAAGAACTGCGAGTACTATGGCCATGGACTTCGTCTCGTTCTTGAACGAGCACTATCAGCAGATCGACAGCCTCGTCGCATCGTATCACCAGAATCGCGGCGCGCATCCCGACATGGATCGTTACCTGTATGGCCCTCTGGCCCGCTACTCGGCCAACGGGGGCAAGCGCCACCGTCCCGTCGTGTGCAGCCTGGGATGCATGGCCGTGGGCGGAGACCCGCACCGGGCGGCAAGCGCGGGGGTGGCCGTGGAGCACTTTCATACGGCGGCCCTCATCCACGACGACATCGCCGACGAAGGCGAGCTGCGCCGCGGCGAGCCGTGCCTTCACCTGACGCAGGGCATCGGCCTTGCCATTAACGACGGCGACCTGGCGCTCTCGCAGGTCACCGGCAGCGTGCTGGGCGACCCTGGGCTCGACGACGCCACCAAGGTGCGCGTGCTGGGCGAGCTCGTCACCATGACCACGCATACCATCGAGGGCCAGGCGCTCGACATCGGCTGGGCGCGCGACGACCGCTGGGACATCGCTGTCGACGACTACATAGAGATGGCGACCCACAAGACGGCCTACTACTCGGTGGCCGTACCGCTCGCCTGCGGCGCCATCATCGGCGGCGGCACCGACGAGCAGGTCGAGGCCCTGCGCGCGTTCGGCATCTCCACCGGCCTGGCGTTCCAGCTGCAGGACGACCTGCTCAACCTCGTGGGCGAGAAGGAGTCGACGCAGAAGGACTTCCGCAGCGACATCACCGAGGGCAAGCGCACGCTGCTGGTGGTGCACGCTCTTGGCGACCCGGAAGTCGCCGACGAGCTCAAGGCCATCCTCGGCGAACACACCTCCGACACCGTCCGCCTGGCCCGCGCCGTGGAACTCATCGAGCAGGCCGGCTCGGTGGACTACGTGCGCTCCTACTCGCTCGACCTGGTGCGCGCGGCCAAGGAGGCGCTCGAACCCGTCTCGCTCGAAGAAGAACCCAAGCAGCTGCTCTTCTCGATGGCCGACTTCTTCGTCCACCGTCTGGTGTAGTAGCAGGAAGGGGTGCGCATGAGACCGATTACGCAAGGTCAGTCAGGCCCTGCGGTCGAAGACGTCCAGCAGAGGCTCCTCAAGCTCGACTACGCCATCGACCAGGCCGAGCTCGACGCCAGCCTGTTCGGTCCCTCGACCTGCCGTGCGGTGCGGTCGTTCCGCTGCCAGCAGGGTCTGCCCGCCGGCGACGCGGTGGACGACGCGACGTGGATCGAGCTGGTCGACGAGACCTACGAGCTGGGCGACCGCACCCTTTACCTGCGCCTCCCCTACTTCCGCGGGGCCGACGTAAGCCATCTGCAGATGACCCTCAACGTGCTGGGCTTCTCGTGCGGGGAGGTCGACGGGCTCTACGGCCCCCACACCGAGGCCGCTGTGCGCGAGTTTCAGTCCAACGTGGGCATCCTAGCCGACGGCATCGCCTTTCAGGACACCTTCGACGCCATCGAACGCCTGCACCACGTATGGAAGGGCAAGACCGCCAGTCCCGAGTTCAGCGTGCCCCATATGGGCCTGGCACGCGCCGTCGACGTGCTTGAAGGCCGTCGCATCCTCGTGGGGGCGACCGACCCCATCGCACGCAACGTGGCCAACCGCATGTGGAACGTCGCATGCGCAACCACCAGCGAAGCGCAGGTCATTCTCGTCGACGCCATCGAGGACGAGGACCCCGCCTACCTTGCGGACGCAGACCTCGTCCTGGTGGTGGCGACCGCCCCGCTCGGGGCCGACGAGCAGCTTCCCCTCGGAACGGTCAACATCGTCGTGGGGGAGGAGACCGGCGTGCTCACCCGCCGGCTCACCGCCACCGTCGCAGCCTGCGGCGAGCGCCCGCGCCGCGTGCGCACCGAACTCGCCTCGCTCAACCGCTACGACGGGTCGGTGACAGGGCGCCTCGTGCAGACGACAGCCATCGCCCTGCTCGACGCCGTGTGCGCCGCACTGGCCGACTAGGGCAGCCCGCAAAAATGCCGCGGTGCCGCTCCGCTTGGATTCGGCAATTCCGTAGACTGCCCTAAACCTCGAAAACGAACGCCCGTATGCGGCGCCGCGCCGTTGTCAGCGGCACATCGGCATCGTCCGGCGTGCGCCGCTACCGGTTGGTGTACACCTCGAGCACGTAGATAAGCCATGTGCCCGCCAGCGCGCCGAGCACCGCGCCGGAGAGGCATGACAAAAAGAACGTCGAAACGTCGGGGTTGCCGAGCGCGCTAACGTAGATTGCAAAGAATGCGGCACCCACCACCACGGCGACCGCCGTTGCGATGACGGCGACCTTGGCGGGACGCACCAGCCGGTTGGCGAACGAAAGCACCGTACAGACCGCCAGGCACCAAAACATGCAGAAGCGCGCGAACGAGTTGGTGCACAGGAACATCAGTGCCGACGTATACAGCGGGCTCGTGATAATCAGCGCCGCCAACAGCACGCCCGCCACCGGAAAGATGACGTGCGCACGGCCGCGCACCGTATACCAGAGATCCCTGCGCTTCAATGAGCGTCCCCCGCAGCCTCTCCCGCCCTGTCGCGTCGCACCGTGCTTCCAGGGCGATCGGAACCGTACATAATCCTATATTGCATGCAATAATATCGACCCACTTGACGAAAGCGCGCCGCCTGGTAAACTTTTCGGACGCAAGGTGTTCCATCGTCGCCCTGCGGTACCTCGCCCGGTGAACGGCAAGGCGAACGGTAGGCACCGCGCTCCATAGGGCATTGGGATATCGTCCAATGGTTAGGACCCGGGTTTTTGGTTCCCGTTATGGGGGTTCGAATCCCTCTATCCCAGCCACAAAAAACAT
>CAZUFB010000073.1:0-9740 GCA_964619775.1 uncultured Coriobacteriaceae bacterium
GGCCGACGAGCTGGCCAGCGAGTTCGAGGTCGTCACCGTGGGCGACGCGCTGGTGGACCCGGCCAAGCCCCACAACATCGCCGAGGCGGTCGCCACCGGCAACCTGGCGGCCCGCGCGCTGTAGCGGTTCCGCATGGGGAGCGCGATGCGCTTGGCGCGTAGGATCCGGCACAACGCGGCGCAGGGCTTCCCATAACGGGTGTTTTGCGGTGGTGGGGGGCGGTTTGCTCCCACCACCGCTGTGTTTTGGGTAGGCGGCGAGATGAGGACGGGGAGGGCCGCATCTTTTCGATTGCCGGGCGTCGTTGGGCCGAGTCCAGGCAACGGCGTTTCGCCCAAGCCAATCGACGGGGGTGGCCGCTGACTGACGGGCGTATCAATTGTCGGAAAAACGTCCTCCGCGTAGCAGATTGTTCGGGTGTGTACGACCTTGTGTGAGACGGAAGATAGCCAGGGCTGTTTTACTGAGGTGGTCACCAGGCAAAATGTCGGAGCATTCCCGCAGCGCCGGGCGTTCGGGCCGCCACCGGACCACCTGCGGGTCTATCAGAGTCGTGCATACCCGAACTATTTGCTACACGAGGAGCGATTCCCGTCGGAAAATACCGGACGCATCGCAGCCGCACGACCCCAGCGGTTCCGCACGGGAAGCGCGGTACGCCCTCAGGGGGTGTTCTGAACGAAGGGGCCGTTCTTTACCGGGACGGACCTATCGGACGGGAACGTATACCTCGAATGCCGTTGCAGGATAGCGGTTGTTCAAGATCAGGGGTACGAACGGGTCGCCGCACGGCGTTAGGCCGTGCTCCGACAAAAACGACAGCGCCTTCTTGCGGCCGGCGTCGTCGGGGTCGGCAACGGGATAGCACGACGGCACCTTCACGCGTATGCAGGGTCCTCCCATGGCAATGCCTTGCATGCCATCCAACGGCAGAAGGGCGGCGTGTTCGGTACGGACGGCATGGGCCCACCAGTAGTCGCCCTGGCTTGCGATTCCACCGTCTGTCAAGAACGAGGGAATCGTAAACCCTCGGCAGGATAGCGGAATCGAGCGCAGGAAGACGGCGTCGTTGGTGTGCAGGCTCACGTTCGGCGCCGGGTTGTCGAAATAGAACGTCCATTCGGGGCATTCCACAAGCTCGACCACCTCGAGGGGACGGCGCAGCATTTCCCGGTATGCAGCGAGGTTGTCCAGCTTTGCCTGGACTATATCCCGTTCGCGTTCCAGCCTTCGGCAGTACTCCTCAATCTGCCCTTCGGACAGGATGTCGTCGTGCTTCTCCATCAGGTCGGCGACCTGCGACACGCTGTAACCGAGCGACAGGAGCATGTTGCACGCCATCAGGTCGAACGTGTCGTTGGCGGAATACCGCCGGTATCCGCTGCCGTTGCGCCGGGGCTGCACGATGCCGTGGCGTTCGTAGTTGAACAGGGCGTTTTGGGTGACGCCGAGCAGGTCGAGCACCTGACTGCGGCGCAGGCCGTCGCCTTCGGGCAGCATATGCCGTTGCCGTTCGCTGCCTTGCTCGTCCGTGCTCCCCATAGCCCGACCCCCCATTGTCGGGAGGGAGGGGGAGCCAAGCTCCTCCTCCCTCAAGTAGCCTAACGAGCATTGTATTAAAAACAGAGCACTCTATCCAACGCGGATGCTTTTACAGCGACGCGGCGGCGTTCTCTCCCGCGATGCGTCCAAAGATTAGGCATTCGGCCAGGTTGAAGCCCCCCTGGTACTGATACGAGTGGATGCTTCCGCACTCTCCTGCCGCGAAGAGGTGGGGAATCGGGTCGCCGTTCATGTCGAGGACTTGGGCCTGGGCGTTTCGGCGCGGCCCGCCCTGCGTGTTGAGGATCAACGGGATGCCGGGAACTGCGTAGTAGGGGCCGTCGTCGAAGGCCCGCATGGTCTCGGGGTCGCGCCCGAACCGGTCGCTGGTTCCCGCCTGGGCGCAGCTGTTGAACTCGTCGATTTCCTCTTCGAGCACAGAGGCGTCCATGCCGCACGCCTCGGCGAGCTCGGAGAGAGTCGCCCCGCTCTTCAGCTTGTCGGCGCCCATGCCGTCCATGTCGGCCGTCCCGTCCGCAACCAGCTCGTCCATCCTTGTCTGATCGAACAGGTTCCACGTCGTGCTCGGGTATCGCAGGGCGATCCATTCCCCTCCTCGGAGGACCCTGCCGTGGCGCGTCGTCTCTTTCTCGTTGTGGTAGCGGGCGCCTGTGGGACCCACGTACATGGTGCTGCCGTCGGGAGAGATCGACCCGCTGGCCGGCGCCCCCACGCCTTCGCCCCCGTCGAGGCACAGCGTCGCGATCATGGGCTCGTAGCTGCTGAGGTGCCACAGGTCCGCACCGACCCCGAGGGCGAGGCGTATCCCGTCCCCGCGGTTGTAGGGAGTCCCGATCGGAGCCAGCCGGGACGCCCCCAGGTATTCCTGGATCATTTGGGAGTCGTATTCGAAGCCGCCGCAGGCGAGAACCACGCCGCCGCCCGCCTCGATGCGGACGTTCCCCTCTTCGCGCTCGACAACCACCCCGACGACCGTGCCGTCGTCTGCCTGGACCAGTTGGGTTACCCGCGCGTCGTTCCATACGTCGATGGCGTCGGAGAGCGCCTCGACGTGCTCTTTGACGTTGAGCCAGAGACCCTGGTCCGAGCTGCTGTCGGTTACCGTGTAGCCTTCGAACTGGTCGGACCCCTGGAGCTGAGGGTGTTCGGGTATGTACGACGCGAATGCCTCTTCCGGTATCTCGGTGCGCGAGACGGGCTCGACGTCGAGGTATTCCGAGATGTAGTCGTGCATCCCCACGAGCCCTTCGGCGAACACCTCCACTATGTCCGGGTCGACGGTGTACCCCGCGTTGAGGGCAGTGACGTAGTCGATGCTGCCCTGCAGGTCGGTGCCCGCCCCGATGAGCTGGCCGGCGTATTTGCTGTTGCCGCCCTCCATGCCTTCGGGGGCGGCGTCGCACAGCAGCACGTGCGCCCCGGCTTCGGCGGCGTGGCGCGCCGCCGTGCCGCCCGCTACGCCGTAGCCCACGACGACGACGTCGTAGGAGTAGTCCCACTCCTCCTGGCCCGACTCGTCCGCATAGGCGACGGAGGCCGCGATGCCGGCGACGGAGGCCGCGGCGCACGACGCTCCGGCCAAAAACGAACGCCTACTCATTCGGTTGTCCATGAAACCCCCTCGTTTCAGTTTGCCGTGGGATGACGGCCGCCATCCTCGGGGGCAGCTTGGGGCATGCAACTGTTGCACGGTCAAGGGGGAAAGGCGAGGTTTTGTGCTTTTTAATCCTTCAGCAGTTCCCATGGACAGGCAGGCAAGAACTTCGGCGAGATGAGGTGGCGCGCGTGAGTAGCCGCTGTTCGTTTCCGACGGTATCGACATGGTCGCCATCGGTTACGACAAGTTCGAGGAGATGGCCTTCGAGCCGAGGTGTCTCCGCAACCGGCCGGGTCGCGGTGGACGGCTGCACAACCCCGCCTGTGCCCGACGGGGTTGTGCCCGAACAAAGGCCGACTGTATAGGGACCCGTCCCGTTTGCCTGTCTGCCTACACCACGATCAGGCGGCTCTCTTCGCCGTTCAGCATTGCAACGGCGCCCTTGACCACGGTTTCTGCCATCTGGTAGACGTCGACCTCGGTGTAGAAGGCGGAGTGGGGCGTCAGGATGACGTTGGGGAACGAGCGCAGCACCGCAAGGTGGCGGTTGGCGATGACGTCGCCGACGCGGTTCATGTAGTACAGGCCGTCCTCGTGCTCGAGCACGTCGAGGGCCGCGCCGGAGAGTTTGCCGGCCTCGAGGGCCTCGATGAGCGCGTCGGTGTCCACGAGGGCGCCGCGGGCGGTGTTCACGAGCACGGCCCCGTCCTTCATGAGGCCCAGGGCTCGCGCGTCGATCATATGGCGGTTGTCCTTGGTTGCCGGGGCGTGCAGGGTCACCACGTCGCTGCCGGCCAGCAGCTCGTCGAGCTCCACGTAGGTGGCGATCTTCTCCACGGCCGGGTTGCGGTGGAGGTCGTAGGCCAGCAGCTTGCACCCAAAGCCCTTCAGGTGGGCGGCCACCGTGCCGCCGATGCGCCCGGTGCCCACGATGCCCACCGTGCAGCCCGAGATGTCGCGCCCGATCTTGCCCTTGAGGGTGTAGTCCTGCACGCGGGCGCGGTCGAGGATCTGCGGCATGCGGCGCAGGCACATCATCGCGAGCATGATGGCGTAGTTGGCGACCGACTCGGGGTCGTAGGCGGCGTGCGACACGCGGACGCCCAGCTCGCGGCAGGCGTCGAGGTCGATGTGGTCCACGCCGATGGAGCGGGTGGCGATGGCCTTCACCCCGAGCTCCTTGAAGCGCGCGACGAGCGGGCGGTCGATGGTGACGGGCGTCACGCTGATCGCGTCGTAGCCGGCGGCAAGGTCGGCGGTCTCGGGCGTGCAATAGGAGGCCGAGTAGCCGAACTCGATGCCGTGCTCGCGGCAGAGGTCGGTGAAGAAACCCAGCTCGTCGAACTCGCGCATGGCGTATACGAACAGCTTCATGGGCGGCTTGCCTTTCTCGATGCGTTCGGGCGCGCGGTGCTGCGGCGCCCGTCGGTTCTGCGCCGTCCCATTGTACGGCGCATCCCGCCCGTCCGGCCGGGCGCCGAAGGCGCTGCCGAGAAGGCCCATAGGGTGCAGGTCCATGCGGGAAGGGCGCCGGCCGGCATCTGGGACGGTGCGTTGGCGGTCGAGGTTGACGCTCTGGTGTAGGGGGCGTCGGGCGCGCCCTGCGCTTTGCGGTCGCGTGGTACACTGGCCCCGTGTCAAGACGCGCTGCCACTGACGGGTAATCGTGGAGCACCACGGGGGAGCGGCGCGGGTTCGCCATAGCCGACCGTCTGGGCAAGCCGTTCTCGCGTCCGCGTCGAGGTTGGCTTGCCTTTTTTGTTTGCGGGAGGGCGCGGCGGACGTTGCCGGCCGGCCCCGCCTTGGGACGGGGCCGCTACAGGAAAGGATGCGCCATGCGGGACCTGCTCGAGCTTCTGAAGGAAAACCCCTACCCCGGCCGCGGCATCGTGGTGGGCAAGGGTTGCGTGTACTACTGGATCATGGGCCGCAGCACCAACAGCCGCAACCGCGTGTTCCTCGCCACCGACGACGGTATCCGCACCGAGGCGCACGACCCGGCGCTGCTGGCCGACCCGAGCCTCATCATCTACCACCCGGTGCGCACGATGGGCGACAAGCTCGTGGTGACCAACGGCGACCAGACCGACACCATCGTCGAGAAAGGCGACTTCTTCGCCGGCTGCATGGCGCGCGAGTACGAGCCCGACGCCCCCAACTTCACGCCGCGCATCTCGGCCGTCGTCAACCCCGACGGGTCGTTCCAGATGAGCATTCTCAAGCACCACGCCGGCCGCTGCCTGCGCGAGTTCTTCTGCTACGAGGGCTGCGACGAGGGCGCGGGCTATTTCATCAGCACCTACCAGGGGGACGGCGACCCCCTGCCCACGTTTGCCGGCGAGCCCGTCGAGGTGGCCCTGCCCGCCCCCGACGAGGTCTGGGCTGCCCTCAACCCCGACAACAAGGTCTCGCTCTACGCCAACGTGGCCGGCGCGGTGACGCTTTACAACAAGAACCTGGGAGACTAGCGGTTAGGGCGGTCCACAGAACCGCCGAGCGCAACGGCGCGCGGTGTTTTGCGGGCTGCCCTAGACCGCTCCGCACGCACACCGCCTGTGCCGACCACCCCGACCTTCTCGACCCCGAAAGGACCCCCCATGGAAGAACTCGAGCTCAAGTACGGCTGCAACCCCAACCAAAAGCCCTCCAAGATCTATATGAAGGACGGGTCGGAGCTTCCCGTCGAAGTGCTCAACGGCAAGCCCGGTTACATCAACTTCCTCGACGCCTTCAACTCTTGGCAGCTCGTCAAGGAGCTCAAGGAGGCCACCGGCCTGCCGTCGGCCGCGTCGTTCAAGCACGTGAGCCCGGCCGGCGCCGCCGTGGGCCTTCCCCTGTCCGACGTCGACCGCCAGATCTACTTTGTGGACGAGCCCGGCGAGCTGAGCCCCGTCGCCTGCGCCTACATCCGCGCCCGCGGTGCCGACCGCCTGTGCTCGTACGGCGACTGGGCGGCCCTGTCCGACGTGTGCGACGCCGACACCGCGCGCTACCTCAAAGGCGAGGTCTCCGACGGCGTCATCGCGCCGGGCTACACCGACGAGGCGCTCGAGATCCTCAAGACCAAGAAGAAGGGCGGCTACAACGTCGTTCGCATCGACCCCGACTACGAGCCGGACGAGCTGGAGTGCAAGGACGTCTTCGGCGTCACCTTCGAGCAGGGGCACAACAATTTCCGCATCGACGAGAGCCTGCTCGCCAACGTCGTGACCGCCAACAAGGAGCTGCCCGAAACTGCGAAGCGCGACATGATCGTGGCGCTCGTCACCCTTAAGTACACGCAGTCAAACTCGGTGTGCTACGTCAAGGACGGCCAAGCCATCGGCGTGGGGGCCGGCCAGCAGAGCCGCATCCACTGCACGCGCCTGGCCGGCAACAAGGCCGACAACTGGTATCTGCGCCAGCACCCCAAGGTGCTCGGCCTGCAGTTTGTCGACGGCATCCGCCGGCCCAACCGCGACAACGCCATCGACGTCTACATCTCCGACGAGTACGAGGACGTGCTGCGCGAGGGCGCGTGGCAGGAGGTCTTCAAGGTGAAGCCCGAGCCGCTCACCGCCGAGGAGAAAAAGGCCTGGATCGCCACCCAGACCGGCGTGACCGTAGGGTCCGACGCCTTCTTCCCGTTCGGTGACAACGTGGAGCGCGCGCGCAAGTCGGGCGTGTGCTATATCGTGGAGCCGGGCGGCTCCATCCGCGACGACAATGTCATCGAGACCGCCGACCGCTACGGTATCGCGATGGCCTTCACCGGAATGCGCCTGTTCCACCACTGACGCCTGCGGCCTGCGTTCCGGCGCGCCGCGCACCCCGGCGACCTCCAAAAGCGGGAGGAGCCGGGGTGTTTTGCGCTTTCTCGCAAGATGTCCTTTCTTATGCGGTCAAAGCTGGGAGAACGCCAAACCTTGCCGGTCGGGTGTTCCGCTGCGTCCGTGCCTGGGCATATACGTCCCTGGAGCGGTTCGCAGAACCGCCGCACGAGACGCGCGAGCCGGGCGCAACGCCATGCGCGGCATATCGCATCGCGGACTGCTCCCAAACCAAAGCGACCGAAGGCGGCACGGGGGTGCATCGTGGGGATTTCGGACAAGCTCAAGCAGGCCGTGTCGAACGCCGCGTATGCGGTGGGCTACGGCGTGGGCAAGGCCAACAAGGCGATCCAGGACGTGGCGCAGGACCCGCGCACGCACACCGCGCTGGCAAACGCCAAGGTCGCCGTCGACAAGGCGGCCGACGCCACCGAGGCGTTCGCCGACCGCATGAGCCCCAAGCTGCGCGAGTTCGCCGACAAGGCGTCGCCGGTGCTGCAGAGCGCCGCCGACCGGGCCGTCGCCGCGGTGAAGGACGCGGCGCAGAAGGCCGAGCCCGCGATGCGCCAGGCGGCCAGGGGGGCGGGGGACGCGGCGCAGGCGGCGGCCCAGAAGGTTGGGGAAGCCGCCAGAAAGGCCACGGCGGCCACGACGGGCACGGTGCGTTCGGCGGCCACGAAGGTCGCGACCGAGAACGCCGCCGGCATGCGCTCCGCCGACGCGCGGCCGCACACGGTGGTCAACCCTAAGACGGGGCAGAAGGTCGTGGTCGAGGCGTACGTCAAGAAGCCCAACGGCGAGCGCGACTACGGTGCGGTCTATCCCCAGGGCGCCATGCGCGACTTCGGCCCCCTGGGAAACAAGGCCGTGGGCATGCTGCTCATCCTGGCCGGCGTGCCGATGCTCGTGCTGCCGGGCCCGGGCGTGGCGGCCATCGCGGCGGGGCTGTACTTCCTGCGCAAGGGCGGCGATGGTTCGGAGGGGCCGGGAGGCGCGGCGGGCGGGTCGGGCGCACAGAAGGCGCGCACGGCCGACGACGCCGTCCCTGCGACGGGGGTCGCGGTGGCCGACGCCCCCTCGGACTCCGCCTCCAACGCCTCCGCGCATCCGGGACAGGCCGAACCCTCAGGCGACGGGGCCGCTCCGGGCGATGCCTCCGTGTGCCCGTAATCCGCGCAACCTGCACGAGCCTGCGGCGCCGGGCGGCTACAATGGCGTACGACACGTTTGCTCCGTCCCGCCGTCTTGCGGTTGCGGGCGGCCCGGTAGAGAAAGGCGCTTTTCCGCATGTCCGAGTCCATCCCCGAAGACCTGTTCGTCGGCGAGCCCGTCCTCACGATGCGCTGGCGGCTGCACAACCGGGCGCTTCCCCTTAAGAACCGCCACCTGCGGGCCTTCGCCCAGGCGGGCGTGAGCAACGGCCTGGCGTCGTGGGCACGCCAGCACATCGAGTGGACCCTCGCCGAGGGTGCCGGGGAGTTTCCTAACGGCGTGCTGGCGCTGGCGGTCGACGACCGGGGCCGTGCGCTCATGGGTATCGAGGAATACGTGCCGCTGCCGGCCCTTACGGTGTACGAGCTGCTCGAACGGGCGCATTCCGCCGCCGGCCGACCGGTTGAGGGGGAGGTCGCATGGGTTGTTCGGGACGGCGGCTTCACCGCGCTCACCGACGCGTCCAAGCCTCTGTCGGGCGCCAACTCGCTGGTTGCCGACTTGGCGAAAACGTTGGGCAGGCAGGTGGCGTTCGACCCGCAGGGGTCGGCGGACGGTGACGAGGTGCTGCTCGTGTCGGACGAGCACGGCGTCGTAGGTGCGTCCGACGCCTCGGGTGCGGTGGCCGAGCAGTTCAAGGCGTACTACCTTCGCCTTGCGTCGCTTGCCCGGCCCGACGCGTTCGATCGCGCAAACCTGGGGATGCGCTAGCCCTTCCCCGCGGGACGGGCGTAAGCGGGTGCCCGGTGTGCGCCGCGTCTTGCTTGTGCCTTACGCTTCGTCAAGTCCTGGGTCGCATGTGTAATATCCATGTCTGCGCACGATGCGCGAACGATGACCACATTTGCTCCGTAAGTTAGAGACACCATTAATCTGTCAGGTTCAACTGCGGGTCTAAGTACGACGCAGGCCGGCCTGGCACGCAGCGGACGGGGCATCCATCGGGCGGCGAGCCGGTAGGCACCGGGGTCTGGAGGAGCGCATGAGGACCGGATACAAGGTTGCCGCTGCGGGTGTCGTCGTTGTGCTCGGCTGTTCGATCGCCGCGTTTGCCCCCGTCGGCCTGGTTGATTCCACGGTCGGCGACGCCGCGACGCCGACGTCGGCTTCGGCCTCGACTTCCATGTACGCCGACGGGGTCTACCGCGCGTCGAGCATGGGCAAGGTCGGCCAGGTTCCGGTCGTGGTGACCATCGAGGGCGGCGTCATCACCGACATTCGGGTGGGTCAGAACTCCGAAGTCGCGGCGATGGCCGAGAAGGCCCAGGACTACGTGATTCCTCAGATTATCGAGCTGCAGACCACCGAGGGCGTCGACACCGCGTCGGGCGCCACGTTCACCTCGGAGGCCATCATCGACGCGGTGGCCCAGGTGCTCGAGCGCGCCTCCGCGGCGGCCTCCTAGGGCATCCCGCCGTCCCGCCGACCTGCCGCAAAACGCCGCGCTTTGCAAACGCCGTCGAACCTGCGGGGAAGATGGGCTGCAAGGCCTGACCGTGGTTCCGGGGGCTCGTGCGGGGTGTTGCCCGCTGGGTCTGTGCTAAGTTGTGCAACCTGT
>CAZUFB010000074.1:0-1680 GCA_964619775.1 uncultured Coriobacteriaceae bacterium
CCCGAGAGGGGCCACGACCGTGCGGGGCACACCAAGGAAACAGCTCCTCCCCGTGCGCGCAAAATCAGGCGCGGGCAAAGTCGCATAGTGCGGAGACTCCTTTGCTGCGAACTGTTCTTCACCAGTCTTTCAGCCATATAGATTAAACTGAATAAGTTTGCAAGCTCGGTTTTCTGCACGACGCAACCGGGAACGTAAACCGCATCTGTCACGCACGTCTTTAAGGAGACCCGACCATGCAGCTGAGCCGCACGCCCAAAATCGTTGCGCTCCTTTTAACCGCAGCCCTTGCGACGCCCCTGCTTGGAGGGTGTATCGCGTCCGACCAGACAACCGACGAGGACGCCGACGCCGTCGTGGAATCCGAGGCGTCCGCCGACGACGAATCCTCTGACGTCGAAGAGGGCACCGACACCGACGGAAGCTCCGACGAGGACGCCGACGACGAATCCTCCGACGAGGACGCCTCGGAGACCGAAGAGGAAACCTCCTCGTTCAGCTACAGCGAATACCTGGACGACGACGGCCACTGGCAGGACGTGACCGCGCTCGACTACGTCACGCTGTGCGACTACGAGAGCATCTCCATCCCCAGCGACGAAGTCGTCCCCACCGACGAGGACGTCCAGACCCAGATCGACAGCCTGACCTCAGGCTACGCCACCACCGAGCAGGTCGCCGACCGTGCGGTCGAGGACGGCGACACGGTGAACATCGACTACGTGGGCACCATCGACGGCGTCGAGTTCGACGGCGGCAGCACCGACGGCGCCGGCACCACGGTCACCATCGGCGTGACCCAGTACATCGACGACTTTTTGGATCAGCTCGTCGGGCACACCCCCGGCGAGACCTTCGACGTGGAGGTCACCTTCCCCGACGACTACGGCGTCGACGAGCTCAACGGCAAGGACGCCGTGTTCTCGGTCACCATCAACTATATCGTCGAGACGGTCTATCCCGATGTCACCGACGAGTGGGTCGAGGAGAACCTCTCCGCAACCTACGGCTGGACCACTGTGGCCGAGATGGAGGACGACATCGCCAGCTCGCTGCAGGCCAACGCCGTCGCCAGCTACGTCCAGAACTACGTCACCGAGAACTCCGAGGTCACCGAAGTTCCCGAAATCATCGTGACCTCGCAGGAAGAGCTGCTCGTGTCCGAATACCAGAGCTATGCCGACGCATTCGGCGTCGAGCTGTCCGACATGCTCACGATGGCCGCCGGCGTGTCGACCACCGAGGAGCTGTTCGAGCAGTACCGCGAGGCGCTCGACCTCACGGCCAAGGCCTACCTGGTGTTCCAGGCCATCGCCGAGGACGCCGGCATCGAGGTCACCGAAGACGACGTGCTTGCCTACTTCCAGGCCGCGATGGGCATCACCGACCTTGCCGACCTGGAGGAGCAGTACGGCATGCCCTACCTCAAGCTGTGCACCCTGGTACAGGAGGTCCAGGACCTGCTCACCGACAACGCGGTCATCGAGTAGCGCACGCGCCGGCGCACGCCAACCCCTTCGCGAGGCGCGACGGGGCGCTTTGCACACCGCCCGGTCCTCCCACGCTGGGAGCCGGGCGGTTTTTTGGCAGGCAACAGGAAAACGGGAAACCAAACCGGCAGGGCGACCGGCAACGGGGCGGTCGCACAACGGCCACAGGCGCATGCGGATGCGACGACGG
>CAZUFB010000074.1:1780-9678 GCA_964619775.1 uncultured Coriobacteriaceae bacterium
ACCGAGGCGCCCCTAATGGAACAGCGGAATCATGAGCCACAGCGCGAACAGCACGATGGCCACGCATGCCGCGAAACACACGACCGCGCCCAGGCGGGCCGTGATGTGCGCGCCGCCCTTGTTGTCGACCACGGTGCCGCGCGACCACAGAAGCAGGCCGGTGGCGTACAGCACGCTGATGACACCGGCAACGCAGACCGCGACCACCAGGACAGCGAAGAAATTCATGACCTCGTCGAGAACCATCTCGATACCCCTTCCGGCGCCTGCGGGCCTACGCGGCCTGGACCTGGGCGGCGTTGGAGCCTGCACCCGACCCGATCTTGGCGTCCGCCTGGTCGTTCACGTTCATCGAGTTGACCGGGTTGCGCTTGGAGAGGCGCAAGATGGCGAACGCGATGATGACGGCGATGGCCGCGACGCCTGCGACGCCAAAGATGCCCGTCTTGGCCAGGGCGCACGCGGCAGCCCCCACCAGCCCGGCAGCCGGGAACGTCACGAACCAGGCCACAAGCATGCGTCCCGCGACGCCCCAGTTCACCGCCGTGCCCTTGCCCAGCCCCGACCCGATGATGGAACCCGAGCACACCTGCGTGGTGGACAGGGCAAAACCCAGGTGCGACGAGACGAGGATGGTGGCGGCGGAGCTGGCCTCGGCGGCGAAGCCCTGCGGGGTGCTGATCTCGGTCAGGCCCTTGCCCAAGGTGCGAATGACGCGCCAGCCGCCCGAGTAGGTGCCGGCCGCGATGGCGATGCCGCACGCCGCTACGACCCACAGCTGCGGGTCGCTGCCCGACGGCTGGACTCCCACGGCGATAAGGCACAGCGTGATGATGCCCATCGTCTTCTGGGCGTCGTTGGTGCCGTGCGAGAGGGCCACCAGGCAGGCCGTGACCGTTTGGCCGTGGCGGAAGCCGTTCTCGACGTAACCCTCGTTCAGCTTATTGACGACGAGGAATATGAGCCTGCATGCCACAAAGGCCGCCAGACCGGCGACGATCGGCGACACGAGGGCCGGAATGAGCACCTTGGCGAGCACGGCGCCGAAGTTGACGCCCTGCACGCCCGCACCGACGATGACGGCGCCCACCAGGCCGCCGAGCAGCGCGTGCGACGAGCTGGACGGCAGGCCCACGAGCCAGGTGAGCAGGTTCCACACGATAGCCCCCACCAGACCCGCGAAGATGAACTCGGCCCCGATGGCCACCTCGGCCTCGTTGATGATGCCGCCTGAGATGGTGCTGGCCACCTCGGTGGACAAGAACGCGCCCACCAGGTTGAGCGTGCCCGCGGCGGCGACCGCCACCTTGGGCTTGAGGGCGCCCGTGGCAATCGAGGTCGCCATGGCGTTGGCGGTGTCGTGGAACCCGTTCGTGAAGTCGAACACGAGCGCGGTCACGATGACCAAGCCGACGACGATAAGCGTGACGACGTCCATGCGAAGCCTGACCCTTTCTCAAGCCGACAGTCTCGGACGGGTCATGGGCCGCTTCCTCCGCGCATGGCTCGCCGCGGATACGGTACTCTGCAATTGTAAGGGGAATGTAAGCTGACGGAAATGTAAAGAAACGGAAGTCCAAAAACCACGTCGACAGCCCCGCAGGGCCGGAAGAAGAACCGGTCCTGCGGGGCTTTTGCCGCCGTCGACGCGAACTACAGGGCCTCGCAGAGGCTCTCGTAGAGGTCGATCAGGTCGGCAACGTCGTTCTTGTTGACAAGCAGGCGCTCCTGGCCGTCGAAGGACACCAGGTAGAAGCTATTGTCATAGGGAATGAGGGACAAGGTCATCTCGGAGTAGGTCTCCGTGGAGCGGTAGAAGGTGAAGGTTATCTCGGCCTCGGTCGAAGCAGGCTCCTCGACGGCCTCCCCCTCGGCATCGAGCGCGTCGAGCGCGTCGAGGAGGTTCTCGACCGTGCGGGCAAGGACCTCGGTGCCGTCCACGGTGTAGGACGTCTCCTCGGTCTCGTTGCCGTCGTCGTCCGTCTCGACCGTCCGCACGATGGCGACGGTATGGGTCTGGCCGTCGTAGGTCACGTCGATGCTGTCAACGGTGTCCCAGTCCATGAGCAGCACGTCGTCGGGAGCCAACCCGGCGGACGTGGCGTCGAGCAGCCGCTCGACGGTGGACGCGCTCAGGGTGTAGACCCGGTCCGACCCCTGCGGCTGCGCATAGTAGTCGCCGCTTTCCGCCTGCGCGCCCACAACCAGCACGAACGTCTGCTCGACGGCCTCGGACTCGCCTTCGTCCTCGTCCTCGTCGTCTTCGCCCTCGGACTCGCCTTCGTCCTCGTCGTCCGTGTCCTCGTCCTCGTCCTCGTCGTCCTCCACCGTGTACGCAAGCGTTACCACGAGCGTCGGGTCGTCGAAGCCGTAGTCGGAGGAGTCGGAGGAGTCGTAGGTCGCGTCGGCGCACGACGTCCAGCTCACGTTGTTCACCAGGTTCACGAGGACCTGGGCCGCCGACGTGTCGGCCGCCTGCTCGCCGCTGCCGTCGTCGGAAAACCAGGTGTAGCTGTCGCTGTACGACGCGTCAGACCCGTCGGGGTAGTAGCGCAGCACAAGCGTCGTTCCGTCGTGCTCGATCGTGAGCGACGTCACCTCGGAGGTCGCGGCACCCGGGCCCTCCTCCATCTCGTAGAGGTCGGCCACCGTCACCGCAAACACGCCGGCCAGGGTTCCGTCGACGATATAGGCCGTCCCGTCGTCGTCGACCCACACGTAGTTGCCGCTGCCGTCGGCTGTGGACACGCCCACGGCAAGCTCGACCTGGGTGCCGTCGGACAGACCCAGGGTCGCCTGGACCTGCGGGTCGGAGGCGCCCATCTCGTCGGTGACGCTGTCCGCGTCGACGGTGCGCTCCACGACCACGGCCGCCACGGCCTCCACCATGCTCGCCACCAGATCCTGGTCGAGCGCGGCGTCGGGGTCGGAGGCATCGCACCAGGTCCCGTCCACCAGCTCGAGGCTCACCGCGGTGCCGTCCTCGCCCGTCCAGCTCAGGGACGTCACCTCGTCGGCGTCCACGTCAAGCAGCAAGACGGTCTCGACCGTCTCGGCCTCGTCGGTTTCTTCCTGGAACAGCCGCGGCACGAGCAGCACGACGGCAACCACCGCCGCAAGCACCACCACCAGGGCGAGCATGGTGCGCAGCTGCCGGCTCCCTGTGGAAGAGGGGGCCGTCCCGGTCGTCTGTTTCCCACCCATGGGGCTACACCTTCCTTCTTGCGCGCCAGATAACGAAGCCCCAGATGAGGAATGCCGCCGGAATCAGGCCGATCATAAACGTGCTCACCGTCGACGCCTCGGTCGCGTCAACCGCGAGCACCGAGATGCCCATGCTGCGGCCCGCGATCGACGCGGTGGTGGTGTCGGCCCCGCCGAGCCACGCCAGGGTGCTCACGAACAGCTCGGTGTTGTTGCCGCCCACGCGCAAATCCACCGAAGCGTCGAGGAAGTAGCTCGAGCTGTACCACACCACGCGCGTCTCGACGTCGTCGTCGACCTGTTCGGACACGGCCACGCCCACCAGCGTCTGCCCCTCGATGTCGCCGTCCTCGTAGTCGAGCGTCGTGGCGTTGTTGGGGTCGGTCTTGACGTAGGCCGCGTCGGAGGTCGCAAGCAGCGGGGTTATCGACAGCGAGCTGCGGTACTGGTCGATGGCCTGGATGCCGTGGGCGATGGGGAACAGCACGTAGCCGCCCTCCTCGGCGATGCTCTCGGTGATCTCGTGGCCCGCGTTGACCGTAGGCAGCAGGTAGTAGGCGTAGCCGATGAGCCGGTAACCGGGGTCGCCCTCCACCACAAGGCCGTCGACCGCCTCGAGGCCGTAGGCGTTCATGAGGTCGTCGACGTTGGGCATGTCGACGTCGTCGTAGTCGGTCACCAGCAAGAAGCTGCCGCCCGCCTCGAGATAGTCGAGCAGGGCGTCCTTTTCCTCCTCGGACAGGTCGGAGCTGGGCGCGTACATCACCACCACGTCGGCGTCATCGGGCACGCTGCCCTCCGACAGCAGGTTGAGCGTGGCCGTCTCGTAGTTGGCAGTCTCCAGGCTCGACTGCACGTCGGACGGAAGGTCCTGCTCGCCATGGCCGGTCAGCAGGTAGATTTTGGGCAGGTCGTCGCTGGTCAGCGCCACGATGGCGCTGGTGATGGCCGCCTCGCCGGCAAAGTCGTAGCTGTAGGTGGAGCTGTTGAACGAGTACAGCTCGCTGACGCTCACCACCTGCGAGTTGTCGCCGCAGACAAGGATGAGGCTGTTGCTCGCAAGGGTCTCGGAGGTGTACTGGCTTGCGAACGTGGGGTAGAGCACCGGGTCGCGCTGTTCCACCGTAATGTGCTCGGATGCCGTCTCGTAGTTGCTGAGCAGCAGCTCGAGATAGGAGTTTTCCTCCCCTTCCTCGGCGATGAGGTAGATGGTCACGTCCTTGTCGAGAGCGTCGAGGTAGGCACGCGTCTCGTCGGAGATGCCCGTGGTCTGCTCTTCGGAGATGTCGATGCTCGTGTAGCTTGCCGGCAGGGCCTCGACCAGCGCCACCGCCGCCACCGCGATGGCGATGACGACGACGCACGAAAAGGCCGTGTAGCTGCCCGATTTGAACGAGCGAGCGGTGAACCTGCCCGCAACGTGCTCTTTTGAGAACGCCTGGCGCAGGCCGGTCGCAACGCGCGCGAGCTTTTGGGCCGGGGTGGCGCGAGGTCGACGCGGGGAACGGCCGCCGGCCTGGCCGTCGGAACCGGCAGGCGCGTCGGGACCGGCGGCCCCGTCGGCACCGGGCTTTCGGAACAGCGGGCGCATCAGCGCCACCTCCTCGCCTCGAACGAGTTGACGGTCAAAAACGCAAACGACGCGATGACGGCGAGATAGAACACCACCGACGTGAGGTCGAATATGCCGTTGACGAACGGGGAGAACCGGTCGAACAGCGAGAGGCCGGCCAGCACGTCGGGGACGACGCCTTCGAGCGCACTGCCGTTGAAGGCCGCCACCGCGACCAGCACCGCCTCGGCCAGCACCCCCACCGCGACCGAGAAGATGCCGTTTTTAGTAAGCATGATGAGCAGCAGCGTCGCCACCGCGATCAGCAGCGTGAGCACGAGCACCGCCATGGCGGTACCGCTGGGGACGATCGATGCCAGCGACGTGAGGAAGTAGTTGAGCAGCAGCAGGGCAAAGCACACGACCGCCGCCGTGACCTGGCTTTCGCACAGCGACGACGCGAACATGCCGATTGCCGTGAGCGCGGCGCCGAGCAGGAAGAACGCGAAGATGCTCGCATAGGCCGTAGGCAGGTAGACGTCGCCGAACAGCGCGAGCACGAGCGGGTAGAGGCACGAGACCGCAAGCGGCACGGCGAGCACGGCGAGCATCGCGAGGTACTTGCCCAGCACGATCTTGACCGACGACAGCGGCAGGGCGTAGAGCAGCTGGTCGGTGCCCTGGCGGCGCTCCTCGGCAAAGCAGCGCATCGTGAGGATGGGCACGGCGAGCAGGTAGACCATCGTAAGCGACGACAGGACGTACTCGAAGTTGCCGTAGCCGTAGTTGAGGTTGTAGAACGTTGAGTAGATGCCTATAAATACCAGGATGAACGCGACGAACACCCATCCGGTCATCGTCACGATGTAGGACAGCAGGTCCCGGCGCAGCACGGCTAGCATGGGGCGTTCGCCTCCTCGGCAGCAGAACCGCAGGGGTCGTCGAGCCCGGGGGCGACGTCGCCTCCTCGGTCGTCGTAACCCGCAAGCTCGATGAAGACGTCTTCGAGCGACACCTTGCGGGCCGTCATCTCGAGCACGGGAAGCCGTGCGTCAAGCAGGGCGCGCGCGACCGCCAGGCGCAGGTCGGCGTCGCCGTCGACCGCAACTGTCGCCCACGCCGTGTCCGGCTCGTCGCCTGCGGCCACCTCGACCTGCCTGACGCCCGCAACCTCGGCAAGTGCCGCGCGCAGGGCGTCGGGCGAGGCCGCCGCGCACACGGCGATGCTGCGGCGGCCCGCCGAGAACGCGCGCTCGAGGTTGGCGGGCGTGTCGTCGGCCACCACGCGGCCGTGGGCGATCATGACGATGCGGTCGCACATCGTGCGTATCTCGGAAAGGATGTGGCTGCTCACCAACACCGTGCGGCTGCCGGCAAGATGGTGGATGAGGTCGCGTATCTCGACGATCTGCACCGGGTCGAGGCCCACCGTGGGCTCGTCGAGGATGACGTAGCGCGGGTCTCCCACCAGGGCCTGGGCGATGCCGACGCGCTGGCGGTAGCCTTTCGAGAGGTTCTTGATGAGCCGCTCGAACACGTCGTCGAGCCCGCATGCGCTGCTGAGCCGCCGGGCCTCCTCCTGCGTTTCCCCCGCAGACAGCCCCTTGGCGCGCCCTACGAACTCCAGGTACTCGTAGACGGTCATCTCCGGGTAGAGCGGGGGAAGTTCGGGCAGGTAGCCTATGGAGCGCTTCGCCTCGCGCATGTTCGCGTAGATCTCCATGCCGTCGTAGCGCACCTCGCCCGACGACGCCGCGAGACAGCCCGCCATGATGTTCATCGTTGTGGACTTGCCGGCGCCGTTGGGCCCGAGCAGCCCGCAGATAGTGCCCTTTTTGACCGAGAAGGACACATCGTCGAGGGCGCACGTGCCTTGGTACGACTTGCAGAGATGAGAGACTTCGATCATACGCGGCTCCTTCGCTGGTCCATGAAGGGGCGCGCGGCGGAAGCAGGATGCGGTCCGCACGCAAAAAGCCCGACGGCGCAAACCGCCGGGTCGTCGGACGTACCCTGCAAGCCGCCGCGGCCGCCTGCATTCAACGAAGGGCCCTTCGACAAGGATGTCGACCTTGCAGGTTTAAGCATAGCCGACCCCGCGGCCGCCTCCCCGACGGAGCACGGCCGTTCCACGCGATGGGTCGAAAGCTTGGGGAAACCTTAAAACCGCCACAGCATGCGCCCTGCGGGTTGAAGGAGCCCGGCGATATCGGCGCGCCCCGTCGCCGAAGGTGCGACGTCGAAGGCCGGCGCCGAGGGCGATCTCGCGCCTTCGCAGGCTTCGGTCCCCTCGGTGCGGCTATGATCCAAGCACCATGCCGAACACGTCGATGCCCCAGGCGACCTTGAGCACGGCGAGCGCGACCATGATGATCAGAAGCACGGTTCCGACCGCCTTTATTGCCGTCACCCATCGAGCCGGCGCCATCTGCTCGGCACGCCGCCGCTCGGGGTTGCGCTCGACCGCCTCGCCCTTCACGAACGAGACGACCTCGGAGTACGTGGCAAGGTCTTCGTCTCTTCTCAGACACTCCGCCCACTTGGCCGCCATCATCGCGGCCCCGTACGACACGGCGGCAAGGACAAGGGTCGGCAGCGTCTGCTGGATCGTCCAGCCCCACGACACCACCTGCACGACAAACCAGGCCAAGGCGCCCAGTATGACTGCCAGGAACACCGCCATGGCAAGTCCGAGGTACTTGATCGTCCTTATGTTCCTCTCGACAGCCTTCTCCATGATTGCCACGTCTCCTTTCACGATTTCGTCTATGGACGCACCAAAGGCCTCGGAAAGGATGAGCAGGCTCTGGAGGTCGGGATAGGTCTTGCCGTTCTCCCATGAGCTGATAGTCTGGCGGCTCACGTAGACGCGCGCCGCAAGGTCGTCCTGCGACATTCCCGCCCGCGTGCGCATCTCGCGTATGGTCTTCCCCGTCTCCATGTCCCGCCCTCTTCCACCTCGGTCGTCCGGTGCGATCCTGCCTGAGAGAAGCATGGCAGAGCGGTCGGCATCATACCGTCAAAAGGCTTCGACATGGTGCGCCTCGGCGAGTTTTTGTCCGTCAAGAGTCCTTTACACCGGCCGTTTTGCCGGCAGCGCCCCTTGCAAAGGGCTTGCAAGGGGCGCCGTTGACGGCGATGT
>CAZUFB010000075.1:0-9660 GCA_964619775.1 uncultured Coriobacteriaceae bacterium
CCTCCCGCAGTCCGGACGCGGCGGAGGAGCGGGCGGACGGCGAGCCCGCCGCAGAACGCGTTTTGCAGGATGCGGGACAGACGGCCCCTGTCCCGGCCCTCCCGGTTGCAGACGACCTCGAGGAGCCCGACGGGTTTGTCGCCCCGCCCGTCCCGGCGCCGCCCCGGCAGGCTCCCGCCCCTCCTGCGGTTGACGGCGGCGCCTCGGCCCCCTCGCTTCGGTCATTGGGGCGGCTGCCGCGCACCGGGGTTTCCGAGCATCCGCGGACCGCGCAGCCGCTGGCGGCTTCCGGCGGGACCGCGGCCGGGCCCGCCTCGGCCTCGGCGCCTGCCCGGCCCGCGTCGGCGGCCGACGGTGAGCGGGCCGCTCCGGCGGCAGGAGCCGAGGGGGTGCCGGGCACCGGGGCGCAGGGGCCGCGCGCGGTGGGCGGCGTCGCGACCGAGCCGGTCGTGCGCCGGCCTGTGGTCTGCCTGCCCCAGCTCGAGTGCGCCGTGGCGGGGGAGGACGGCCACGTCCCCACCCTGTGCTTCGCCTCGCCGCGCGGCGGGGTGGGCAAGACGGCCCTGGCGGTGCTCACCGCGCTTTCCCTGGCGCGCGAAGGGCTCGCGGTCGCACTGGTCGACCTCGACTTCCAGTTCGGGACGTGCCTGGGCTACCTGGGCGCCGACGAGACGGACGGGCTCATGGACGTGGGCACCCCGCCCGAGCGGGTGCGCGTCGACGCGCGCACCCTGGCGCGCTGCCGCACGACCCCCGAGCGCTGTCTGGCCGCCTACGAGTTCTGCCGTGCGCCCGAGCAGGCCGAGGTGCTTTCGGGCATGGCGGGGAGGCTGCTGCGCGCCGCTCGCGCGGGCGCCGACGTGGCCGTGGTCGACCTGCCCACGGGCGTCAACGAGGTCGTGGCGCAGGTGCTCGACGTGGCCGACCGGTGCCTGCTCGTCTCCGACCAGCGGGCGTTCTCGCTCGAGTCGCTCGCGTCGCTGCAGTCGCTGTGCGCGCGCATGGGGGTGGCGCGGACGAAGCTCGTGACGGTCATGAACCGCTGCGACCCGCGCCACCGCGACGAGGGCTTCCTGTCGCGCGTGCAGTTCGAGGCCCAGACCCCGCAGATCGCGCGCGTGGTCGACGGAGGGGCGGAGGTCATGCAGATGCTCTCGATCGGCAGTGCGGGCGAGCTGCTGGCCATGCGCAACCGCTTCGCCCTGTCGACGTCCGACCTGGCCCGCACCCTGTGCGCCGACCTGGGCTGCCAGCCCGACGCGTTCGCGGCGCGCGCCCCTCAGCCGGCCCCCATGGCGGCGCCCGCGGGCGCAGGCGCGCCCGCCCGCGAGGGCGTGTTCCGCAAACACCGCAAGGAGAAGCGAGGTGAGCAGGTGCCATGTCCCTTCTAGAACGCGTCCTCGAAAACGTCGGGACCGACACGGCGTTTTCCCAGCGCTGGTCGCGCCTGCGGTCAAACCTGCAGCATGCGCTCGTCGAGCGCCTGGGGTATCGTGAAATTGCCCGCATCGCCGACGGCGGCGACGCCCAACGCGCCCGCACCGAGCTTGCGGTCGCCTTGGCCGCCGTCATGAACGAGGGCGGCTACGAGTCGCTCGGCGACGCGGAGCGGCGCCGCCTGGTTTCCGAGGTCGTCGATGACGTCGTGGGGCTAGGCCCGCTCGAGGCGTTCATGGCCGACGACGCGGTGACCGAGGTCATGGTCAACGGCGCGGGCTTCCTCTACTACGAGCGGGGCGGAAAGCTCTATCCGGCCGAACGTGTGTTTGAGAGCGACGAGCAGATCAGGACGGCCATCGACCGCATCATCGCGCCGCTCGGGCGGCGCATCGACGAGCAGAGCCCCATCGTCAACGCGCGCCTCAAGAACGGCTACCGCGTCAACGCGGTGATCCCGCCCGTCGCCATCGACGGCCCGCTCGTCACGATCCGCAAGTTCTCGAGCCGCGTCGTGTCGCTCGACGAGATGGTGCACCTGGGCTCGCTGCCATCTTGGTACGCGTGGCTTCTGAGCCTGGGGGTGCGCTCGCGCGAGGACATGGCGGTGGCGGGAGGCACCGGGTCGGGGAAGACGACCCTGCTCAACGCCCTGTCGCGTGAGATCGACCCGTCCGAGCGCATTGTGACCATCGAGGACTCGGCCGAGCTCAAGTTCGCACCCGGGGCCCATGTCGTGCGCCTCGAGGCGCGCGACGCCTCCATCGAGGGGACCGGCGCGGTCACGATACGGGATCTCGTCATCAACGCGCTGCGCATGCGCCCCGACCGCATCGTCGTGGGGGAGGTGCGTGGAGGCGAGGCCGTCGACATGCTGCAGGCCATGAACACCGGGCACGACGGCTCGCTCACCACGCTGCATGCGGGCAGTCCCGAGGAGGCGGTGCTGCGCCTGGTGCTCATGGCGCGTTTCGGCATCGACCTGCCGGCGCAGATCATCGAGGGCCAGATCGCCACGGCGCTCGACCTCATCGTGATGACGCTGCGCCTGCCGGGCGGAGGGCGGCGCGTCGGCGGCCTCACCGTCTGCGCGCGCGGCCCCGACGGGGAGGTCGTGCTTGAGGAGTGCGTCCGCTATGACGACCGGGCCGACTGCTGGGATCTGCTGCGCGAGCCGGACTATGTCGCCGACGCGCTGCGCGCGGGAACCGTCTCGACCGAGGAGGTGCAGACATGGAGGTCTTCATTGCCCTTCCGGGCTGCGTGCTGACGGCGGTGGCGGCCTACCTGGCCGTCGACGCCGTCCTCGCCGCGCCTCGCGGAGGCGGACGGCGCACCCGGGGTCGGGCCCCGCTTGCCAAGGAGGCGTTCGTCTCGTGGATGGAGCTGGTAGGCCACTGGGTGCCGGTCGTGCGCCTGAGCAACCTTCCACCCGTCGCGGCGTTTTCCGGCCGTCTGCGCGACGCCCTGGCGGCGCTCGGCCTCGAACTGACCCGGCGTGCGTGCGTGGCGCTGCTCGTCGCGGCGCTCACGCTGTCGATGCTGCTCTGCATGCTGCTGAGCTGGTCGCCGCTCGGGTTGCCGGTGGGGGCCGCCGCGGTTGCCGCGGCGGCGTTCATGCTGGTGGGCCGCCGCGAACGTGCGGTGCGCGGCGACGCCGCCGAGCAGATGCCCGAGGTGCTGCGATCGCTGTCGGCGGCGCTCGGTGCGGGGAAGTCGCTGCCCCAGGCTATCGAGCACGTCGGTGTCAACCTGGGCGAGCCGATGGGGTCCGAGTTTCTCAGGGCCTCCTTCGAAATCAAGGCGGGCCGCACCGTCGAGGAGGCGGTGGGCGACCTGTGCTTGCGCGTCGAGGCGCCCGGCATAGCCCTGATCGGGACGGCGCTCCAGATATCCCAGCGCACCGGCTCGTCGCTCAACGACCTGTTTGCGCGCGCCTCGCGCATGGTGTCCGATACCGTGGGGCTGCGCCGCGAGCTGATGGTCAAGACCTCGCAGGTGCGCCTCTCGTCCAAAATCGTCTCCGCCATGCCGGTGGTGCTCGTGGGAGTGCTCGTGCTGCTTTCCGCCGACTACCGGGCCGGTCTCGCCCTGCCGGCCGGACGGCTGTGCCTGTGCGTTGCGGCGCTGCTCGACGTTACGGCCCTGGGGCTCGTCCAGCGGCTCATGCGCCGGAGCCTCGTATGAGTGCGCTGGCGGTCGCCGCCTGCATGCTGGCGGCCGCGGCGTCCGGGGGAGCGGCCTGGATGCTAGGCGACGCCCCGTTCAGGTCGTGGCTCGCCGTGTGTCTGAGCCGCGCCCGCGCCCGCAGGAAGGCGCGCGGCAGGGGGCTTGCAGGCGGCGGGGAGGGAATCGCCGCCGCGGTGCGGGACCTGGTACGGAGGAACCTGGTGCAGGGGTTCGGCAGAAAGGTAGGCGCGGCGCGCGATGCCCGTGCCCGGTCTGACGAGCGGGCCCGCTGCCTCGACGAGCTTCCCGAGCTGGTCGACGTGGTGGCGCTCGGCCTTTCGGCGGGCATCTCGTTCGATGCGGCGCTCGAGATCTACTGCGCGCGCTACCAGACGATGCTCGCCGGGCTGCTGGGCGACGCGATGCGCTCGTGGCGGCTGGGCATCGCGTCGCGCAAGGAGGCGCTGCGCCTGCTTGCGGGTCGGCTCGGCGTACCGGCGTTTGCGACGTTCGTCGAGACCGTCACCGAGTCGCTCGAGTTCGGGGCGCCGCTTGCCAAGACCCTGACCGCCCAGGCGGACGCGGTGCGCCAGGCGCGCCGCGCCGCGGTGGCCGAACAGATCGAGAAGGCGCCGGTGAAGATGCTCGTCCCAACGGGAACGCTCGTGCTTCCGGCGATGCTCCTGGCGATCCTGGGGCCGATCTTGGCCTCGCTGACGACGGCCGTCTCGGGTTAAGGGCTTGCCTCATGCCTTGCCCGATGCGCGACGAGAGGGACGACGTTTCGTGCGGCCTGCGGGCCGAGAGAGGAGACGGTTATGGGCAGGACGGTCGAGAGCGGACGATACGGCGTGCGCAGGGTGGTGCGGGCGCTGCCTCGTGCGGTCCCGGGCCCGGCCCGGTACGTGCCGGAGAAGGCAGGCTGGCTGCGCGTGCTGCGCATGCTGCACGTGCGCGCAGGGTGCCTGCGGCTCTTCGGGGCCGGGCGCCTGGCTGGGACGTGGTCGTGTCTGAGATCCCTGTTGCGAGCCTACGAACCCGGCGGCGCGCCGAGGCTACCCGCGCGGGCGGGTGCCAGGCCAAGCGTCGTGCTGCGCGAGGAGGAGGGCCAGGGGACGACCGAGTATGCGATTTTGGTCGGCATCCTTGTCGTGATCGCCATAGCGGCCATCGCGCTGTTCCGGGGGCGCATCCAGGAGCTGTGGAACAGCATCGCCGGTGCCATCAACGGGCTGTGAACCCCGTGCGTGCCAAGCGCGCGCCGGCGGTCGCCCTCGTGTGCGCGGCCGTGCTGGCGGTCGTCGCCCTCTGCCTCGCCGTGCGTTCGTGCGGCGGGGAGGGGGCGGTTTCGGCCGACGGCACCGGTTCCGCGGCGGCTCCCGAGGACGTGAGCGTCGAGGAGGTTCTGGAGGCTGTCGTCCCGCCTGCCGACGAGTCCGACGCCGTGCGCGACGGCAGCGCGGTGGGCCGCGACGTGACCGACTTGGACGTCTGTGCGCGCCTCGGAGAGCTTGTCGAGACCGCGTCGGGCGGGCTGGGTGTTCGGGCGACATGGGAGGTCGCGGCCGGGCTTGAGGAGTGCGCGGCGGATATTCTCGGGCAGTACGAGGCCCAGGGCGACGTCTCGCTTGCCTATGACGGGGCCGTGGACCTGCTCGGGCAGGTATGGGGGTGCGTAGTCGCCGCGGACGAGGGCTGGGCCGAGCTCGTCCTCGTCGATGCGCGCGGCGCGTCGGAGGAGGGGCGGGAAGATGGGAACGGAGGGACGTCGTGTTCGGTCACGCTGGTCAGGTTCGGCCAGGAGGCGGTGGCGCAGGCCGCGGCGGGAGGAGGGGCCTGATCGCGGGTTGCGGTTCGGGCGCGTCCGCCCTGACGGTACGCCCCGGTGCGGCGACGAGGGCCAGACGACCCTCGAGTACCTGCTCGTCTTTCTGGGTGTCGTGGCGGTGGTCGCCGCCCTTTACGCCCTTGTGCGCGCAGGTGAGCACGGCGTCCTCGCGCGCCTGGCGAGTGCCGCGGCCTCGCACGGCGTGGGCGGCACGGACCCCGCCGGCGCGTTGCTCGACGTCTTCATGTACTGACCGTGCCGGCGCCGGGATCGCCTGTGGGCGGACGGTGTGCGGCTGCGAGGAGGGCCAGGCGACGGTCGAGGCGGCCCTGCTGCTCCCGGCTCTTATGGTGTGCCTTGCGCTGCTCGTGCAGCCGGCCTGCATCCTCTACACGCGCGCGGCGATGCAGTCCGCGGCGGCGGAGGCGTGCCGCCTGCTGGCCACGCCTCCGTCGTCGTCGGGCGTCTCCGAGCAGTCGTACCGCGCCTATGTCCTGCGCCGCCTCTCCGCCGTGCCCGACGTGGACATCTTTCACGTCGGGGGCGACGCGGGGTGGGACGTGTCCTTCGAGAGGTTGGGCGAGGGGCGCACGGTGCGCGTCTCCATAGGCACCTCGGTGCGGCCCCTGCCCCTGCTCGGCGTTCTTGCCTCCCTGCTCGGCGAGGGCGACGGGTCGGGCGGAGTCCGCATCGAGGTGGCCGTGCAGGCTACGGTGCGCCCGTCATGGCTGGAAGGGGGTTACGGTGACTGGTCGTCGATATGGGACTGAGCGACGCGGGGTGCCCCGCCGCGACGCTCTGCACACGGGGTGCGAGGCGGGCGTCGGGCTGTTCGTCGACGAAGAGGGGTCTACCACGGTTGCGGCGGCCGTCGCCGTGCTCGTGGCGCTCGCCCTCGTGTTCGGCCTGGCCAACGTCCAATGGGTCGCGTCGCGCTCGGCCGACGTCCAGGCGGTCGCCGACGCGGGCGCCCTGGCGGGCATGAACGTCGTCGCGTCTTACGCCACGGTCGCCCAGGTGCTCGACGCGATGGTCCTCAGCATGGGCCTCGTCGGGATGCTGACGCTCTCCATCGGCCTCGTCCTGTCCGCCATACCGGTGGTAAACGCCTCAGGTCCGCCGGTGCTGCGGGCGGCGACGTCGGTGCTCGAGGCGCGCGCCAAGCTTTCTCGGACGGCGGCGCAAGGGCTCGAGCGCCTGGAGAAGGCGGTGCCCTACCTGGTAGCCGCCAACGCGTTGGCGGTCGTGCGGGCCAACTCTTCGGACGACGGGTCCTACGTGGGCGTGGCGATTCCCTACCCGCTCCAAGGGGCGAGCGACTTCGGCGACCTTTCGTCCGACGATGTCGCACAGAAGATGGAGGAGGCCAAGGAGCAGGGGGACGAGATTGAAGAGCTTGCCCAGCAGGCCGAGGAGGCGAAACAGCTGGCCGACGAGGCCTTGGAGCGCGGGTGGCGTGCGGACTGCGGAGACAATCCGAGCATGCGCGAACGCGCCGAGGCGCTTGCCGGGCTGTCGGGGGCGCTCAACCCGAACTATCCCACAAGCACGGGTTGGGACTTCGGGGTGCCCATTCTCCGTGCCCGGGCCTACTACCGGCAGCGCCTTGCCAACGAGGCCCCCGTGGACGGCACGCCTGCCGAAGCCACGCGCTCCGCGGCGCGTGCGGCGTTCTACCGGTACGCGTACGAGCAGGTGAGCCAGAGCTCCTACACCGAAAACGACGACGGGACCGTCGTGTGCGACCTGCGCGAACTGCCGGCGAACACCTCGGACGTGCGAGGGACGAGCCTCTACACCGACGCGGTGTGGCCCTGCACGCAGGAGGAGGCGGGCAGGACGATACACAGCTACGCGGGGTGCCCCGGGGCCACGGGCCCTTCGGCGGGCTACGCGAGCGTGGCCGACGAGGAGTCGGGGGCGTGCGTGGAATGCCCGGTGTGCCTGTTCACCGTCGTCGACCTGGGCCGCGCCCCGGCGGCGTCGACCTCCATCAGTAACGGGTTCGAGCACCATTGGCGCCTGGTGGTCGAGGCGTCGCGCGACTACGAGGCGCGCCGCGCCGAGCAGGCTCGGCAGGAGGCCGCGGCGCGCGAGGCGTCGAGCCAGGCGACCGACCTGTTCCAGGAAGCGCTCGAGCGTCTGTCGACGGTGCGCGTCGAGCTTGCACCGCCCGGTCGGTACGGATGCCTGTGCGTCGTGGCCGACCCGTCCTCCCACGTCGTGCCCGGTGACCTGGCGACGGTGGTGAGCGGCGGCGCCTCGATACCGTCCCGCGTCGCGGTTGCGGCCGCCGTGCTGGCGCGTGACGACGCGACGTCGGGCAACAACGTCCTCGCGGGCTTCTTCGACGGCCTGGTCGCCCAGGGAGGGGTGGTCGGCGGTGTCTCGGCGGTGCTCGATGCGGTCATGTCCGCATGGGGCGGCCTGCTCGCCGCCTACGGCGACGGCTACCGCGCCTTCACCGAGACCATGCAGTCGGCGTTTCGGGGGTTGTTCGCCCTCGGCATGAGCGGGGTTTCGACCTGGCTCAGAGAGGCGCTCGAGGACGCGGTGACGCTGACGGGGCTGCAGCCTGCGGACATGTCGGTCAAAAAACCGGTTTTGACGAACAGCGTCGACGTCATGAACCGTGCGGGCAACGACTGGTACGGGGCCGTTCGGGCGATGGTCGTGACGATGCAGACGGTCGACGCCGACGCGGGTCCGCAGGCCGTCTTGGCGGCGCTCGGCGTGTTCGTCGAGACCCTGACCGGTTCGGATAAGCTCACCGTGGCCGAGTTCTCGATCCCGGGCACCGACCTGTCGATACCCCTGGAGATGGACCTGGGATGGCTGGCAGACCTGGGGACGGCCGCATGATGCGGGGTGCGGAGCCGCCGACCCCCGCCGTTTTCGCGGGCCCGTTTGCCCGTGCGCGTGCCTGCCTGCGCGGGCGGGCGGGGGAGGAGGGGCAGATGGTCGTCGAGATGGCCGTCCTCACCCCGGTCATGCTCGTGGTGGCCGTCGTCGTGCTCAACCTCATGTGGTTTCTCGAGGCGGCCGCCCGGTTTGACCGCGTGGTGCCCGACACCGTCATGGCGGTGGCCGTCTCCCCGGCGGGGGAGGAGGGAGGCGGTGCGCACGAGCACGAGGTGACCGTGGCCCTGACCGAGGCGATGGACGGCCTGCGGGGCGTGACGGTGACCGTGCAGGCACAGATCGTGTGGGATGACCTGTCCGATGGGGCGGGGTTCACGATGGCCCCGCACCTCACGCGCTACGTCTGCACGATGGCGTACACCCCGTGGCCCTCGGGCTTCTCGGTGGCCGGATTCGACGCCGCGGTGCCCGTCGAGCTCAAGCATGTGCGGTCGTTCGT
The DNA here is from genome assembly GCA_964619775.1 of uncultured Coriobacteriaceae bacterium. Classification (GTDB taxonomy): domain Bacteria; phylum Actinomycetota; class Coriobacteriia; order Coriobacteriales; family UMGS124; genus CAZUFB01. The sequence goes on from CAZUFB010000075.1 coordinate 8,796, forward strand.
GGTGGATCGCTACCGTTCGGGCGTGGTGTTCTAAGGCGGTCCGCAAGCGAGAGAGGATGTCGGGAGATGGGAAGCCTGGGCGTGTTCGAACCGCTGCGCCGCCGCACCTGCCGCACCACGGCGGCTTTTTGCCTGCCCGGAGGCGAGGACCTGCGGTGTCGCTGCGCCGTCGGGGTGCTCGACCGCATGCGCGGCCTGTTGGGGACCGCTCCGGGCGATCTGGGCCGCAACGCCCTGCTGCTGGTGCGCTGTCCGTCGGTGCACACATTCGGCATGGCGTACCCGCTCGACCTCGCGTTCTTCGACCGCGGCGGCACGGTGCTGGCCGTCTTCCGCGCGGTGCGACCAGGCCGGGTGCGCTCGTGTCCGGGAGCCGTCGCGGTCCTTGAACGCGAGGCGTCCGCGGGCCCGTGGCCCGAGCCCGGCGGGGTCGTCTGCCTGACAGACGTATGCCGCGGTGGTCTGTAGTGTTACGGACGCCGCGCCTGCGTGCCGCGCCGCTCCTGTATTTCTCAGGGGCAAATGTGCAAACCTCGCGACGAACGGCCTGGCGGTGGGGTATGATACGTCCCGTCGCGCGACGCGGCGCGTGCCCGAGTGGCGGAATGGCAGACGCAGAGGTCTCAAAAACCTCCGACTTCGGTCGTGTGAGTTCGAGTCTCACCTCGGGCACCATCCAAGGTTTGTCGCGGGCCGCGTCCTTCCCATGGTGGTAGATGCTCGCCGTCATGTCTTCACGGCCAGCACACAACTTGAATCCGCCCCAAATTCCTTGTTGACGCGGACAGTTTCTCTGCTATAGTAGTCAAGCGCTTTCGCGCGGCCAGATAGCTCAGTTGGTAGAGCAGGGGACTGAAAATCCCCG
>CAZUFB010000076.1:0-9408 GCA_964619775.1 uncultured Coriobacteriaceae bacterium
ACCGCCGTGGCCGCCGCCAGACCGAATGCCGTCCGAAAAACGCCACTTGCCTTTTTGTCATGATAAACGCTGTGTTTCTAATTAATCCGATATGGCCGTTTTGAGACATACTTAACCCCTACGACAACGGTGGCGTGTCCCGATGGCCGTTGTGCACAGGATTGCGACGCGTTGGGAATGTGGCGCGGGAAGGATGACGTTCGGTGAGGAGAGTGAGGCCATGAAGAGATACATGATACGGCGAGTATTCTCCGGCATTCTCACGGTATTTGCCGTGTTTGCCATCAATTTCGTCATTATCCATGCGGCGCCCGGCGATCCGGTGACCGCCTTGATGGGGCCCAACACCGACGATCCGGCCATGCGTGCGGCGCTCGAGGAGAAGTACGGCCTCGACCAGCCACTCATCGTGCAATTTTTCAAGTATCTCGGTACGGCCCTCACCGGCGATTTGGGCGACTCGTACATGTACAACCGTCCGGTCACCGATATGATCGGCGAGCGTGTCGGCGCCACCCTCCTCCTAGGCTTTACTGCGTATTTCATCGCTGCGATCCTTGGCACGCTGGCTGGCGTGCGTGCGGCCAAGCGCGAGGGCGGCGTCTTTGACTTTGCCGTGTCCGGCGGCGCTTACGTGGCAAGCTCGCTGCCCTCCTTCTGGCTCGGCCTTATGCTCATCATACTGTTCTCCTCGATGCTGGGATGGTTGCCCAGCTATGGCATGACCACGGCACGCGTCAACTACCAGGGCATAGAGTACGTGCTCGACGTTGCCAGACACATGATCCTGCCGGCTCTCACCCTGGTCATCGTGCTGGTTCCCGAGTATTTCCGTATCGCCAAGTCCTCGATGCTCCAAGTCATGAACGAGGACTTCGTCACCACCCTGCGCGCCACGGGTATGCCCGAGAAGCGCATCTACGGCAGATATGTCCTGCGCAATGCCATTCTGCCCACGGTCACGATGTTCGGTATAGGCATGGCCTACCTCATCACCGGTGTCACCCTCATAGAGACGGTGTTCTCTTGGCCGGGCATGGGCCGCTTGGTGCTGACCGCTATCAGCCAGCGCGACTATCCCACTTTGATGGGAATCTATCTGGTTATGAGCATTTGCGTCGCTGTTGTCATGCTGATCGTCGACCTCGTGTATGCGGCGCTTGACCCCCGTATCCGCTACGAGTGATGGCTAGGTGCGGCAGATGAAGACGATAAGCAGGCTTTTCAAGACAACCTTCAGTGACCGGCAGCTCGCGGCAGGTGTAATCCTGCTGCTGTTCCTGCTGTTCGTTGTGATCATGGCCCCCGTGATCGAGCCGGACAACCCGTATTACTATGGCAACGATGTCCTGGCGGCCCCCGGCGAGGTCGGGACCAACGTCAACGGTGAGGAGATAGTGCATGTCCTGGGCACCAACAACCTCGGCCAGGATATTCTGAGCATGATTATCCGCGGTACCAGGACGTCGCTGTCGGTCGCGCTGGTCTCGGCGCTCATATCCGCCTGCATCGGCGTCGTTGTGGGCGGCATCGCGGGATTCTTCGGAGGCAAGGTCGACACTGTTGTTTCCGAAATCATCAACATTTTTATGATGATTCCCTCGTTCTTCTTAATCCTTCTGGTTGTTGCCCTGTTCGGAAGTGACATCACCAACGTGATGATCTGCATAGGACTCACGACATGGCCAAGCAACGCCCGACTCATGAGGGCGCAGGCCCTGTCGCTGCGCCAACGCACGTTCGTGCGCTCAGCCACGGCCATGGGCGAGAGCGGTGCGCAGATTCTTGTCAAGTACATCATCCCCAACGGCATCTTCCCCGTCATTGCCAACACCACGTTGGGTATGTCGGGAGCCATCCTCACCGAGGCAGGCCTGTCGTTCCTGGGTCTGGGGGACCCCAACATCATCAGCTGGGGCCAGATGATTTACAACGGCAAGAGTTACATCACCACGGCCTGGTGGATTTCGGTGTTCGCCGGCGTCGCAATCGTCATTACGGTGCTCACGTTCTATCTGCTAGGCGACGGCCTGAACCGCGTGCTTGACCCTCGGCGCAAGGGGAGGAGATAGCCATGTCTCAGGTGAAGGTCCAAAAGCAGCAGGCGACGCCTGTTGTCGCCGAACGGACGCATGCTGGGCAGGAGGCTGCCCCCGCCCAGGCTGCCAAACGACAGCCGCTGCTCGAGGTTCGCGATGCCAACGTCACCTACCTTGGACGCGGCGGCAAGCGCGTCCATGCCGTGCGCGACTCCTCGTTTGCCCTCATGCCGGGCGAGTCGCTGGGCATCGTGGGCGAGTCGGGTTCGGGCAAGTCGACGCTCGCCATGGGCATTTTGCGCCTGCTCGATCCCAAACGCTCCGAGGTCACGGGCGAGGCCCTGTTCAAGGGCGAAGATTTGCTTGCGATCGACAACGACCGCATGAACCAGCTTCGCTGGACTCAGATCTCCGTCGTGTTCCAGAAGGCCATGAACGCGCTGTCGCCGGTGCACCGCATCTCAAAGCAGATCGAGGACATCTACCACGTGCACGAGCCCAAGGCCACCAAAGAGGAGATCCGCTCCCGCATGGTCGAGCTCCTGCGCCTGGTGAACCTGCCCGACCGCGTGTACAACCTCTACCCTCATGAGATGTCTGGCGGCATGTTGCAGCGCGTGGCCATCGCCATCAGCCTCATGCACCAGCCCGACCTGCTGGTTTTTGACGAAGCGACCACGGCCCTGGACGTGGTGACGCAAAGCCAGATTCTCGAGGAAATCAAGGGTCTGGAGAAGAAGCTGCACACCACACGAATCATGATTACGCACGACATGTCGGTCGTTGCCGCTTCGTGCAGCGACGTGGCCGTGATGTACGCCGGCGAGATTATGGAATGCGGCAAGGTTCACGACGTGCTCAAGAACCCCCAGCACCCCTACTCGCAGGGCCTTCTGGCCTCGTTTCCCTCGCTGAAGGGAGAGATCACCCAACTCAAGTCCATCCCCGGCTTCCTTCCGGACCTGGCCGAGGAGCAGCCTGGCTGCCCGTTCGCTCCGCGCTGCGCGCATGCCGCGCGGCGCTGTCGCGAGCAGCGGCCGCCCATCGTTAAGTTCGAGAACGGCCACACGGTGAAGTGCTGGCTGTACGAGGGAGGAGACAGCGATGGCCTCGACGGCAACGAGTAGCACCGCGATGCCCGAGCAGGCCACGGTGCAGGGAGGCGGCAAGGAGCCGTTCGTCCGCGTTGACCATATCACCAAATGGTACCCGCATAAGACGGCCAAGATCTTCCAGGGTCCCAAGAGCAAACGTCCGTGGGTCAAAGCTGTCGACGACGTTTCGTTTTCGCTTGAGCGCGGTGAGATTCTGGGCGTCATCGGCGAGTCGGGCTGCGGCAAGTCGACGCTCGGCCGCATGCTGTGCCGTTTGGAGGAGCCTACGAGCGGCGACGTCTACATCGGCGGCGAGTCGACGGGCCAGATGATCAAGCGCGACTTCCGTTCGTTCCGCCGCACGGTGCAGATAATCTATCAGAACCCGTTCGACACCTTTACCCCGCGCGACACCGTGGGCGAGATTCTTATGCGTCCGCTCAAGATCCATCACATCGGCGCCAACAACGAGGAACGTCGCCAGATGTGTCTCAAGATGCTGGAGGAGGGTGGCCTGCATCCGGCCGAGGATGTTATGGACCGTTTCCCTCACGAGCTTTCGGGCGGCCAGCTGCAGCGCGTTTCCATCATCCGTTCGATGAGCCTGGGGCCCAGCCTCATCGTGGCCGATGAGCCCGTCTCGATGCTCGACGTGTCGGTGCGTGCCGACATCATCAACATGCTCATCAGCGTGAGTCGCGGGCAGAACAACGCCATGGTGTTCATCAGCCACGACATCGCCATCACCCGCAACGTCTCGGATTACATCGCGGTCATGTACTTGGGCCGCGTGGTGGAGTTCGGCACGGCCGACGATGTGGTAAAGAACCCGCAACATCCCTATACGCAGGCACTTATCAGCAACTGCACGAGCATCGATCCCGACGATCTGGGTACGCCCATTCCCATCGAAGGCGAGCCGCCCACACCGGTGAACCCAGGTCCTGGCTGTTATTTCGCCGACCGCTGCTTTAAGCCATGCGATCGCTGCTCGATCGAGTACCCGCGCCGCGTCGATGTGGGCTCCGGCCATTGGGCTACGTGCTGGAACCTCGATCAACCCGACCAGGGAGCCGATCAGGTTCAGGAGGCTTTGGACTAGGTCGGATTTCTCAGGGTCCCGAGGCCACGCGGGACCCTTTTGGTGAGCAGCCCTTTCCATACCTGGAAGCGCTTGTCTCGCGTTGCGCCCTTTCGTTCCGTCGTGTACCGTGCATATTCGACATGCCTGCTTGGAGGAGGTCATCATGGCACTCAAGCCCGTGTACCAGAAGGTTGTCGACACTATCCCCGACTACCAGGTCTTTCTCACCTCCGACGAGCTCGATGAGAGCAGCCGGGCTCTTGCCGCCGAGTTCCCCGAGACAGTGGAGCTCTTCGAGATCGGCCGCACGCGCAAAGACAGGCCGCTTCTGTGCCTCAAAATCGGCGATGGCCCCAAGAGTGCCCTGGTCTTTGGTACGCCGCATCCCAACGAGCCCATCGGCACCATGCTTACCGAGCATTTTGCGCGCTGTCTGGCCAGCGATGCGGAGCTGCGCGAGGAGCTTGGCTACACCTGGTATATCGTCAAGAACTGGGACGCCGACTCCCTCGAACTCAACAGGGGCTGGCTCAAGGGACCGTTTACCATCACCAACTACTCGCGCAACTTCTTCCGCCCGGCGGGTTTCAAGCAGGTCGACTGGACGTGGCCTATCGACTACAAAACGCTGCACTTTGACGCGCCTCTGCCCGAGACCACGGCCATGAAAGAGTTGATCGACCGGATCAAACCCGCATTTATCTACTCGCTGCACAACGCCGGCTTCGGCGGGGTGTACTGGTACCAGTCCAAAAAGACGCCCGAAATCTGGGAGGACATGCGCCAGGTCGCCCTTGACCAGGGCGTGCCGCTTAACCTGGGCGAGCCCGAGGCCCCCTATTGCGTGTTGTGGGCCCCGGCTGTCTATGAGGAGCTGGGCATCGAGCAGCAGTACGACTACCTTGAGAAATACGGCGAGCCGGGCAAAGACCCGGCCGAAGACATCGTCTGCGGCGACTGTTCGGGTGGCTACTCCGCCAAGAAGTACGACTCGTTCACCTTCCTTACCGAGCTGCCCTACTTCTACGACCCGCGTATCGACGATCAGTCGCCAACGGAGCGCATCCGGCGCGACGTGGTGACCGAGAGCTTGGACTGGAGCAAGGAGAACAGCGCCCTCCTGCGCACCACCTTGGCCGTCTCCCAGCAGTATATGGACCCCGAGAACCCGTTCATGCTTGCCATCCAGGCGTTTACCCGCGATAGCTCCGATGATGCGACGCGCAAGATGATTGCCACGGACCCGGCTTTTGCACAGCCCGCCACTGTGGCACAGGTGTTCGACAACCTGCTTGTCACCAAGTTCTACAAGTTGCTCTCATTCGGCATGCTGGTACGTGCCAATGAGAGCGAGCTGGACGCTATGGAGGCTGCAGGCGATGACGACCCTGAAAAGCGGGCCGCTTTCGAGAAGGCCCTCGAGGCCGCCCGGCCGGCCTACGAGAAGCTTGCCGCCGAGCTTGAAGAAGCCTTTGACTACCAGGTTGTGCCAATCAAGAAGCTCGTGACCATCCAGCTTTCCTGCGGTCTCATGATGGCGGAGTATGTAAGAGATAACTTCTAGGTTGCCGTAGACGTCTGACGGGCACGTTGTCGGGTGCGCTGCAAAGAGGATGGGGTTCTGGCCAGCTTTGCGGTCGGAGCCGTTGCTGCCCGGGGGTGGACGGCAGGAAAACAGAGAGGAAACTGTGCTTCATGAAGCCGATTTATCAGCAGGTTGTGGACACCGTCCCAGACTACCAGGTTTTTCTCACCCCTGACGAGCTCGACGAAAGCAGCCGAGCCCTTGCTGCCGAGTTCCCCGAGACGGTGGAGCTCTTCGAGGTCGGTCGCACGCGTAAAGACCGTCCGCTTCTGTGCCTCAAGGTGGGAAACCCCGAGGCTGCCGATGCGGCCGAGATTCGCCCGGCCGCCCTGGTCCTTGGCGTGCCGCACCCCAACGAGCCCATTGGTTGCATGCTCATCGAGCACTTCTCCCGCTGTCTGGCCAGCAATGCAGAGCTGCGCGAAGAGCTGGGATACACATGGTACTTCGTGAAAGCCTGGGACGCCGACTCGCTGGCGCTCAACACTTGGATCAAGGGTCCGTTTACCATCACCAACTACTCGCGCAACTTCTTCCGCCCCGCAAGCTACGAGCAGGTGGAGTGGACGTTTCCCATCGACTACAAGACGCTGCATTTCCACAATCCCCTGCCTGAGACGCAGGCGGTCATGCACCTGATCGACCAGGTGAAGCCCCGCTTCATCTACTCGTTGCACAACTCGGGCTTTGGTGGGGTGTATTGGTACCAGACCCACAAGACCCCCGAAATCTGGGAGGAGATGCGCGAGATTGTGGAGGCCCAAGGGTTGCCCCTGCACCTGGGCGAGCCGGAGACCCCCTACGCGCAGGAGTGGGCGCCGGCGCTTTACAAGATGCTCACCATCATGGACAACTATGACTACCAGGAGAAGTATGGTACGGGCGACCCGGCCGAGATGATTACCGGCGGCACCTCGAGCGCTGACTATGCCCTGCAGCGCTATGGTACCTTCGAGTTCGTCAACGAGATGCCCTACTTCTACGACGAGCGCATCTGTGACAAATCGCCCATCGATCGTACCAGGCGAGATGTGATGCTGCTGTCCCTCGACGAGCGTGAGGCCGAGTTCTCTCGCTTGCGCGAGCTACTAGCCCAAGTCAAGCCGCTTATCGATCCGGCCGATCACTTCTTGCGCGCGTTCGAGGAGTTTATCAAGGGCAAGTTAGATGATGCGACCCGCGCCATGGTCCAAGAAAACCCCGATTTCGCCAAGCCCGCTACTGTGGCAGAGGCCTTTGACAGCCTACAGCTGCGTAAATTCTTTACCGGCCGTACGGCCACGCTGCTTGTTCGCGCCTGTGAAGCCGAGATTGCCCGTCAAGAGGCCGCCGGGGATGTCGGTACCGAGGGATGTGGGGCGTTAGGCGCAGAGAAGCGCGCAACACTGGAGCGGGTGCGCGACGCCGCGGCCTCTCACCGTGACGAGCTGTGCGAGCAGCTTGAACGTGAGATTGACTATCGAGTCATCCCGATTAAGACGCTTGTGACCATCCAGCTGGCTTGTGGTCTGCTCGAGGCCGACTATGTTCGTTATCATGACCTGAAACTCGTATAGGTGGTGGTAGCCCATGCTCGGTTTGGGTTGACGTGCGGTGTTCTAATCTCCGTGCGTATGCGGGCGTCCGTTTGTCGACCGTTTGCATCTGAGGTGGGGTCGGGGTGCGAGCTATCCGGTTGCGCCGCCGGCTTGCGAGAAAAAAGGGGAGCCAACCATGGATTCTGCTTTGAGCGAGGGAATTACCCGTCGTCAGCTTATCAAGACGGCCTTGGCTGCCGGCGTTTCGTTGGCGGGGGCAAGCTTCGTCAGCATCAACGGCAAGACTGCCTTGGCTGCCGGCAACGACACGGTTGTTTTGCAGACGGGTGGTGACCCTCAGAGCTGGTGCCCTGACGTCACGCCCGACGACAACGGCTACTATGCGATGCAGAACATCTACCATCGCCTCACCAAGCTTGACGTGACGCGCAGCACCATTCCCGACGCCGCCGAGAGTTGGGATGTCTCAGAGGACGGCAAGACCATTACGTTTTATCTGCGCCAAGACCTCAAATGGACCGATGGCGAGCCGTTGACCTCGGAGGACGTCGTTTTTACCTTCCAGGGTATCAAGGACAACGCGGCGTGCTATTTGCACACCAACATGACCAATGTCGACAGTTTCGAAGCTCCCGACGACTACACCGTCGTGTTTAACCTCATTGAGCCCGACATGTCACTCATCAGCACCATTGGCTGGTACGCCGGCTTTATCCTGCCCAAGCACATCTATGATGTCGAAGGCGTGGAATGGAACGACAACGAGAACTCCCTGATTACCAATATTCCGGTGACCTCCGGCCCCTTCAAAGTTGTCGGCTACACTCAGGGGGAGGGCATCGAACTCGAGGCCAATGAAGATTATTTCCATGTACCGGCTATCAAGCGTCTGATTTATTCCATCATCACCGATGACACTACGGCCGTGCAAGCCCTGCTCAATGCTGAAATTGACGTGTTGCTTAACGTGCCTACACCAAGTGTCGAGCAAGTAAAGGCCGACCCGTCGCTGCGCGTTGTGGAGCGTCCAGACCAAACGCCGACTCGCATGATTTTCAACACGCTGCGCTCCGAACGCCATCTGGATGACCCGGCGGTACGCCGCGCCATCAGTATGTGCGTGAACCGCGATGATATCTCGGCCAAAGCCTTTAGCGGCATCAATCCGCCAGAGGTGGCTTTCTACCCAGCGCAGTGGGGTGTGTGGTCTAACACTGAGGACGTGGCTCCCGATTACGATCCCGAGGGCGCCAAGGCGGTTCTGGAGGAGGCGGGTTACGTCGCCGACGCTGACGGCAACTACATTACCGGCTTCACAATCGATACCTTCTCGAGTAGCGGGAACGAGGAATGCGCCAAGCTCATTGCTGCCGAGATGACCGCTATCGGCCTGCCCTGCGAGGTTGTGATGTCGGAGCAGAACGCTTGGAGTGACAAGGTCGGCCAGCAGCACGACTTTGACATTGAGATTCAGAGCGGTTTCCTTGGTCCGGATGCGTATGCGCTTTACCTGCGCTGGGGCACCGGTGTTGCCTCCAACTACGGATCCTACAGCAACCCGGAATTTGACGAGCTGTGTCAGAAGGCCAACGCAACGGCCGACGATGACGAGCGGGCCGAGCTCTATCGTCAAGCTCAGACTATCCTTTCGCAGGATCTGCCTTATGTGAACATCGTCTCGGCCCTTTACAATGACGCCTATGCCGCCGGCCTTGTCAACATTCCTGCAGATGGTGTCGGCAAATGGGCTGGTGTGGAGTGGACTTATGCGGAGTGGTCTGAGTAGGTTTTTACCTGCATGCGCATAAGTTAATTGGCATGTCTGTTGACATGCGGCAGGATGGCCGGACCTTGAATTTCCGAGGTCCGGTCGTTTTGCATTCGAGGGTGGCCCGAACATGAGAGCGCTGCGGTGCCTGGCTCGAAACCGCGGTAGTGAAACCGTCCGCAGCGGAAAGGTCCTAGTCGCAGGTTTGTTTGGGAAATCCAGCGCCTGTGTCCAAAAGCCGATATAGGGCGACCGTTTATCGTTTGCTCGTGCATCTCGAGCGGCTCGATGCCATGCGGG
>CAZUFB010000077.1:0-9288 GCA_964619775.1 uncultured Coriobacteriaceae bacterium
CAGGCGCCCTCTACGCGCTCACCGCGGCGCCGGCGGTGCGGCCCATCGAGACGGTCGCAAGGATGCCCGTGCCGGTGCCGGGGTAGTAGCTCCCCATGAAACCGCCCACCACCTGGCCGGCGGCGAACAGGTGCGCAATGGGGTTGCCGTCGGTGTCGAGCACGTTGCAGGTGGACGGGTCCACCTTAAGGCCTCCCACCGCCCCCAGGTTGAAGTCGTAGTTGCGCACGGCGTAGAGCGGCAACTTGCCGATGGTCTCCATGCCGCAGCAGCGCGTGGGGAACTGCGAGTCGGAGCCCGTCTCCTCGATGTCGGCGTTCCACTGGTCGATCGCCGCCTGCAGGTTGGCGGCCGGGACGCCCATCTGGCCGGCGAGCTCCTCCACCGACTGGCCGCGCAGCACCGTGCCCGCCTCCACCGCCGCCGCAATGTCGCCGAGCGCCTGGATGCCACCCACCACCGAGCCGCCGAGCATCGCCGCGTTCTCGTCGAAAACGCTCCACATGACGTGGTCCTCCTGGGCAAAGCCCGCGCGCAGCACCCACGCGTAGTGGTCGGACTCGCTCACGAAGCGCCGGCCGTACTTGTTGACGATGATGCCGGGCACCTCGGGGGTGCCGGGCAGCGTCGGGGTGCCGCCCACGTTGTTGCCAAGACCGATGAACCCTCCCATGCCCGTGAGGGCCGCGCCGGCGCTCATGCCCATGCGGATGCCGCCGCCCGTGTTGGTGGCCACGGTCATGAGGTAGCCGTCGGAGATGGCCTGCACCATGTGGGGCGAGAACATCTTGGCCATCTCGAGGTTGCGGTCGTAGCTGCAGGTGGCGAGCACCACGCCCTTGGCCGCCCCGTAGCGCGTCCCGTCGGCCGCGACCACGCCGGTCACCGTGCCCTCGCCGTTCATCACCAGGTCGACGACCTCGGTCTCGAGCACGAAGGTGCAGCCCGCCTCGTCGCAGGCGGCCTTGAGCGCGGCCACGTGCCAGGCTCCGGCGCTCAGACCGTCGGCGTCGGTGCCACTTGCCATGTGGATGCGCGGCACCTGCAGGTCCGGGTCGACGTTGGGGATGACGCCGTTGCCGTACACGGTGTCGTAGACCACGCCGAGGTCCTGCATGAACGCGATGCAGGCGGGCGCGTCGTCGCAGACGGAGCGCACGAGCTCCTCGTCGAGCTGCCCCTCGCCCGCCGCCAGGTAGAACGCAGCGTGGGCCTCAGGCGCGTCGCCCTCGATGCCCGCCGCCTCGCGCTGCACGTCGGTGCCGGCCGCCTGGATGACGCCCGACGAGTTGTTGGTGTTGCCGCCCACGTTGGCGGCGGAGTCGATTAGGACGACGCTCGCCCCGTTGCGCGCCGCAACCAGGCCGGCGACCAGGCCCGCGCCGCCCGCTCCCACGACCACCACGTCGGCCTGCACGCCCCACGTGCCGTCGTCGGCCGCAGGGGCGGCGACCGCAAGGCCCGCCGCCGACGCCAGCGCGGCCATGCCGGCGGCAGCCCCGACGGCCGCGCCGCCGCGCACGAACTGCCGGCGGGTCACGCCCCGCGCCCTCGCATCCACGTCCATGGAAATCCCCTTTTCCCTTGCGCCTCCCGCACGCCTGCGGCACGCGGGGCGGGCGCCGGCGCGGCGCCCGCTGCCGTCGACGATATCCTACCGAAGCGGCGGCGCGCCATACCACGCTGGGTGTGAACGGCCCCTATGCTGCGCGAATCGTCGCACGCGCGCCGGGGTGCCCGGCCCGGGTCACAGCGCACCCGCCTGGAGCAGCATGCGGACCGCGCCGAGGTCGGGGCAGACCCTGCGGCACAGCGCGCGAACCTCGTCGGTCGGCTGCATGAGGTCGGGCACCATCACGGTGACGAAGCCGCCCGCGGCCCCGGCGCGCACGCCGGCGAAGCTGTCCTCGAGCACCAGGGTCGTCGCCGGGTCGCACCCCAGCCGGCGCGCGGCCTCGAGGAAGATGTCTGGTTCGGGCTTGGAGCGGGGCACCTCCCCGCCGGCCACCACCGCGGAGAACGACCCCGCAAGGCCGGCTCGAGCGAGGTTGCCCTCGACAAGCGCACGCGGGCTCGACGAGGCCACGGCCCGCGGAAACCCCCGCCCCTCGAGATAGGCGAGCAGGTCGTCGAGCCCCGGCTTCTTGGGGACGCCCTGCGCGAAGCGCTCGGCCGCCAGCCGGTCGAACTCCCGGCGGATGCCCGCAGCGTCGACGCCGGGCCCGTAGAATCGCTCGATGATGGGCACCGTCTGCGGGGCGGCCACACCGCGCGCCGCGTCGGCCAGCCCCGGCAGCTCCTCGAGCCCGAACAGCGCGAGCGCCGGGGCCCAGCAGGCCTTCCACAGCGGCTCGGTGTCGAACATGAGGCCGTCCATATCGAAGATGACGCCGGTGACCATAGGCGCAAATCCCTCTCCTCTTCTTTGGTACGGCCGCGGGATGCGGCCCGCGGCAGTATACCGCGCGAGGTCGGGGAAGCAAACGCGGAGCGCCGCAGGCCCGGGCGCGACGAGGCACGGCGCCTTTGCGCGACCGCCCTATCCCCGCACGCGCACCACCGCGTAGGGGGTCCCGGACCCGTCGGCCAGGTTCACCGTGTAGCCGCCCTCGGTCGCATGGACCTGCGGGTGCACGACGTCGCCCAGCCTCGCAGCCGTGCAGTACTGCACGTCGAGCCGGCGCAGCGGGCCCAGGGTGCACCCCGGGGCAACCTCGGACAGCGCCCCCAGCGCGATGTCGACGTACCGGGCGTTGTTCACATGGTGGTTCGTGTCGATGTAGGCCTGGGTCACCGTCACCGGCGGCGCCGGCTCGCCCGGGCCCTCGAGGGGCAGCCTGCGCTGGACGGGCGGCATGTCGAGCGGCCTGTCGTCGCGCAGGTCGGCCGCGTACGCCTCGACCTCCTCGGCGGGCGGGCGCATGGGGCGGCCCGTTTCGTCGTTGTACATGAACCACAGCGAGTCGGCGCTCACCAGCCGCTCCCCTGCGCGCTCGAGCGTGAAGTTGCGGCGCGCGAACAGGCCTTTGAAGTCCGTGGCCCACGTGCTCACGACGATCTCGTCGGCGAAGCGGGGCAGCTCGGCGACCTGGACCTCCCAGGCGGCGAGCAGCCAGCGGCGGCGCACCTCGTTGGCGTGGGCCACGCCGACACCAAGCTCCTCCGACTGGAACAGCGCCCCGTCCTGCAGGTAGCTCAGCAGCGCGGACGGCGACAGCGCGCCGCCCTCGCCCACCTCGCTGTAGCGGATCTTGCTGGAAAACGAATACATCGCGACACCCCGCCGTCATGCTCCACCGCCGCATGGAGGCCCATGCGGAAAACACAGCCAACTATAGCGAAAGCGCATGGAAGCCACACGGTGAAAACCGGAGACGCGCCTCGGCCTCCACGCAAAAGCGGGCACCCCGCAGGCCCGCAAGCCCGCAGGGCGCCCGCCCGTCGTCGTTTTGTCTAGCTGCCGGCAGGCGCTAGTCGCGCGCCTCGGCCGCGGCGGCCGACTCGCCGGCGATGTGGCCCCACACCAGGCCGCCGGTCAGCGAGGTGCCCGAACCCGGGTAGTACAGGCCGTACCAGCCGCCCGAGTTCATGCCGCCGGCGTACAGGCCGGGGATGGGGTTTCCGTCGTTGTCGATGACCTGGGCGTTGGTGTCGATGAGCAGGCCGCCCAGCGAACCCAGGTTGGCGCTGACGTTGAGGTTGGCGTAGTAGCGCGGGCCGTCGAGCTGGATGAGCTGCGTGTCGCGGTCGTACTCCAGGTCCTCGCCGCTCTCCTCGATGTTCTGGTTCCACAGGTCGATGGTGTTCTGCAGGTTGCTCGCGGGCACGCCGATCTGCTCGGCCAGCTCGGCGATGCTGTCGGCGCCGAAGATCGTGCCGGCCTCGACGGCGGCCTCCACGTCGTCGGCCCAGGGGGTGAGGCCCTGGTCGATGGCGTTGTGGTCGAAGATCATGTAGGTGTGGCCGCCGAGCTGGGTCTCCTGCTGCCAGATGGCGCGGTAGGTGTAGGCGTAGGTGGCGTCCTCGCACACAAAGCGCCTGCCCTTGCAGTTGACGAAGATGCACGGGATGAGCGGCACGTCGTTGGCCGTGGCGTTGCCGGTGGCCATGTCGTAGTCGATGGTGCCGCCCACGCTGGCCATCTGGGCGTTCACCGCAAGGCCCATGCGGATGCCGTCGCCGTTGGCGTAGTTGGAGATGTAGCACATCTGCGTGGTGAGGTCCCAGTACTGCTGCTGGTTGAAGCTCTTGCAGAGGTCCTCGGCGCGGTCGATGCCGCCCAGTGCCAGGATGACGCCCTTGGACGCCTTGACGGCCAGCTCGCCGCCGTCGCGCTCCACGACGGCGCCCATGACGCCCTTGTCGGCGGAGTACACGAGACGCAGGGCCTTGGTGTTGAACTCGAAGCGCACGCCCAGGCGCTCGGCCTCGGCCGTCTCGGCGTCGGTGAGCACGCCGCCCTGGCCGCCCTCGCCGCCGCCCTCGTAGACGTGGATGCGGTCGGCGTGCAGGCCCTCGGTGACGTAGGGCACGTGGCAGTTGCCGTAGACCTTGTTCCAGGTGATGCCGATGGTCGACAGCCATTCGATAAGCTCGGGGGCGCGCTCGCACATCGTGGTGACGAGGTCGTCGTGCGCGATGCCCTCGGCCTGCTCGATGTAGCACTGCGCGTGCTTCTCGGGCGTGTCGTCCTGGAAGTCGGTGAACTCCCTCTGCCACTGGGTGCCGGCCGCCTGGATGACGCCGCCCGAAAGGGCGGTGGTGCCGCCGGTGCCGCTGGCCACGTCGACGACGAGCACGTCGGCGCCCGCCTCGGCCGCGGCGCACGCCGCCGACAGGCCCGTGCCGCCTGCGCCGAGGATCAGGACCTCGCACTCCTCGTCCCACGCCTCGGGCTCGGACGCGGGCGCGGCGTCTCCGAGCGCCACGGCGGGAGCGGCGGCGGCCAACGCGGCGGCTCCGCAGGCGGCGGCCCCGACAAAGGCGCGGCGGGTCATTTCTGCCATGGTTGGTTCCCCTTTCCTTGTGCGTGGTCGGACCGGCCGAAACGGGCTGAGCCGGCGTCGTCGGCAGTCCGCATGACGGGCACCACTATGTCACGCGGCGCGCGCCGGCACCATCACCCCCGCGCAGAAGAGCGCCTACCACGCTGGGTGGTAGGGCACCGAGCTGGGGCGATGCGGCGCACAAAAAAGGCGCGCAAAAAGATGCCGCCGCCGGTTTTCGGCCCCGTCGGGACGCACCGGCCGCGCTAGCGTTTCAGCTCCTCCACCTGCCGGTCGATGAGCTCGATGAGGTCCTGCTGGGAGTGGATGTCCATCTTGCGGTAGATGCTGCGGATGTGCGTCTTGGCCGTGTCGGGGGCGATGCCCAGGGAGCGGCCGATGTAGGCGGCGGTGCGTCCGCGCGCAAGCAGGCTCAGCACCTCGCGTTCGCGCGGCGACAGGGCGAAGCGCGCCGCCATCGTCTCGCAGGCGTCGGGGATCTCGTCGGTCGTCTCGACCGGCTCGCCCGCGGCGAGCCACTGGCGCAGGGAGCTGCGCGGGTCGTTGAACACGAGCAGCGTCACCACGAAGAACACGAGCACCACCGCGCAGAACAGCAGCGCCTCGGCGGTCTGCTCGCTCGACGCGGCCAGGCCGTAGCCTGCCAGCATGCCGGGGATCTGCGACGCCTGGAACACCGTGTAGCCCAGCGCGTAGACGCGCACCACCGACCGTCCCACGCGCCGCGCCAGGTCGCCCCAGTAGACCACCATAAAAAAGTAGAACACCGCAAAGCCCAGCTCGTCGACGCTGGCGGCCAGCCACACCGGCACCGCCTCGACCGAGGCGAGGGTCAGCCCGGCCACCGTGAAGACAAGCCCCACGGCGTAGATCTGCGACGCGCCCACCCGCGCGCTCAACAGGCGGCTCGCGGCGAGCAAGACCGCCCCGGCCAGCAGCTCGGCAAGCGTCATGCCCAACGAGGAGGGCAGCGCGCCGCCCGCCGGGCGCAGCGCGAGCGCCCCGTTGATGAGGCCGTACGCCAACCCCACCAGCACCGGCATGACCAGAAGCGTCCAGCTGAGGTTGACGGCCCGCGCCGCACCGGGCGGCGGCGCCGGAGCGGGTTCGTCCTCAAGCCGGCGCGTACCCACCCAGGCCAGCGCGGAGCACGGCAGCGCCGCGGCGACGAGCGCCGCGGCCTGCACGGCAGGGGGCGCCGCAAGCAGCGCGCAGAACACCGCGGTCGACAGCACCAGCGAAACGCCCATGTCGATGAGGCCCGCACGCAGGCTCATACGCGAGAACATCTCGCCCCAGGCTATTTTGAGGAAGCCGATGGACGCGCCTCCCAGGCACGACCCCGCGACGAACCACGCCGGCCCCGCACCGAGCGCGCTCGCCCCCACGCCGGCCGACCCGCCTGCGAGCAGCACGCCCGCGAGGGCCATGGCGCCGCGCGACCCCACCACCGTCGTCAGCGCGTCGCTCAGGCACAGGATGACGACGAGCGTGGCCACGTTGGCGAACAGGGTGACGGCCGTGGGGACGGCGAGCACCCCGCCGAGCTGGGCGAGCGCGTCGGAGCCCAGGCCCGTCTTGCCCACCAGGCACGACCATAGCCAGATGCACGCAAAGCTCGCCCAGCGCGGCCAGCCGCGGGTCAGCTCGCGGCGCAGCGCGGCACGCCACGCGTCGGACGGCGTGCACGCGGGCCGGGCCGCCGCAGCGGAATCCTCCGCGGCCCCGCAGGCCGGGACGGCCGCGCGATCCGGAAGGTCGGACCGCACGGTACCGCAGACGCGTGCGCTCGTTTCCCGCACGGGGCACCTCCGCAAGCCGAGCCGGGCATCGCCGGCGACAAGGGCGCGCGGGCGCGGTCCGGCACGCAAGTCCGGCGCGCGGCCCGGCGCAACCCGACAACCAGGGCAGTATACGACATCCGGCCCCGCATCCCGGACGACCGGTTGGCAGAGCGACCCCCAGCGCGGGGGCTGCCGCCCGTGCGCCTGCCCCTACTCGACCTCGCGCAGCGCGGGCTCGCCGGCAGGCTCGCCCTTGAGCCAGCGGGCGCACCAGTCGGCGATCTCGGCCATGCGGCGCACGCGGGCCTGGGGCTTGCCGCTGCGGCTCAGCTCGTGGTTCTCGCCCTTGAAGACCGTCATGCGGGTCGGCACGCCGTGGAGCTGCAGGGCGGTGAACATCTGCATGCCCTGCTCCAGCGGGCAGCGGTAGTCGCAGTCGGAGTGCAGGAACAGCGTGGGGGTCTTCACCCGGTCGGCGTACTTGAGCGGCGACTGATCCCACATCCCGGCCACGTTGGGAGTGCCGTCGGTCTCGCCCCAGGGCCAGGCGCGGGTCTGGTCGTCGGCGAAGTAGTAGCCGATGTCGGCCACACCGAACATGCTGACCCAGTTGCTGATGGAGCGCTGCGACACGCAGCAGGCGAACCGGTCGGTGTGACCCACGACCCAGTTGGTCATGAAGCCGCCGTAGCTGCCGCCCATCTCGGCCAGGCGGTCGGCGTCGACGTCGGGGTAGCGCCTAAGCACCTCGTCGGTGAAGGCCATCAGGTCCTCGAAGTCCTTGCCGCCGTAGCCGCCGAAGATGCTGGCCGCGTACTCGATGCCGTGGCCGCCCGAACCGTGGGGGTTGGTGTAGAACACGAAGTAACCCAGGCTGCTGAGCCACTGGATCTCGTGCGACAGCACGTTGCCCATGACGCACTTGGGGCCGCCGTGGACCCACAGGATGCCGGGGTACTTGGTGCCGGGCCGGTAGCCGGCCGGCTTGACCACGTAGCCGCGCAGCGTGTCCCCGTTGCTCTCGAAGTCGAACGACTCCGGCTCGGTCACCGCGCAGCCGCCGAGCACAGAAGAAAAGTCGGTGAGGCGGGTCTCGGGCCCGGCCGGGGCGCCGTCCGCGTCGACCGCGCAGCGGTACAGCTCGGGCAGCAGGTTGGGACGCATGGCGACGTAGTAGAACGTGCGCCCGTCGAGGGTGTCGAAGCAGTCGAGCGACCCCTCGCCGCCTACGAGCAGGGTCTTTTCACCCGACGCGTCGAGGCGCGAGAGGTGCGAGGCGTCTCCCTCGGCGTGGGCCACATAGAGGGAGCCGCCGACCGCGAGCACCGCCTGCCCGCCGCCCTGGCGCGCATCGGTCACGATGTGGTTGTAGAGGTCGACGTTGAAGTCGTCGGCCGACACGCGGCGGTAGCCCGAGCCGTCGGCGCCCATGAGGAACACCTGCGGGTCCTCGTTGATGCCGTAGGTCTTCATGTCGCTTCCGAGCAGCATGAGCGTGTCGGCGTCGAGAAGCTTGAGCACCGAGAAGGACATGCCCTCGGGGCCGAGGGGTGCGACCTCGCCGGTCGCAAGGTCGATGGAGCTCACGCGGTTGGTGAGGGGCATCCTGCCGCGGTAGGTGCTCGACGCCAGGTAGACGCGCGTGCGGTCGGGCGACAGCTCGTAGAGGTCGACGCTCTCGTCGGCGGCGGTGAGGCGGCGCAGCGCGACCTCGCCGGGTTTGGCCTGCGCGCCGCAAGCGGCGGGCTCGGCAAGCTCGGCCACGTAGAGCCCCCAGCGCAGGCCGGCGGTGTAGGTGTCGCCGTTTTCCCAGAAGGGGATGTCCTCGAGCGCGGCGTAGGGCGCGTCGGTGTCCGAGAGCTCGCGGGCGCGCACGAGCAGCCTGCCGCCAGGCAGCTGCCTCCAGTCGGCCACGGTCAGCGGAATGTGGGCGTACAGCTCGGCCTCGCCGCCGTCGAGCGCGATACGGTAGAGGTCGCAGCCCTTGGCGGGGTCGTCGGCCAACCGGTCGGGGGTCTTTTCCACGGCAAGGGCGACGACCTGCGCCTGCGTGGGGCGCCCGTCGCCCGGCAGGCCGGCGTCGCCGTCGGCTTTGGACGCGGCCTGCTGCCCGCGGCGGGAAACGAACAGCACGCTGCCGTCGTCCATGAAGTCGAAACGGCCCTCCTTGCCCGAACCCGTCAGGCGGCGCTGCTCGCCGGTGGCGACGTCCATCGTCCACAGGTCGTTGTCGTAGCGGTTCTGCCGCAGGTCGACCGAGATGACCGAGTACACCAAGCGCCTCGCATCCGGCGCCACGCGCACGCTGTTGACGTAACGGTAGCTGGCAAAGTCGTCGATACGGACCGGTTGCACGTCTTGCGGCATAAGCCCTCCTTGTACGATGGGTTTTGTTACCAGAACAAGGATACACCGAGGCCGTGCAGAGCGTCCGTGGCAGGCAGCCCGAACGGCGAGCAAGGACGAGGCCGGACCTGCAATCTGCGCGTATCTGCGCG
>CAZUFB010000078.1:0-9086 GCA_964619775.1 uncultured Coriobacteriaceae bacterium
GACCTCCTGGCCGGTGTAGACCTCGGGCGTCGCCGTATCATTACCCGACTGGTTGGAGCGCTGGAACTTGGGCAGGTGGTATGTGTCGATCGAGCCGTCCTCGCAGCGCACGCGGATCTGCTTGGCGTCCGCGTAGTCGACCACGCCGGCGCGCCTGGCACGCAGGATGTCGCCCGAGTCGACCGCGGCGCGCAGCTCCATGCCCGTGCCCACGTAGGGGGCGGCGGGGCGGATGAGCGGCACGGCCTGACGCTGCATGTTCGCGCCCATCAGGGTGCGCTTGGCGTCGTCGTGCTCGAGGAACGGGATGAGCGTCGCGGCGATCGAGATCATCTGGCGCGGCGAGACGTCCATGTAGTCGACCTCGGACACCGGCACGTCGGCGGGGGTGCCGAAGTCGCCGTAGAAGTCCTTGGTGCGCGCGATGACGTGGGTGGCCGGCTTGACCTCGCCGGTGAGCACGTCGACGGTCACGAACTCGCGCGTGGTCTCGTCGAAACGCTCGGCGGCCTGCGCGATGACGTGGCTCTCCTCCTCGTCGGCGGTCATGTAGTCGATCTCGTCGGTGACCTTGCCGTCGACGACGCGGCGGTAGGGTGCCTCGATGAAGCCGAACTTGTTGACGCGCGCGTAGATGGCCAGCGAGCCGATCAGGCCGATGTTGGGACCTTCGGGGGTCTCGATGGGGCACATGCGCGAATAGTGCGAGTTGTGGACGTCGCGCGCCTCGGTGGGGACGTTGGTGCGGCGGCTCGAGCCGGTCTTGTGGCCCGCCACGCCACCGGGGCCCAGCGCCGACAGGCGGCGCTTGTGGGTGAGGCCGGCCAGGGGGTTGTTCTGGTCCATGAACTGCGAGAGCTGCGAAGACCCGAAGAACTCCTTGATGGAGGCCACGATCGGGCGGATGTTGATGAGCGACTGGGGCGTGATGTCGTCGACCTCCTGCGAGGCCATGCGCTCGCGCACGACGCGCTCCATACGCGACAGGCCCACGCGGAACTGGTTGCCGATGAGCTCGCCGACGGTGCGCACGCGGCGGTTGCCGAAGTGGTCGCGCTCGTCGACGACGTAGCCCTCCTGGCCGTCGTGCAGGTTGATGAGGTAGCGCAGCGCGGCCACGATGTCCTCGGGTGTGAGGACGTAGACGTCGGAGTCGACGTCGAGGCCGAGCTTCTTGTTGAGCTTGTAGCGACCCACCGAGGCCAGGTCGTAGCGCTGCTGCGTGAAGAACAGTCCGTCAAGCAGGGCCTTGGCCGAGTCGAGCGTGGGAGGCTCGCCGGGGCGCTGGCGCTTGTAGAGCTCGACGAGCGCCGCGTCGCGCGTGTCGGTGGTGTCGCGCGCCAGAGTGTGCTGCACCATGGGAGAATCGCCGAGCAGCTCGATAATCTCCTCGTTGGTCTCGGCGATGCCAAGCGCGCGCAGGAACATCGAGGCGGGCTGCTTGCGCTTGCGGTCGATGCTCACGACGAGGCAACCGCGCTTGTCGGTCTCAAACTCGAGCCAGGCGCCGCGCGTGGGGATGAACTGCACGCGATAGACGAGTTTGTTGGCGTCGATCTCGCGGAAGTAGTACACGCCCGGCGAACGGACGAGCTGCGAGACGACGACGCGCTCGGTGCCGTTGATGATGAAGGTGCCGCGGTCGGTCATGAGCGGGAAGTCGCCCATGAAGACGACCTGCTCCTTCATTTCGCCCGTCTCGCGGTTGACGAAGCGAACCTCGGTGAGCAGGGGCGCCTGGTAGTTGATGTCCTTGGCTTTGCACTCCTCGACGGTGTGCTTGGGGTCGCCGAACTCGTGGGCGCCGAAGGTGACCTCGAGGGTCTTCGAGGCATTCTCGATCGGGGAGATCTCCCTGAAAGCCTCCGCCAACCCTTCACTCATGAAGCGGTTGAACGACTCCTTCTGGACCGCAATCAGGTTGGGGAGCTCCACGACCTCCGGAATGCTCCCGAAGCTGATCCGATCGCGATAGGTGCGCGAGGGGATCGGAGCGATTTCAAGATTACCCACCAGGCGATTCCTCCTTCATGGTAGAGAAATGGCGCATTATTCGCAGTCTATTACTGTACCTTAAACGAATTGCGTTCGTCAATGATGAGCGTTGACAAGCATGGCAAATTAGAGTATCGTCAATGCGTTTTCTCCACTTTCCTGGGGAAATGCTCTTCTGTATATGTATATATTGTGAGCAGTTTCTACATTACCCCAACATCCTGCGGAGCCCATCGGTCGTTGCACAAACCCGCCGCGCCGCCCGACGCGCTCTCCCCGAACCGAAAGGCGTGTCGGGCGCCACCCAAAACCCGCAGGCCGACCGACAACAGGCTCAGTTGGCTTAGACCGCAAGGCCGGGGTAGCCGGCAAAGGGCACGCCCAGCTCGTCGCAGAGCACCCGGGCGTCAGGCCCGTAGGGCTCGGGTCCGCCGGCGCGCAGCATCGTGGACTCGGTCCCCTTGCCCGCCAGGACCACGACAGCCGGGCGGCGCGCCCCTGCGACGGCCTCGTGCACAGCGGCCAGACGGTCCTCGACCACGGTATACTCCCCGCCGGCCGCACGCACCGCGGCGCCGATTTCGGCGCAGATGTCGGCGACCGGCACGCGCCCCGGCTCGTCCTCGGTCAAGATGACGCGGTCGGCGAGGCGTCCCGCCGCACGGCCCAGCCCCTCGCGGCGGTCGACCGCGCGCTCCCCGGTCGAGCCGAACACCACCGTGACCTCGTGTCCCGGAAACTCCTCGCGCACGCAGCGCAGCAGCGCCTCCATGCTCATCCCGTTGTGCGCGTAGTCCACGATTCCCGTCACCGAGCCGTCGGGGCTGTCGTAGCGCTCCATGCGACCCGGCACGTGCGCGTCGGCCAGGCCGGCCGCCATTGCGGCGTGGTCGACCCCCAGCGCCTCGCAGGCCGCGACGGCGGCCAGGGCGTTGGAGACGTTGAATGCGCCGAGCGCGGAAAAGACGAACGAAAGGGGTCCGCGCGGCGTCTCGACCCCGAGGCGACGGCGGCCCTCCCCCGCTCGTCCGCGCGCAACGAGGCGCACGTCGGCTTCGGAGGACGCGTCCGTCGAATAGGTCAGCAGGCGCGGGCAGCGTCGCGCCGCGGCGAGCACCTCGGAGGCGCGCTCCGTCTCCAGATTCACCACCGCGGTCTCGCACTGTCCGAATAGGCGCAACTTCGCAGCGAAATAGTCCTCGAACGTGGGGTGCTCCACGGGCGAGATGTGGTCTTCGCCGATGTTGGTGAACGCGCCCACGGCAAACCGCGTGCCGAGCGTGCGGTCGTACTTGAGCCCCTGGCTCGAGACCTCCATCACGGCGACGTCGCAGCCGGAGCGCACCGCGTTTGCCAGATGGCGCTGCAGCGGAACCGCCTCGGGGGTCGTGTTGTGCGAGGGGACGCGCCCCAGCCCGTCGTCCACCACGACGCCGGTGAACAACGCGCTCGGTGCGCCGCCTCGGGCGCGCAGGATCGCGTCGGTGTAGAATGCCGCGGTCGTTTTACCCTTGGTGCCCGTGAAACCCACCACGCGCAGGGCGTGCGAGGGGTTGCCGAAAAACGTGCACGCCAGACGAGCCATCGCGCGGCGCACGTCGCCCACCACCACGCCCGGCAGGCCGAAACCGGGGTAGGGGCGCTCGGCCACGTAGGCGGCGGCCCCGCGCGCGGCGGCGTCGGCGAGGTAGGAAGGCTTGAACGCCGCCCCCTTGCACGCGAACAGGGTTCCGGGGACCACGGCGCGCGAGTCGAACGTCAACTCGGCAAAGGGGTCCTTTCCCAACGCCGCGGCGAAGTCCCGCGCGTCGAGCACGCGGCCCGCAGCGTCGACGCACGACCACGCCACCCTCCCGTCGGCCTCGAGCGCCTCCAGCGCCCCGCACGGCCCCATGCCCGGCCTGTCTGCCACGTCGCACAGCCCCTCTCATACGCAGGACGGGGGCCCGGGACATGCCCGAACCCCCGCCGTCTCGATGCTTACGGCATCCGTTGCGTCAAGCGACGACTACTTGACGGTGACGGTGGCGCCGGCCTCCTCGAGCTTGGACTTGGCCTCGTCGGCCTTCTCCTTGTTGACGGACTCGAGCAGCGTCTTGGGGGCGCCGTCGACGGCGTCCTTGGCCTCCTTGAGGCCCAGGCCGGTGAGCTCGCGGACCACCTTGATGACGGCGATCTTGTTGGAGCCGTAGCCCTCCAGAACGACGTCGAACTCAGTCTTCTCCTCGACCTCGGCAGCGGCGCCGGGGGCGGCGGCGACGGCCACGGGGGCGGCCGAAACGCCGAAGACCTCCTCGAGCTCGTGCACGAAGTCGGCGAGCTCGATGGCCGTCATGGCCTTAACGGCCTCGACGATCTCTTCCTTGGTCACAGCCATGCTAAAACTCCTTTTGCATAAGCGCGCCGCGCGTGCGGCGCCTGGTCGGTACGGCCCCGAAGGGCCGGGCGGTGCAACGTGCGGGGCGGCTTACGCAGCCTCCCCTTCCTTCTGCTCGCGGACGAGGTCCATGACGCGGGCGAACTGCGACATGGGGTTGAGCATCGTGGCAAGCATGCGGGAAAGCAGCTCCTCGCGGCTGGGCAGGTCGGCGATCGCGTTGGCATGCTCGGCGTCCGCGACGGCACCGTCGATGATGGCGCCCTTCAGCTCCAGAGCCTTGTTCTCCTTCGCAAAGTTCTTGAGCACCTTGCCGGCGCTGGCAGGATCCTGCCTGAAGAAGACGAGTGCGTTGGTACCGTCGAGAATCTCGCCCATGTCGGGCTTCTCGGCAGCATTCAGGGCGAGGCGGACAAGGTTGTTCTTGTACACCACGCACTTTGCGTCGATGTTGCGCAGCTCCCCGCGCAGGGCGCTCATCTGCTTAACCGTGAGGCCGCAGTAGTTGATCACGTAGAAGCCGTCGTACGAGGCGAGGTTCTCGGCAATCTCCGCAACCTGGTCGATCTTTTTCTGAGTGGGCATTGCGTTGCACCTCCTTCCCTCATGTGCGACCCGACCGAAACGCTGGCGAGGTCGCTTTCATGAGGGACATGAAAAAACGACCTCCGCGCCACATGGACAGCGGAGGCCGTTGGGATTCATCACCCTGCGGACCACCTAGGCAGGCGAACCGAAACGGTTCTTTGAGCCTTGCGGCACCGGCTGTCTCAGGCAGCGGATCACACACGTTGATATGCTCCTAGGTTAAGAGCCGGTCGATTATGGCAAAAAGAAGCGCCCCCGTGCAAGCCTGCGAGGCTGCACGGGGGCGCTGTCCACAACATCGGCATACGGGCGTCCACCGCCGGTCATGGGCGGCGGCGGAGGCCCGCAGGGCGCAGGCTACTCGGCGGCAACCTCGGTGAAGTTGCGGGTGACGAGCGGGTCGACCTTGATGCCCGGGCCCATCGTGGTGGTGATGGTGACCGACTTGACGTACTTGCCCTTTGCGGTGGAGGGCTTGACGCGCAGGATCTCGGTCATGAGCGCACCGTAGTTCTCGGCCAGCTGGACGGCATCAAAGGAGACCTTGCCCATCGGGATGTGGCAGATGCCGTAGCGGTCGGCGCGGTACTCGACGCGGCCGGCCTTGAGCTCGCCCACCATCTTGGCGACGTCCATCGTGACGGTGCCCAGCTTGGGGTTGGGCATCAGGCCGCGGGGGCCGAGGATCTTGCCGATGCGGCCGACCTTGGCCATCATGTTCGGCGTGGCGATGGCGGCGTCGAAATTGATCTCGCCGGCCTGAATCTGGGCCACCAGGTCGTCGGAACCGACGACTTCGGCGCCGGCCGCCTCGGCCTCGCGGGCCTTCTCGCCCTCGGCGAAGACGGCGACGCGGACCTGCTTGCCGGTACCATGAGGCAGGGCGATGGAGCCGCGGATGTTCTGGTCGGCCTTGCGCGGGTCGATGCCGAGGCGGAAGTGGACCTCGACGGACTCGTCGAACTTGGCGCTGGCGAGCTCCTTGGCGAGGGCGACCGCCTCGATGGGGGCGTAGAGCTTGGTGCTGTCGACCTTCTCGGCGGCGGCGCGGTAGCGCTTTCCGTGCTTCTGTGCCATGGTGGCGTTTCCTTTCGTGGTCGTGTCGGGCCCAGGATCGGGCTCTCCCACAACGCCCCGGGCGGGGCGTGCGTGTCCTTAACTGGCGGTGTGCCCCGGCTTCTGGCTTACGCCTGGGCGACGGTGACGCCCATCGAGCGGGCGGTGCCGGCGATGATGCTCATGGCAGCCTCGATGCTGTTGGCGTTGAGGTCGGGCATCTTGGTCTCGGCGATCTGGCGGAGCTGCTCCTGCGAGAGCTCTCCCACCTTGTCGGCCTGGGGGCGGGCGGAACCGCTCTTGATGCCGAGGGCCTCCTTGATGAGGACGGCCGCAGGCGGGGTCTTGGTGATGAAGGTGAAGCTCTTGTCCTCGTAGATCGTGATCTCGACGGGGATGATGGTGCCCGACTTGTCCGCCGTGGCAGCGTTGAACTGCTGGCAGAACTGCATGATGTTGACGCCCTGGGCACCCAGCGCGGGGCCGACGGGCGGGGCCGGGTTGGCCGCACCGGCAGGAATCTGGAGCTTGACGAAGCCCGTTACCTTCTTTTTAGCCATGACAATCCTCTTTCGGAAACGTTATGAGACGCTTGTCTCGCCTTACACGTGCTATCTCGACCCGAGCGCACGAGAAGCCCTCTCGCAGCAGGCGCGCGCCCGGGCGAAGACCAAAGCTTAGATCGAGGTAATCTGGTCGAAGGCAAGCTCGACCGGGGTCTCGCGCCCAAAGATGGTGACCATGACGCGGACTTTGCCGGACTCGGGGTTGACCTCGGTGACCGTGCCGTCGAAGTCGGCAAGCGGGCCCGAGACGACCTTGACGGTCTGGCCGATCTCGATGTCCACCGAGGTACGCTTGGGGGCGGCACCCGGTTCGGAACGGTGCATGATCTTGTTGTACTCGTCGCGCGACAGCGGGATGGGGTTGCCGTCGACACCCACGAAGCCGGTGACGCCGGGGGTGTTGCGCACGACCGACCAGGTGTGGTCGTTCATCTCCATGCGTACCAGGACGTACCCGGGGAAAACCTTGGACTCCTTGATGGAGCGCTGGCCTCCCTCTTTGACCTCGGTGACCTCTTCGGTAGGAATCTGGATGTCGACCACCGAGTCGGCGACGCCCATCGTCTCGATGCGGTGCTCGAGGTCGGCCTTCACCTTGTTCTCGTAGCCGGAGTAGGTATGAACGACGTACCAACGCTTGGCCATAGGGTTACCTCAATCCGGAATACGCGTACAGAACGGGGACGATGACGGCGTCGATTATGGCGATAAGCACGCCGAAGAAGATGAGCATGCCAACCACCGCGCCCGTGTACTTGACCATTTCGGGCTTCGTGGGCCACACGACGCGCTTGATCTCGGTACGCACGCTTTTGAAGTACGTCTTGACGCGCGTCGGCCATCCGGGTTTGGAACCCTTCTTGCCGTCGTGCTTCTTGGCAGCAGCCTTGTCGGCCTTCTTCTCTGCCTTTGCAGGGGCCTTGTCGGCCTTCTTCTCCGCCTTCGCGGGGGCCGCGGCCTTCTTCTCCGCCTTGCCGCCCTGCTCGGCCTGAGCGCTGTTCACCTGGTCCGCTTTGGTCTTGCTCGACGCCATGTGCCTGTCCTTTTCGAATCGATCGAACGGGACCCCGTACGCCCTACATAAAAACGACCCGCCCTCTCGGTGAGAGAGCGAGTCGAAAGAATACTGGCAGGCCAGGAGGGACTCGAACCCCCAACGAACGGTTTTGGAGACCGCCGCTCTACCATTGGAGCTACTGGCCTAGTTCCCAGAAACTCGCCGTATGGTTAGCGAGTCTCCCGATGAACGGTGTGATGACGGCACCAAGGGCAGTACTTCTTAAATTCCACACGATCGGGCGTAGTTGCCTTGTTCTTGGTCATCGTATAGTTACGGCGCTTGCATTCGGTGCAAGCGAGGGTAATGTTCGTACGCATTCAATCCTCCTGAACAACCGCCCCAACAGTGGGGGTCACAAGAGAGCACTTTATATGCTCGCAGTCTTGGTGTCAACGGCAAACCAGGCACCTATATTTTCGCCACCCGAAGCACATAAGAACGCAACACGTGGCAGCTATCAGCAATCGCCGCAGGTACAGGCGCTAATCCATATGGGTTGTCCACACTCCCCGGACGCAAAGGAGATCGCGGCTCGAAGGCGAGGAACCGGACGTCTGGCGGCCCGAACCACAAAAAACCCCGGTACCCAACGGCACCGGGGCTCTCGAGCATCTGAGGTATTCGAGCTACTCGATAATGGTGGAAACACGGCCAGAGCCGACGGTGTGGCCGCCTTCGCGGATAGCGAAACGCAGGCCCTCCTCCATGGCGATGGGGTGAATCAGGTCGCCCTCGATCGTCACGTGGTCGCCGGGCATGACCATCTCGACGCCCTCAGGCAGCTTGACGGAACCGGTCACGTCGGTGGTGCGGAAGTAGAACTGGGGACGATAGCCGTTGAAGAACGGGGTGTGACGGCCACCCTCCTCCTTGGTAAGGACGTAGACCTCGCCGGTGAACTTGGTGTGCGGATGCACCGAACCGGGCTTGCAGAGAACCTGGCCGCGCTCGATGTCCTCGCGCTTGATGCCGCGGAGCAGAACGCCCACGTTGTCGCCGGCCTCGGCGAAGTCGAGCGTCTTGCGGAACATCTCGATGCCGGTGGCGACGGTGGTCTGGGTGTCGCGGATGCCGACGATCTCGAGCTGGTCGTTGAGACGAAGCTCGCCGCGCTCCACACGGCCGGTGGCGACGGTGCCGCGACCGGAGATGGTCATGGTGTCCTCGACGGCCATCAGGAAGGGCTTCTCGTTGTCACGGGCGGGCGTCGGGATGTAGTCGTCGACGGCGTGCATGAGCTCGCGGACGGACTCGACCCACTTCTCCTCGCCGTTCAGGGCGCCCAGCGCGGAACCGCGGATGACAGGCAGGTCGTCTCCCGGGAACTCGTACTCGGAAAGCAGGTCGCGGGTCTCCATCTCGACCAGGTCGATGAGCTCCTCGTCGTCGACCATGTCGCACTTGTTCAGGAAGACAACGATGTAGGGAACGCCAACCTGACGGG
>CAZUFB010000079.1:0-8912 GCA_964619775.1 uncultured Coriobacteriaceae bacterium
CTCAAGCCGTCCGCCACGAGGCCGTCGATCAGGCGGGCCTGCGTAGCCCCGCGAACTCGTCGCGCATCGCGTTTTCGATGGCGGCGGAGCTCACGATCATGTCGTGCAGGGTCTGCTTCTTCTCCTCGAGGCTGAAGCTCTCGGGCGAGATTTCAATGAGCTCCGCCATGAAGTAGGCGTGGCCATCGGCGTCCTCGAGTGCCTTCAAGTCGGTCATGTCTGTGCTCCAATCCTCTCATGTAATGAGTTTTCTCTTATCTGGGGTGGTACGAATTCCGGTACGAATAAACCCGCTCGAAGTGTCTCCAGCTGTTGGGTCTGTTGTTCAGGTGTCTTGACGATACCATTATCTACCTGTGGAAATGTTGTATTTTGTTGAGTGATATTCCGAATTGGTTTACGCCGCCGAATTAGCTGGCAGCTAATGAAACCCGGTTCCGGCCTCCCTACAATGGGCGCTGACATCGCCGTCACGTAAGGAGGAACGCATGTACCCCGACGATCGCGTCCGCCCCGACGTCCCGCCCCGATCGGCTGCCCCGGCCAGGCCGCCCTGTTCGGCGATGGCCGTCGCCGGCCTTGCCGTGGGCATCGTGGCGCTGCTTACCTCGTTCATCCCCATCGTCAACAACGTCTCGTTCTTCGTGGCGCTGCTCGGGTTGGTCTTTGCAGTTATAGGGCTGGTCGCCGCGGTGCGCGGCCGCCGCTCGGGCAAAGGGCTTGCCGTCGCCGGCATAGCGGTGAGCGTGGTCGCGGCGGTCGTGGTGCTCGCCACGCAGTCGCTCTACGGCGCGATTCTCGACCAGGCGTTCGAGGAAGTGGCCAGCGGATCGGCGGTGACGAGCGTGTTGTCGGGCGACGGGCAGGAAGACGGGGCGTCCTCTGCGGAGGCCCAGGACCTTGCCGTCGGCTCGGCGGTCCAGCTGGAAAACGGGCTGTCGGTCTCGGTCGACGAGGTGCAGGCGGGCTTGGTCAACTACGACGGGTCGACGGTGACCGGCGTCCGCGTCACCTACACCAACGGCGGCTCCTCCGAGGCGAGCTTCAACGTCTACGATTGGAAGGGTCAGGACGCCCAGGGCGCCCAGCAGTACACGACCTACTACAGCGAAGCGTCCGACAGCCTGTCGTCGGGCACCTTGGCGCCCGGGGGAACGGTCACGGGCATGATCTACTTTGACGGCGACCTGTCCAAGGTGCTCTACTACTCCTCGCTGCTCGCTTCGTCCGCAACGGCGAGCTGGACCGTCTAGGGCGATTTGCGGAACCGCCGCACACGGCGGTCGGGCCCGGCCGCAACGTCCGCGGCGCTTTCACGGAGGGCCCCGGGCTTTCCCACAACTCCCGTCGGCCCCGCGGCCGGCCCGACCCCGCGAAGGGAGGTCTTGCGCCCCATGGCAGAACCGCTGACAGAGGCCCTGCTCGACGAGCTGCTCAACGCCCCGAACCCCGAGACGTTCCTCGACAACCACCGGCTGGGCAAACGAACCCTCTCCCAATACCTCCAGGAGCTGCTCGAGGAGAAGCACCTCGAGCGCGCCCAGGTCGTCCGCATGGCCAACCTCAACGAGACGTTCGGCTACCAGATCTTCAAAGGCGAGCGCAACCCGTCGCGCAACAAGGTGCTGCAGATAGCCTTCGCAATGGCGCTCACGCTGCGCGAGACCAACCGGGCACTGTCGGCCGCCGGCGTCAACGAGCTCAACTGCAAGGACCGTCGCGACGCCATCATCATCTTCTGCATCGACCGCGGCTGCTCGCTTCAGAAGGTCAACGAGGAGCTCTACCGGTTCGGCGAGGAGACCGTCTGCTGAGCATGCCCGTCCCAAGCGGTGCCCGTTTGCTATGATGTCCTGTATGACCGACGACCACCTTGCCCGGGAGGACGACCGGGTCGCCCCCATCTCTGACGCGCCGTGTGCGCCCGAAGGCCCCGAAAGGCCCGACCTGCTGGCCGACTACCTTGCGGCCTTGCGCCGCGACGACTGCTTCCGCGTGGACGCCGTGCTTAAATCGTCGCCGGTGGAGGAGACCCAGCTGGTCTACTTCGTGGGCGTCAACGGCGCGGAGCAGGGTCCCTATGTCCGCAAGCTCATCGACCGCGACGCCGGCATCGGGTCGGTCTACCGCGAGCTGCACGACCTGCGCCGCGGCGGCCGGCGCCTGCGCTACCTGCCGGCCGTCTACGACTGCCACGAGGCGGGCGGCAAGATGGTTGTCCTCATGGAACACGCGTGCGGCGCGACCCTGCGCGAGCTGGTGGCGGGCGAAGGGGAGGAAGGACGCGCCGCGCTGGTCCTGCGTGTCTTCCCTGCGCTGTGCGACGCCGTCGCCGAGCTGCATGGGGCGTTCGCCAGCCCGGTCGTCCACCGCGACCTTACGCCGTCCAACGTCGTGTGCCCGGCAGACGACCCGTCGGCGCTCACGGTGGTCGACCTGGGCATCGCGCGCACCTACAAGCCCGAGGCCGATGCGGACACCGCCTACTTCGGCACGCGCCCCTACGCGCCGCCCGAGCAGTTCGGTTTCGGGCAGACCGACGTGCGCACCGACGTCTACGCCCTGGGGATGGTGCTGTTCTTCTGCCTGACCGGCCGCGACGCGACGCGCGCGGACCGCGCCCGCCGCTTCGCCGACCCCGCGGTGCCCGAACCGCTGCGCGCCGTGGTGTCGCGGGCGGCCCGGCTGGAACCCGACGGGCGCTACCGCGACGTCCCCGAGCTCAAACGCGCCTTCGGGGAGGCGGCTGCCTGCCTGGCGGCCCCGGACGGCGACCGGTGCGGCGCGTCGGCCTGCCCGGAGGCACCCGAGGGTGCCGAGTCGCGACCGCGCCGTTGGCCCGACTGGGTCGGCCGCGCGTGGAACGCCCTGGTGCTGGCGGCCTATGCACTCCTGTTCGCGGCATGCGTCTTTGCCATCGTCGACCCTACGCCCGATAACGCCCGCTGGCCGCAGTGGTTCCTCGTGTGCTCCTATGCGGTGGTGGTGAACCTCACCTGCGCCCTGTCGGCGTTTCTGTTGCTCGACCGGCGCCGCCTGGGAAGGCGCTTCCCGGTGCTGGCAAGGCGCCGCCCGCTGCGCGAGCTGCTGGCGTGCCTGGGCGTCGCGGCGGCTGTCTGGACGGTGTACCTTGCCGTCGGCGTCTTCGTCCAGGCGGGCCTCGACTAGTCCGCGTCGACGAGGCGGCGTGGCGCGCCGCGCCGCAATCCCGTATCATTTTCCGGGACGAGACCGCAACCGACCGATTCCGCCTGCGCCCCGGCGCACCGCGGGACATGAGAGGACCCAGCCCGTGCGCATCAAACCTCCCCCCGAGCCCACCCCGGGCAAAAAGGCAAGGCACACCACGCGCGCCGAGCGTGCCTCGGCCAACGCCGCCGCGCGCATCGCGAACCGTCACCTCGAGCGCGACTACTTCGGCCGCATCGTCCGTCCCGCCGACCCCGAGGAGGGCCTGACCGAGGCGGGCGTCAAGCGCGTGCGGGAAGGCACGGTGCGCCTGGATGCCTGGCTCGTCTCCCACGGCTTCGCCGAGTCGCGTGCCAAGGCCAAGACCTTGGTCGACGAGGGCCGGGTGCGCGTGCCGGGCGTCTCCAAGGTCAAGGCCAGCACTGCGGTGGCGGACGACGCCGCAGTCGAGGTGCTCGAGTCGTGAGCGCCCTCCGTACCGGGGCGGCCCCGTCCTACGGTGAGGTCGCCCCGCTGCTGCCCGCCTTCTTCGAGCCGCTGCTTGTCGAGCAGTACGGCCCCGAGCTCGCCCGGCGCATCGTCGAGGGCTGCGGGGTGCGCCGCGCGGCGACCTTGCGCGCCAACGCCCTTAAGGTGACGCGCGCCGAGGTTGCCGCCGCGCTCGACGGCGCGGGCATCGCGTGGGAGGGCGTGCCGTGGTACCCCGACGCCTTCGTGCTGGCGGACGGCGCGCGCGAGCGCGACGTGCGGGACCTACCTTTCTATGCCGAGGGCAAGGTCTACCTCCAGAGCCTTTCGTCGATGCTTCCACCGCTCGTGCTGGGTCCGCGCCCCGGCGCCGACATCCTCGACATGGCGGCCGCGCCGGGCGGCAAGACGACCCAGATGGCCGCGCTGGCGGGCGGCCGAGCCCGTATCACCGCCTGCGAGATGCATGTGCCGCGCGCCGAGAAGCTCGAGTTCAACCTGCGCCGCCAGGGCGCGTCGTGCGTGAGCGTCATGCGCGTCGACGCCCGTCGGCTTGACTCCTTCTTCAGGTTCGACCAAGTGCTGCTCGACGCACCGTGCTCGGGTTCGGGCACGCTCAACGCGCGCGACTCCAAACTTGCCCGGCGTTTCACCCCGCAGCTGGTCGAGAAGTCGCGGAAGTCGCAGGCGGCGCTGCTCGCCAAGGGGCTCGAGCTTCTCAAACCGGGGGAGTGCCTGGTCTACTCCACCTGTTCGGTGCTTGCATGCGAGAACGAGGACATCGTACGCGCCGCCGTCAAGGGCGGGCCCTACGAGGTCGTCCCCATCGACCGGGTGGGCGGCGTCGCGCCGGACGAAGCCGGCCTGCCGCTGCTGCCCACGGGTCTGCCGGGCACGCTGTGCGTCTGCCCGACCGATCTGTACGAAGGGTTCTTCGTGGCAAAGATCCGTCGGGTAGGGTAATGCGTGCCGCGCGGCGGCGGGTTGGGGCGGCCGGTTCCGGAAAGTGCGGCCGTCCCGGAACCACGACTTGCCCGGCGCTATGGTCCGATTCGCTGGGTGTTGGGCGCGAATCGGGCCGAGTGCGTGAATCGTGCGGAGGTTGTGGCAAAAACATCGCCGAATGCATTTCGATGGGAAAGGTCGATGTTTTCCTGTCGGACGGCCTGCCGTGCGGTCTGCTGGCAGACAGGAGCCGGGCCTTTGCAGCCTGCGCGGAGGTGCCGGCCCTTTCCCGCACCCGACCCATTTTTGGCACGCACTCGGCAGGTTTCTTGCCACGACCTGTCGCCACGGCACGCACTCGGCGGGTTTTGTGCCGACCGTTTGCCGTATGCTTCGCAAACCGTCTGGAGTCCGTCCTATTTGCGTCTCGCGGGCCGTTTCCCACGTCGTTGCATGCCCGCGTCTACTCCAGTCCCGCCAGCCGGCGCATCGTATATCCCGCCAGCATGAGGCCCGCCGCCGGGGGTACCCAGCTCACGGTCCCCACATGGGCGTCGAGGTCCGCGTCCTCAGGGTCGGTCGGCACCTTGCGAGGCGGTTCTTCCGAGTAGAGCACCGTCATGCGTCGAATGCCCAGTTCGCGTGCCCGTTTGCGTACGGCCTTGCACAGCGGGCATACGCGCGTCTCCGCGATGTCGGCGATGCGGAAGAGCTCGGGGTGCAGCTTGTTGCCCGTCCCCATGGCGCCGACGTAGGGGATGCCGCGTTCTTCACAGCCGGCGGCCAGCGCGAGCTTGGTCGCTACGGTGTCCTGCGCGTCGATCACGAAGTCGGGGGCAGGCTCGAGCAGGGCGGGTATGTCGTTGGGCAGGATGCGCCGCTCGACGCCTACGACCTCGACCTGCGGGGCCACGGCCGCAACGAGCCGCCGGGCCGCCTCGACTTTGGACATCCCCACGGTGCCGGTGAACGCGACGGCCTGGCGGTTCAGGTTCGAGGGAACCACGGTGTCGGGGTCCACGAGCGCGAGCCGACCGACGCCGCCTCGTGCGAGAGCCTCGACGCAGCTGCCGCCCACGCCGCCCACGCCCACCACCATGACGGTCGCGCGGGCGAGCCGCTCCAGTGCCGCACGGCCGATGAGCAGCCGCGTCTTGAACGCGGGATCGCGGTCGGGGTACGCCTCCGCGCCGCTACCTTGCAAGGCGCGCCTCCCACTCGGTCTCTTTGAACCCCACGAGCACAAAGTCCGGTCCCACCACGATGGGCCGCTTCACGAGCATGCCGTCTCCAGCGAGCAATTCGTAGCATTCCGCGTCGGGCATGCCTGCGTCGAGAAGCGCCTTCACGCCGAGCTCGCGGTATCTGACTCCGCTCGTGTTGAAGAACCGCCGCAGGGGAAGGCCGCTCGCCTCGTGCCAGACCTTGAGCTCCTCGACGGTGGGGTTGTCCTGCACGATGTGGCGATCGGTGTGGGCCACGCCGTGCGCATCGAGCCACGCCTTGGCCTTTTTGCAGGTTGAGCAGGGCGGGTATTCCACGAATAGCACGCCGTTGGTCTTTTGGTTCATCAGACGGCCTTTCTCTTGCCATCAAGGCAGGTCGGGTGTGCCCCGTGCGAGTTTTTGTCCGAGGGTGCTGTGCGGGCAAGACGCCGTACTTCGCTCTGTTCCCTGCCAGCCATGATAACGCGCCGTCGGTGCAGCGGCAACGGTCGACTGCCGAGTGGACGGCGTAAAGTCGATAGGGTCAGACCCCATCCGATGCCGGACGCGAAGCGGACTCCGGCGGGCAGGCCGACGACGCTCGCTCTGCGGGGCGCCCCCGGCCCTTCTCTGCGGGTTGCGGCGCCTGCGAGGTGCGCTCGGGGTGGGATCACCCGAGCCGCACGCGCCCCGACAGGCCGGGCAGGCCCCCATGCCGGCTGGTTGTGTCGAGGGGCGCCCATGGGCCGGCGCGGGTCTCCAGGCGGCCGGGGTCGGGATGAGACGACCTCGCCCTGCTTCATGAACTGCGCCGGTGTCCTCGCCTCCTCGGTACGGGCGGTGCCGGATCCCTGCACCGGGCCGTGTCGGGCGGCTGCGGGAGAAGGGCGTCGCGTCCGTCGTGGATGCCGGGTCCCCGAGGCGGGCCACACCGTGCGCCGCGGCGGACCCGCGGGGTTCGGCGGCCCGGGCCGCCGGCCCGGGGGACCGCTCGTATCCGGCAGGTCGGGAAGGCAGGCGGTGCGCCCGCGGCGAGACCAGAAAGGCTTCGTGGCTGAACCTGGAAGAAGCGTTCTTATTTCCGGAAGCAAGGTTTGACCGCACAGCTTATCTTTGCGGACACGGGCTTCTTTCTGCGCCGCGCTGCGCCCGAGGCTTTTCGCCGGGGCCTGCCTCCCCAGGCCTTCAGCAGGCCCCTGCCGGGGCATCCCCACTTCCTTGGGGCTGCCGCAGGCGTCAGGCCCTCGGCCCACGTCCTTTTGGGGCGGGACCCCTTCTTGCTATCGGCATGCGACATGCCGCCCCCGGTTCAACTTCCTGTCGCACTCCCGTGTCTGAGCCGCAACGGCTGCAACGGCGTGGCCGTCGAGTGCGGCCGACCGCTCTGCCGCACCGTGGCCGAGCGGTTGAACCGCTTCATGAAGGAGGCCTGGTTCTAGTTCATCTGAAAGTGTGGGACGCAACTGTGCACAGAGTGTGCACAAACAAAAAGGTCGGGCGGGTACACCCCGTCCGACCTGCGGTTTCTTGGTGGGCGATGAGGGATTCGAACCCCCGGCCTTGTGCGTGTAAGCCTCATCTTTTGTTGAAATAATTTGGACAGTACGGAAATATACGACGCTTCTACCAGGCATTTTGATGAGTATTGAGACATTCGCGACATAGGAATAAAATAGAAACGGCGGATTAGTGTGCACAAAGTGTGCACAGAGTGTGCACAGGAGGTTTCATGTTTTATATAGGTTCAACGTTGCAACAACTGTCCGACCGTCCCGGCAAACCGTGGCGCGGCATCATCCGGTATCGCGACAGCAACGGGAAGATTCGGCAAAAGACGCGGGTGTTCAGAGATGCGCGCGGCAAACGCGAGGCCGAAGCTATGCTAGTCGCATGGCGGGCCGAATGCGAAAGCGCCGTCGGAACGCCGACGCCGACTTCGGTGCCCGTCGAATCCTTCTGCATGGAGTACGTCGACGGCCTCGGCGCGCGGCAGATTATCGAGCCGTCGACGCTGAGGGATTATCGGCACATGTTGAAATATCTGTGGCGCGGCGAAGCCCCGATTGCCGACGTTCCCCTAGGCGAGCTGACGCCCGCGCAAATCGACGCGTGGGTAAACGGCCTCATTGCCGACGGACTCGCGCCAACGACCGTGAAGAAGGCGCTGCGCGTGCTCGGCCAATGTACAAGATACGCGCTCGATACCGACGAGCTTGTTCGCGACCCCGTGGCAAAGGTGAAATCGCCGAAGGTTCGCCCCGCCACGCCCAATGCGCTCGACGCCGAGCAGCGCGCCCGCCTCGTCGCCGTGCTCGACGGCATGGATGCGTCTCCGTTGAAAGTGAGTATCGCGCTTTCCTTGTTCGCCGGCCTGCGGCAAGGCGAGGTTTGCGGCCTGCGCTGGCGGAACGTCGATTTGAACAACGGAATCGTCTCCGTTCGCGAATCGGTGGGAAACGGCGTCGGCGGCAGCTACCTCAAACGACCAAAGAACGACGCCAGCATCCGCGACGTGCCAATCACGAGGCAGCTCCAATCCGTTCTAGCGGAACGCCGCGCCCGCATGGTCGACGAGTGCATCGCGGCGGGCGTCCCGTTTTTGCCGGATTTGTTTGTTGCCGGCATGGTCGACGGCCGTTTCCAAGACGCCACGGCGCTTTCTAAAGCGTGGAAAACGCTCGCCGAGGTTCACGGGTTCATCGGCGTCACCGGCCAAAGAATCCGGTTCCATGACCTGCGACATAGTTATGCGACGGCTTTGATAACTTCTGGCACTGATGTAAAAACTGTATCTTCTCTATTGGGTCATGCATCAGCAAGAATGACATTAGATGTTTATACATCAGCCGACCCATCTGCAAAACGAGCGGCAACCGAGCGCCTCAGTGAAGTTTTTGCACAACCCCCCAAGGTCGTTGAATTCCGGCCGGCTGCGAACGATGTGTGAGGTTGAACAGATTCGAACTATCTTAGCACGACATGTTGGACTTCCACGAAAAAAGCACGAAAAAACACGTTTTAACGACGGCGAACGCTTGTTCGGCGCGTCGCAAAATGATATCTTTTTCGCAAAGGACGCGTCGGGCGTCCCGAGAGAAAGGGTGA
>CAZUFB010000080.1:0-8838 GCA_964619775.1 uncultured Coriobacteriaceae bacterium
CGGCGCACACGTCGATGAGCGCGGTGGCCTGGCCGCGGCCGATGCCCTTCTGCTCACGGGTAATGCAGATGGAGCCGCCGCCGATGCCGACCTTCACGAAATCGGCGCCGGCCTCGGCGAGGAACCTGAAGCCCTCGCCGTCGACCACGTTGCCTGCGCCCACGACCACGTCGTCGCCGTAGTGGGCGCGAATCCAGTCGAGCGTGCGCTTCTGCCACTCCGAATAGCCCTCGGAAGAGTCGATGCACAGCGCGTCGGCGCCCGCCTCCACGAGCAGCGGCACGCGCTCGGCGTAGTCGCGCGAGTTGATGCCGGCGCCCACCATGTACGACTTGTGCCGGTCGAGCAGCTCGTTGGGGTTGGTCTTGTGCGAGTCGTAGTCCTTGCGGAACACGATGCTCTTGAGGCGCCCCTCGCCGTCGACGACCGGCAGGGCGTTGAGCTTGTTGTCCCAGATGATGTCGTTGGCCTCGGAGAGCGTCACGGACTCGGGCGCGGTGACGAGGCGGTCGGCGGGTGTCATGAACTCGCTGACCTTGGTGGAGGGGTCCATGCGCGAGACGCGGTAGTCGCGGCTCGTGACGATGCCCACGAGCTTGGTGGCGGTGGTGCCGTCGACGGTGACGGGCATCGTCGAGTGACCCGTGCGCTCCTTGAGCTCGAGCACGTCGGCCAAGGTCATATCGGGAGAGAGGTTCGAGTCGCTCGTCACGAAGCCGGCCTTGTAGGTCTTGACCTCGCGCACCATCGCAGCCTCGTCCTCGGGGGTCTGGCTGCCGTAGACGAACGCCATGCCGCCCTCGGTGGCCAACGACACGGCCAGGCGCGGCCCCGAGACCGCCTGCATAATGGCGGAGACCATCGGGATGTTCAACGAGATGCGGGGCTCCCCGCCGCGACGGAACCGGGAGAGCGGCGTAC
The DNA here is from genome assembly GCA_964619775.1 of uncultured Coriobacteriaceae bacterium. GTDB lineage: Bacteria > Actinomycetota > Coriobacteriia > Coriobacteriales > UMGS124 > CAZUFB01. The sequence continues at coordinate 922 of CAZUFB010000080.1, forward strand.
GCAGCGACACGCGGTCAGGAGTGCACTCCGACGAGGTGTAGCCGGGCACTAGGAGGTACTCGCTGAAGGTGTGGGCAGCTTCGGGGTAGTAGTAGGCCATTCCCAATCCTCTCTCAACTATTCCGTCGCGGTTGCGCGAAACCTTGCACGGACGGCAAGGTTTCAAGTATATATTCGGTTCATGGTACTGCACGGATACCGAAAAAGACGCTGCGGTGCCGCACGCTACCTGTTCTCCACGTTGTCGTAGTAAAAGAGCGCGAGGGTCCCCGGCCCCGAGTGGGCGCCGATGACCGGGTCGATGTAGGTGACGAGCACCTCCCGCACCCCGTAGCGCTCCCTCAGCATGCCGGCGAGCGTCTCGGCGTCTTGCGGGCAGTCGCCGTGCGAGATGTAGACGGTCTGCTCGGCAGCCGGCATGCACGCCAGCGACCTGCCGAAACGGTCGGCCAAGGCCGAGATCGCCTTGTGGCGTCCACGCACCTTGTCGACCACTTTCAAAGTCCCCGCCTCGTCCATGTGCATGACGGGCTTGACGGCCAAGGCCGTGCCGAAGACGGCCGACACCGCCGAGACGCGCCCGCCGCGCTTGAGAAACATGAGGTCGTCGACCGTGAACCAATGGCAGATGTTAAGCCTGTGCGCCTCCACCCAGTCGCGGCACTCGCCCACCGTGGCGCCTCGGTCGCGCATGCGCGCCACATAGGTGATGAGCAGCCCCTGGCCGGCGCTGGCGGCCAACGAGTCGACCGGGAGTATCGTGCGCTCGGGATGTCGCGCCGCCACTTCGGCGATCGCGGCCGCGCAGGCGTTGTAGGTGCCCGACAGCCCCGAGGAGAAGCCTATGTAGAGCAGGTCGCTGCCCTCCTGCGCGCAGCGCTCGGCGGCGACCACGACGTCGGCCTGGCTGGCAAGCGTGGTGGTGACCACCTTACCCGCGCGCAAACCCTCGTAGAAAGCCTTGAAGTCCGCCTGGCGACCGTCGGTGTAGCTCGTGTGCTCCTCCCCGTCGAGGTAGTAGCGCAGCGGGATCATGGAAAGACCGTAGGCGTCGACGAGTTCCTGGGGCAGGTTGCAGCACGTGTCGGTGAGGATGGTGAAACCCATGGCAGTGCGTCCTTTCGGTGGGGGCGGTCGTCGTCCCATTATAGCGCGCCGCGACCCCTCGCAGCAGCGTGCCCCGTCCACAGGCGCCCTACCCCGCCAGACAGCGCTCCACGGCGTTTGCCAGCGCCGCGACCAGTCCCGGGTCCTCGCCCAGGCACGGCACGTAGGTGAAGGCGCCGTCGGGGACAAGGCCCTCGAACGCCTCGCGTTGCTCGACGTCGACGTCGAAGTAGGTCTCCAGGCACTCGCAGGTAAAACCGGGGGCCATCACGGCAAGGTCGGTCACACCGGCCTGCGCGAGCTGGGGGATAAGGTCGCGGCAGGTCAGGGGCTCCAGCCACGGGCGCTTGTCGAACACCGACTGGTAGCCTACGTGCCACCCCGACTCGGGGATTCCCAGACGCTCGGCCACGCCGCGGGCGGTCGCCTCGACCTGGTCGCGGTAGACGTCGCCGGCCTCGACGTCCTTCACCAAGGTCGAGTGGAACGTGAGAATCAGCGCATGGCGCCCGTCGTCGACCCACTCCCAGCCGGAGCGGCGCACCGAGGCGGCCAGGGCGTCGAGGTAGCTCGGATCGTCGCAAAACGAACCGACGAACGAAAGGTCGGGGATGTGCACGCGGCGCGAGACCGCCCCGAGCACCGCCTCGCCGAGCGATCCGTTGGTGACCGAGGCGTACTGCGGGTAGACCGGAAGCACAACGAGCCGGTCGCACCCCTTCTCGTCGAGCAGGTCGGAGAGGACGTCTCCGAGCTCGGGCGCGCTGTAGAGGCAGCACCAGCCGACCTCGACGTCGCCGTGGCCGCGTCGGGCGAGCTCGGCGGAAAGCGACCGCGCCTGCCGCTCCGTGCCGACGAGCAGAGGCGACCCCTCGGCGGTCCAGATCTGCGCATAGCGCCGGGCCGAGCGGGCGGGACGGCGCGGCAGGATGAAGCAGTGCAGGATGGGAAGCCATTGCCAGCGAGGCAGATCGACTATGCGGGGGTCGGACAGGAAACGGGCGAGGTAGTCGCGCACGGCCTCCTTCTCGGGAACGGCGGGGGACCCGGTTGCGACGAGCAGGACTGCGGTGCGGTGCGGCATGGCGTTCACTCCAACGTCAGGTCGTCGATAGACTTCGAGATGGTATGCCTGGTGGGAACCCAGTCGACTTTTTTGACGGCCGCCGCCAAGGCAATCGGTATGTAACTTAACATGAAAACAGGAAATGTAAACAAGTTGAATATCAGGTGAAGACGGGTGGCTCGGATGTTCTTCCGCTCCGTGGCGGTGGTGAGCACCGCAAGCAAAAAAAACGTTATGTAAAAGCTCGCGAAGGTCATGCCGAGCGACCCCAGGCACAGACGAACCTCGTCGTTCGAAATGATGCTGGGGAACACCAAGCCGATGAGCAGGTATATCCCGTTGACCGCCGCCGAGACGAGCGTGAGGATCATGGCGGGGGCGATGGTCATGAGCATGTCGTAGGCCGCGAAACCCCCGCCGCGGCGGCCCTTCGCCGCAGGCGCCGCATCCACCGTACCGAGACGCCAGCCTTTGACAAGCGCCGAACCATATTTGGCGAACACCTGGTAGAAACCCTTCGTCCAGCGCATGCGCTGCTTCCAGGAAGCCTCGAAGGTCACCGGCTGCTCGTCGTAGAACATCGCGCGGTGCGCGTAGCCGATGCGGTAGCCGTTGACCGCGCAGAACACCGAAAACTGGATGTCCTCGGTGAGCAGGTGGAAGTCCCACCCGCGCATACGGCGCACCAGGTCGGCCGAGACCAGGTAGCCCGTGCCCGAGATGGCGCACGAGGTGCCCAGTATCATGCGGGCGTTGTTGAGGTAGGTCGCCTCGCGCATGAACCAGGTGCCGTAGCCGCGGCTGATCCAGCTCGAATCGAAGTTCTTCGAGTTGCGGTAGCTTGTGATGGCCGCGTATCCCCCCGCGTCGAAGACGTTGTTCATCTCGCGGACGTAGTCGTGGGAGATTACGTTGTCGGCGTCGAAGACGATGAAGGCGTCGTGGCGCCGCGGGTAGTCGGCAAGCACGCGGCGCAGGCCGTAGTCCATGACCCAGCTCTTGCCTTTCTGGCCACCGCCCGGGCGCTCGTAGACGATTGCGCCCGCCTCGCGGGCGAGCTGGGCGGTGTCGTCGGTGCAGTCGTCGCAGAACACGAAGACGTCGACGAGCTCCTCGGGGTAGTCCTGCTCCTTGATGGACCGGATGAGCTCGGTGATGACGGCGCCCTCGTTGTGCGCGCAGACGACGAAGGCGTAGGTGTGCAGGCTGTCCGCCTCGCGGTAGGGGGCGTGGTGGTAGCGGAACACCACGAAGATGTAGACGAACTGGTAGAAGAAGGCCAGCACAAAGAAGGCTAGGATCGCCAGGTTGAATACGACAATCGGGGTTATCTCCATCAAGGGCATCCCTTGTTTGACCGTGCCCGCGTGCTCCCCGAGACGCGGTGCTCCTTGCGGCTGCGTCCTACCATCCGTGGTCGCGCAGCTCCTTCTCGCGATCCAGCATTCCGAGCACCTCGCGACCGCGTTTGGTGCGGCCCATCGAGGAGCTCTCGAGCGATTCTAAGACTTCGTAGAGCTCCCAGGTGGGAGGATCGACGAATTCCATAGCCGCCCCCGTCGCCGGATGCGTAAACGCCAGACTCCACGAATGGAGGAACTGCCGGTCGAGACCTTTGTTGCGCGCCGCGTCGCCGCGCCCGTAGAGGGGGTCGCCCACCACGGGATGGTTGATGTAGGACATGTGGACGCGGATCTGGTGGGTGCGCCCCGTAAAGAGCTTGCACTCGAGCAGCGTGTAGCCCTCGTCGCGCCGTCCGGCCTCGAAGCGCTCGAGCACCGTGAACGTGGTGACCGACTGACGCGCCGCAGGGTCCTCGCTCACCGCCATGCGCAGCCGATCGCGCGTCGAACGGGCGATGGGGGCGTCGACGAGACCCGTGTCGGGGGCGATGTAACCCTGCACGAGCGTGATGTAGCGCCGGTCGATCGAACGCAGGCGGATGGCCTCCTGCAGGGCGGCCTGCACCTCGTCGCTCTTGGCGGCAAGCATGAGGCCGGTGGTGTCCATGTCGAGGCGGTGCACGATACCCGGGCGGTCCTCACCCTGCAGGGTGCCCAGATGTTCGATGCCGCAGTGGGCGACCAGGGCGTTGGCGAGGGTGTGCGACGGATGGCCCGGCGAAGGGTGGCACACCAGGCCGCGCTGCTTGGAGAGCACGACGAGGTGCCCGTCTTCGAAGCGGATGTCGAGCGGGATGCGCTCGGGCACGAGCACGGCCCGGCCCTCGGGGACGTCGGGCAGCTCGACCTCCACGCGGTCGCCCTCCGAGACGACGCGCTTCTTGGAGGACGCGACCTCGCCGTTGACCTTCACGCAACCCGCCTCGACGAGCTTGACGGCGGCCGACCGACTTTCGAACGCCGCAAGCGAGCCGAGGTAGGCGTCGAGGCGTTCGCCGTCGGCGTCGGCACCTACGAGGACGCGGTAGGCGTGGCTCATACGGCACCTCCCCTTCCGTCGTCGGCGGAAGCGCCGGCGTCGGGACCGCCCGCACGCTCTCCGGCCCCCGCAGGCGCCTCGACACGCCCGCGGGCGGCGTCCTCGCGCCAGAACAGCACGAACGCGACCACGAAACCGCAGGTAATGGCAACGTCGGCCACGTTGAACACCGCAAAGTCGACGAACGTGGTCTTGAAGAAGTCGGTGACCGCCCCGGTGGCGACGCGGTCGACGAGGTTGCCGACGCCGCCGCCCGCGACGGCGCCAAGCGCCGCCGAGAGGGCGGCGCCCGGCCGGCCTGCGACCACGTAGGCCGCGCAGGCGAGGGCTATGGCCGCGGCGAGCGCCACGAACAGCCATGCCCCGCCCTCGCCAAGGCCGAAGGCCGCCCCCTCGTTGAAGACGAGGCTCAGGTCCATGACGCCCGGCACGAGCGTCACCGGGCCGTCGGCCAACAGGTCCCGCATGATGTGCTTGGTGAGCTGGTCTGCGGCGACCACCGCGGCGAACGTCGCGCAGAACCACGCGACGCGCACGCCACGGCGGGCCGGCCGCCCCCTTCCCGCCGACGCCACGGCGCCCTACTCGCCCTGCGCCACGCCCGCAAGCGCCTCGCGGCAGCGGCCGCACAGCCCGTCGGCGCCCAGGCGACGCACGTTCCAGCAGCGCGGGCACTTCTCGCCGGGGGCGACGGACACATCGCAGCGGACCTCGTCGACGTCGGCGGCCACGAGCGAGGCGGAGGCGACGATGCACAGCTCGGCAACGTCGACGTCGGCGGCCACGAGCGCCTCGGCCGTCTCGCGCGGGGCGAAGACCGCCACCGCCGCCTCCTGGCTCTTGCCGATGAGCTTGGAGGAGCGCGCGTCCTCGAGGGCCTTGGTCACCGCGTCGCGCACCGAAAGCGCCGCGCGCCACGCCGGCAGCCCGACCTGCACCGCGGCCTCGTCCATCGGCGGCTCGTACCAGTCCAGAAGCGCCGCGAAGCGCTTGCCCCGGCGCATGGGCTCCGGCAGATAGCCGAACACCTCATCGCAGGTGAACGCAAGGATGGGCTGCAGGTCGTGCACCAGCATGTCGAGGATGTGGGCCAGCACGGTCTGCGCACTGCGGCGCTCGCGGGAGGCGGGGGCGGCGCAGTAGGTGCGGTCCTTCACCACGTCGAGGTAGACGTTCGACAGCTCGGTCACCACGTAGTCGTAGAGGGCACGGTAGACGGCGTTGAAGCGGTAGCCCGCGTACGCCTCGCCCACCTGGGCGTGAACCGCGCACATGCGCGCCAGCGCCAGCCGGTCGACGGGCAGCAGGTCGCCTACCGCCACGGCGTCGGCCTGCGGGTCGAAGTCGTAGAGCTCCGACAGCAGGAAGCGGAACGTGTTGCGAAAGCGGCGGTAGGCGTCGCTCGTACGTTTGAGGATCTCGCGGTCGATGGCCACGTCGGTGGAGGCGTCCACCGAGGCAACCCACAGCCGCACGATGTCGGCCCCCATCTCGGCGCAGACATCGTTGGGGTCGATGACGTTGCCGAGCGACTTGGACATCTTGCGGCCCTGGCCGTCGAGCGTGAAGCCCTGGGAGACGACCGCCTTGTACGGCGGCCTGCCGAAAGCCCCCACACTCGTGAGCAGCGAGCTTTGGAACCAGCCGCGGTGCTGGTCGGAACCTTCGAGGTACATGTCGGCCGGGTAGGTGAGCTCGGGGCGGGTGCGGCACACGGCGTCCCAGGAGACGCCCGAGTCCCACCACACGTCGAGGATGTCGGAGTCGGCCTTGAGGCTGCAGCCGCCGCACGACGGGCACACGCACGCGTCGCCCAGATAGTCCTCGGGCGCGTCGATGAACCAGGCGTCGGAGCCCTTCTCCTTGAAAAGCGCGACCACCGCGTCGAGCGTCGCGTCGTTCATGACCTTCTCGCCGCAGTCGGCGCAGGTGAAGCTCGGAATCGGCACGCCCCAGTTGCGCTGGCGCGAGATGCACCAGTCGGGGCGCCCCTCGATCATGGCGCCGATGCGGTTCGCCGCGCGCTCGGGATACCACGTCACGTGGTTGCGCACGGCATCGAGCGCCTGCTCGCGCAGGCCCGTCTCGTCCATCGACACGAACCACTGATCGGTCGCGCGGAAGATCGTGGGTTCCTTGCACCGCCAGCAGTGCGGGTAGCTGTGGTCGATGCGCTTCGCGGCCACGAGCACGCCGCGCTCATCGAGCCAGTCGATGATCTTGGGGTCGGCCTCGGCGGTGCTGAGACCTGAGAACGGGCCGCCCGTGCCGTATGCGTCGCCCTCGTAGTACCGGCCGTCATCATCGACCGGCATGACGACGTCGAGACCGTAGCGCATGCCGGTGTAGTAGTCGTCGACGCCGTGGCCGGGCGCGGTGTGCACGCAGCCGGTGCCGTCCTCGAGGGTCACGTAGTCGGCCGTGACGATCTGGCCCGCCACGTCCGCGAAGATGGGTTGGCGATAGGTGATCCCGACGAGGTCCGCGCCGTGCGCGCACCAGGGCTCGCTCGCGCCCGCGGGCACGAAGAGCGCCGCCTCCTCATCCTGCGCGACGCCATGGAAGACCTGCTCCCACAGGGCCCGCGCCATGATGCCGAGACGCCCGCCCGAGACGACGGCCACGTAGTCGGCCTCGGGGCTCAAGGCGACGGCGGCGTTCGCCGGAAGGGTCCACGGCGTCGTGGTCCAGATCACCACGTCGACGGGCATGCCGGAGGCCGCGAGCTCCTGTGGTGCGTCGATGAGCTCGAACCGCACGTAGATGGACGGGCTGACCTCGTTGGCGTACTCGATCTCGGCCTCAGCGAGGGCCGTGTGGCAGTGGGTGCACCAGTGCACGGGCTTGCGCCCGCGGTAGATCATGCCCTTGTCGAACATCGCCTTGAAGACCTCGATGTCGGCGGCGTCGTGCACGTGGTAGAGGGTGAGATAGGGATGGTCCCAGTCGCCCAGCACGCCGAGACGGCGAAAGCCCTGCTTCTGGAGCTCGATGTTCTCGACGGCGAAGTCGTTGCACATCGCGCGAATCTCGGAGACGGGCGTGGCGTTGAAGCGCTCGGTGCCGAGAGCCTCCTCGACCTTGTGCTCGATGGGCTGGCCATGGCAGTCCCAACCGGGGACGTAGACGACCTCGCGGCCCTGCATCATCTCGTAGCGGTTGATCATGTCCTTCGCGATCTTGTTCATCGCGTGGCCGATGTGGATGGGGCCGTTGGCGTACGGCGGGCCATCGTGCAGCACGAACGTCTCGCGCCTCTCGTTCTTCTTGAGGACCTGCTCGTACTCCTTGTTCTCATTCCA
>CAZUFB010000081.1:0-6745 GCA_964619775.1 uncultured Coriobacteriaceae bacterium
ATGGCGTCGTAGTTGGCCGACTCGTTGGCGATGCGCTCTCCGCGACGGTCGACCTTGAGGAACGGCTGGCTGCCCAGGTTGTGCTGGCCGGTACGGTAGAAGCTGCCGGTCTCACCGTAGCCGGCGTCGACGCCCGGGGGCACCAGGCCGCGGTCGAAGAGCATCTCGGCCGGGTCGAGGTCCTTGGCGGCGCCCACCCACATGGCCGCCTTGATGCCCTGACCGCGGTTGGCGGGGCTGGCGTTGAGCGAGGTGGTGCACTGGACGGCGGTGGGGTTGAGGGCCTGCAGCATCTCGGCGTTGGCCGCGTAACCGCCGGTTGCGAGCACGACGTTGGCAGCGTTAATTTGCACGTATCCGTCGGGTCCGTCGAAGATGGCGCCGGTGACGGGGCCGTCTTCCTCGCGAATGAGTTTCACGAGCTCGTGGCTGTAACGGATCTGGTAGCCGTCCTCCTCGATAATCTGAGCCTGGATGGCGGTATGGCCAAGCGCACGGCCGTCTTCGTCGACGAAGCCGTCGTTGGAGACGTGGTGGCACTCGGGCGGGATGTAGTAGATCGTGCCGCCGGCGCGGCCGTCGCCGCCGTTCTCCACGTCGACCGTCACGGTCGACTCGACGCCCGAATGCGCGGCATAGGTGTCGGACAACCACTCGACGAACTCGCCCGAGTAGTCGAGCCAGACCTTGCCGACGTGCTGGTCGTTCTTGAACGAGGCGTAGCGCGACCACTCGTTGAGCCAGCGCATCTTGTCGACCTCGAGGCCGGCCTCCTCTTGGAAGCGCGAGTCGCAGGCGCCAATGTCGGAGTGCGCGCTACCGAAGGTGGACATGCTTTCGCAGATAATGAAGTCCATGCCGCGCTCGGCGGCCGCCATGGCGGCGACCAGGCCCGAGCAGCCGGCGCCTACAATGAGCGTCTCGGTCTCAAGGGTCTCGACGATGTCGGATTCGGCGATCTCGGGCGCAGTGCCGAGCCATGCGGGGGTCTCGGCGATGGCGGTCGCTTCGGCGGCCTCGTCGGCTCGGGCGACGGGTGCCAGCGCGGCGGCGCCCAGGGCGGCACCGCCCAGGGTCGCACCGGCGACGAAGCTGCGGCGGGAAACGCTCTGTTCCATTGCGTGCTCCTTTTCATCGGATCCTTGCGCGATGGTCTGGTGGACCGTCGCGCACAACGCCGCCGATGCTAGTGGACCGGCCGGGGCGGCGTCATCACGCCGTTGGTGTAACGCCCCGTCCGGGCTTCGCACCCCAAGGCCGCGGCGGCGGTTCTGTCATCACGCTGTTGGTGTAACGCCGCCGTTTGACAGGCGTTATGGGGCCGTTTGCGCATCGTACGGCCCGCTTGTGCCCGCCGGGGCACTCCAGACGGGGCCGACTGACGGCGCGCTTCGCTATGATGGGAAGCGGGCAGCCGGCTTGCCGATGCCGTGCACCGCGCGGCTGGCGGGCGGTCCCTGTGGACTGTCGGACGCGCGAGGAGCGTGCCTGCATGGGAATCCTGTCGAAGCGCATTTCTTTGCGCGGCGTCGATCGGGGTGCGCTCGCGCCTACGGTTGGTTGTGCGCTGGCGCTGGCGACTGCGCTTGTGGCGTCGTCGCTTATCAACCGCCACGCGCTTGTGCCCGGGACGCTGGGCGGTCCGTTCGGCATGCTGTGCGCCGCGGTCGGCTACGGACTTTTGGCGTTGGCTTCCTACTATCGTCCGCAGGCGCTCATGCACCGGGGTGCCTCGCTCGCGGCGGCTGTGGCGGCGTTCTCGTCGGGTGCCTTGATGCTCGCAGGGGCGGGGGAGGAACGGGGAGCCTTCGCGGTCGCAGGGGCCGTTCTCTATGAGCTTTCCTATGTGTGGATGATGTTCCTGTTTGTTTGCCGGATCGTCAGCCTCGACACGCTCAAGGCGGCGACCGTCGCGGTGGTGTGCGGGGTTATCCTGCGCCAGCTTGCGCTCCCGCTGTATTCCCTGCCCATGGGAAGCGCGGTTGCCCTGACGCTTGCCGCGGTGCTCTGCGCTGCCGTTATCGCGGGGCTGGCGTTGCTCGGATCGCCGCCGTTTGCCGTGCTGGCCCGCCGAGAGTCGCTCGAACAGCTCGAGCTGACCAACCCGTTGTCGTCGCTGCGCCCGCCGGCGCTGCTGTTCGTCGGGGTGTTTGCCGTCTCGCTTACCTATGGGTTTGCATGCGCTTTCGGTGTGCCCGGGCTCGCAACGGGGCGCCTGGCCGTTGTGGTGCTGCTGTTCGCGCTGCTGTGGCTGTTGCTCGTCCAGCGCGAGGGGCAGGAGGACCGCCTGTTCTCGCTGTGCGTCCTGTTCATCATGGCGGGGCTGCTCGCCACCGCGCTCGTGATGGGCGGTGACAACTTCGCTGCGCACACCTTGCTCTTTCTGGGGTCGACCTGTTTCGACATCCTCTTGTGGCTGCTTATGTACAGTTTGGGCCGCCGCAATATCGTTGCCATGCTGCCCTGCTTCGGCGTTGCGCACGGCCTTGGGATGCTTGGCCGGTGCGCGGGTGACCTGCTCGGTGCCGCCGCCCTCGCCGTCGCCGACCCCTACCCGAGAGGGAGCCTGGCGGTGACCCTAGGGCTCGCACTGCTTTTCTTCGTGTTCGTGTGGCTCGGCTTCAGGCGGTTCAGCTTTACCGATGCCATCTGCGCGGTCGAGCGCATCGAGGCGCGCGGCGCGGCGGCCGAGGATTTCTCCGACGACCCTGCACCGCAGGCTACGCGACAGGAGCGTCAGGAACGCCGCCTGCGCGAGCTTGCCGAGGGTGCCTCGCTTACCGCGCGCGAGGTGGAGGTCTTCGAGCTGCTGGCCCGCGGCCGCAATGCTCGGTTCATCATGGACGAGCTGCACGTTACCCGCAACACGGCCAAGGCCCACATCGCGCACATCTACACCAAGCTCGGTGTGCATTCTCACCAGGAGCTGCTCTCCCTCGTCGAGGAATAGCTTGCAGATGCGCCGCGACCACTGCCCTCGTCCGCGCGGCACTTTCCCTGCAGGGTTTTTCGTCAGGCTTGTCGGCTGTGGGGATGTGGGGACCTCAGCGCCGTACAATACAACAAACCTGCCTATACCGGCGGCTCGGCTGGGCCGTGTACCTACGGCGCCGCGCTGCGACGCTTGACGAGAGGAGAAGTGCCGTGTCCGAAGTTGCTCTGAGGCCCGATTCGCAAGGAAAGGTCCGCGACATCTACGATCTGGGCGATCGGCTGCTCATCGTGGCCACCGACCGCATCAGCGCGTTCGACTACATCCTCAAGGACGAGATTCCCTGCAAGGGCGAGGTTCTGACACGCATCTCCAAGTTCTGGTTCGAGAAGTTCGCCGACCTGGTGCCCAACCACATGCTCTCGTGCTCGGTGGACGACCTGCCCGAGCGCTTCGCCCCCTACGCCGGCTACCTGGCGGGCCGCAGCATGGTGGTCAAGAAGGCCGAGCCCATCCTTGTCGAATGCATCGTGCGCGGCTACCTCACCGGCAGCGGCAAGAAGACCTACGACGCCGACGGCACCGTCTGCGGCATCAAGCTCCCCGAGGGCCTCACCGAGGCGTCCAAGCTCGCCGAGCCCATCTTCACGCCGTCCACCAAGGCCGCCGTCGGCGACCACGACGAGAACATCAGCTACGGGCAGCTCGTGGACCTGCAGGGCGCCGAGCTCGCCGAGCAGCTGCGCGACCTCTCGCTCAAGCTCTACACCGCCGCGGCCGACTACGCCGCCACGCGCGGCATCATCATCGCCGACACCAAGTTCGAGTTCGGCTACATCGACGGCCGGGTGGCCCTCATCGACGAGTGCATCACGCCCGACTCGAGCCGCTTCTGGCCCGCCGCCGGCTACGAGGAGGGCAAGGTCCAGCCCAGCTACGACAAGCAGTTCGTGCGCGACTGGCTCAAGGCCAACTGGGATTTCGACGGCGAGCCCCCCGCACTGCCCGCCGACGTGGTCGAGAAGACCGCGGCGAAGTACCGCGAGGCCTACGAGATTCTGACCGGCGACGACTTCGCACCCGAGGGGGCCTGCTAAATGAGCCAGCGCAGTCCGCAGAACGAACGCTACACCGTCGAGCGCGAGGGCCGCGCGCCGGGTTCGACCCGCCCCAAGAGCGGGGCGGCCAAGCCGGCCAGCCGCGCCGCCGCCTCGGTGCGCATCGAGACCCCCAAGAGCAAGATGACCAAGCGCCAGAAGGCGATGGCCGAGGCGACCATGTCCAAGGAGGAGAAGAAGGCGCGGCGCGCGAAGGAGCGCGAGGTCGAAAACGCCGCCTATACCGCCACCACGGCGCTTACCAACAAGGACGAGAAATACAAGAAGCTCCGCCGTATATGGTGGTGCCTGCTCATCGCCGCCGTGGCGTTCACCATCCTCTCGTGGGCGACGCTGGCGAGCGGCGTCGGCGGCGCCGTGCTGTCGACCGTCGTGCTCGTGCTGGCCTACATCGGCATCGTCGGCGCCCTCGTGATGGACTTCACGGTTATCCGCAAGCGCCGCAACGTGTTCCGCGACCGCGTGAACGCGATGACCCGCAAGCAGGTCGACCGCATCATCGAGGAGTCGTTCGCCGAAAAGCAGGCCGAGGACGCCGCCAAGAAAGCCCGCAAGGAGGCCAAGAAGGCCGGCAAGTCCGCCGCCGAGCAGGATGCCGCGGCCGAGGAGGCCCGCAAGGAGGCGCTTGCCCCGAGCAAGGCCAAGCATGCGGCCGAGGACGCCGCCGAAGCGGCCAAGAGCAAGAAGGGCAAGAAGGGTGCCGGTTCCGCCAAGGCGGGCGCGGCGCCCAAGGACGGCGCGAAGCCGGATGCCGAGGCGGCCGACGGCGAGGCCGAGGACGCCGCCGAGGCTGCCCGCAAGGAGGCGGCCCGCAAGATCGCCCGCGAGTTCGCCGCGTCGAAGGGCCGGATGTAGCGGGACGTCGGCCGCGCGCCGGCCAAGATAGGCCAAGATAGACAAAGCGCCGTGCGGGGCGGCGGGGCCGGCAACGGGACGGCCCCGCCGCCCCGCTGCCGCTTGAAGGCGGGATGCCGGGGGGTGCATGCGCGGGGTGCCGAGGCGGTTGGCCGGCCCGCCGGCCGTCGGCTGCAAACTTGTGCGCGAAGTGCCGTCCAAAACCGTCGCAAACGGGTAGACTACCTTACGCAGCGCATGAAACCTGTCAGGAAGCCCGGCCTTCGTTCGAGACGGTGCGGAAAACGAAAGGGGTATGCTCTATGACGATTTTCAACATGACGATTCCGGCCCCGCTGTTTTGGGCCATCGTGGTCGTGCTTGTCGTCGCCGTCGTCCTGGTCATCGCCCTGCCCGTGTACAAGGGGTACAAGAAGGAGATGGAGAAGCCGGCCAAGAAGGGTTCCGGCGCCAAAAAGTCCTCGGGTGCCAAGAAGAAGTAGCGGGAAGGCCGCCGGAGACGCCTTTTGGTTTCTGCGGCGGGCACATCGGTTTTGAGGCAGGCGCCTGCGGCCAGAGCGGCCGCGGGCGTTTTTTGTGCGCAGGCGGCCGCAGGCGGCGGGTCGCGGGGTGCTTTCTACACGGCGAACCGCAGGCTCAGGCAGCTCAGCCCGCCGTCGACCTTGCGGTACTCGGAGGTGTCGACCTCGATCGTCGGGTAGCCGGCTTCCCGGATGCGCGCGAGGACGGCGGGGTAGCCGGCCGGCACGAGGACGGTCCCGTTGACCCAGAGCGAGTTGGCGGCGTAGGCCTCTTCGGGCGGCACCTCGACGGTACGGAAACCGTCGAACAGCGGGTTGCCCGCAAACTCGCCGGACACCAGCAGCACACGCTCGCCGGCGGGGTTCTCGCCCAGGTAGTTGACGCCGGTCTTGAGGTGCAGCACGTGTTTGAGGGGCACCTCGACGCACGAAAGCCCCCAGCCGTCGAGGATCGCGGCGAACTGGCGGATGCCCTCGGCGTTGGTGCGCGCCGACCGGCCCACGTAGAAGCAATCGCCCACCATCATGACGTCGCCGCCCTCGAGGGTGCCCGGGGCCTCGATGCGCGCGATGCGGTCGGGGGCGAAGTAGCCGCGCAGCACGGGCTCCATCGCCGCGGCCTCGCCGTTGCGCGAGGCCGCGGCCGGGTTGTCGACGACGGCCCCGCGGCGCGTGACGACCGCGGTGTCCTCCACAAAGCACGCGTCGGGGAACTCCGGCAGCGCGTCGAGAACCTGGACCTGCAGGCCGCATGCCTCAAGCGCCGCCACATAGGCTTCGTGCTGCTCCAGAGCGCGGCGGAAGTCGGGTTTGCCGAGCTCGGGGGCCGAGGTGATGCCGTCGACGAGCGACGGGGCGGGACGGCGGACGATGGCGTGCGTAAACGCGGGTTCGGGCGCGGGCATGGGCGGTCCTTCCGGGGGACGAGGTGGCGGTTGGGGCGGTCCGCAGACATGCCGGGTGTCGTTGCGCTCGGGCCCCGCGCCTTGTGTGCGCATCGCCTAGCGCGTTCCGCCCGGCAACTCCGCGGGCTGCTCTCGGGCAGTGTAGCACAGCGGTGCAGGGCAGGCGGGAACCGGGCGCGCGGGCCGGACGGGCGCCGTCCTTCCGGGCCGGAGCCCCGCGGCGCGTCGCCCCGGTGTATGCTTGTCTTCGAACAGGACGGGGTTTCTGGAGCAGCCCATAGAACGCAGGGCGTCGTTGCTTCTGCGGGCACCTGCCGGGCAGGCATGGGGGGGTGGTTGAGGGATGGGCAAGCGCGAGGCAGGCGGTGGGCGGGTGCCGCGGAGGCTTTGCTTCCCATGCGCCCAGTGCGCCCC
>CAZUFB010000081.1:6845-8613 GCA_964619775.1 uncultured Coriobacteriaceae bacterium
CGGGTCGCCCGCGCCGCTGCGCCTTCGGCCGACGTCGCGTGCGTCGCGCCCCCGGCCGAGCGTTTTGCCGGCAAGAACGACTGGTGGGCCTATGCGGCCGCCGCGGTGCTGCTCGTCGCGCCCGCGGCGTTGACGCTGGCGGGGCTGTCCGCGCTTGCCGCGCTCGCGTGCATGGCGGTGCTCGCCCTGCTGACGGTGCCGCGGCTCGTGCGCAACTGGGTGGACCTGTATGCCGACCGGTTTGTGGCGGCCTTCGGGTTCCGTACGGTCACGGTGCGGGTCGCGCAGGTCGTCGAGGTGCGGGAGGAAAGCCGTCTGGCCTTGCCGACGGCCAACGCCCGCGCGTGCGTCTGCGTCGCCGTGCGCGCGTCGGGCACGAAGGGCGGCTGTCCGCGCGAGCTGCGTGTCGCGCTGCGCGACAACGCCCGCTTTGCCGCCGAGCTGTCCGAGCGCCGGCGCCGTTTGCGGTGCCACGGGTCTTGACGATTCGTCAATCTGGTTGCACGGCGACGACCTGCGGTTTGCAACTTTTGGGTAGCATGCAGACGGAGAAAATGAAGCCGCAAGGTGGTGGGACGCCGGCGCGGCTACCGGTAGTCTGACGACGCCGCGGCTCTCGCACCGCATCGCGCGACGGTGCGCGGCGCCGCGCCCGTCAGACTTCGCTTCGACCGAGGAGTTGCCCGCCATGAGCTTTCGCGACAACCTTCAGCATCTGCGCGCCGCCAAAGGCATGACCCAGGAGCAGCTTGCCATGCTGCTCGGCGTGAGCCGTCAAGCCGTGACCAAGTGGGAGGCCGAGCGCGCCTACCCCGAGATGGACAAGCTGCTCAAGATGTGCTCCATCTTCGAGTGCACGCTCGACGAGCTCGTGCAGGGCAACCTCACCGCACGGCCCGCCGCCGCAGGCGCGACGGTGCCCTCCGGCCCCGCCCAAGACGTGTGCGGCTACGACGAGCACATGCGCGGCTTTGCCTTGCAGATCCCCACGGCCCTTGCCATAGTCCTCGCGGGCGTTGCGGTCGCGTTCTTCTTCGAGGGGCGCGCGCCGTTGTGGTCCTCCGACCCCGACGCGCTGTTCGTCATCGTCATCCTGGTGGCGGTTGCCTTGAGCCTCGCGCTCTTCATCCCGGCGGGTATCGCCCACAGCGCGTTTGTGAAGGCCCACCCTTACGTCGAGGACTTCTATACCGAGGAGGAACGGGCCAAGGCTCGCTCGAGCTTTGCGGCGGGGCTTGTCGCCGGCATCGCCTGCATCGTCGCCGGCATCGCCTTTTTGACCGCCACCGAAAACCGCCTGCCCGAATACCACGTCATGCCGGTGCTGATGGCGTGCATCGCGGCGGGCGTGTGGATTATCGTGCACTTTGGCATGATGCTCGGCCGCGTGAACGTCGCCGAGTACAACAGGAACGCGGTGGATGAGCTTGAAATCGAGAACATCGTCAACGCCCAGATCGACGACGACCGGCGCCAGTCGCTGCTGAGCCGCAAGGCCCACAGCAACCGGGTGGGCGCGGTGTGCGGGGCCATCATGATCGCCGCGACCATCGTGGCGCTGGTGCTGCTGTTCGCGCCGGTTCTGTCCTCGCCCGACCCGGACAACTTTGAGCCGCTGGGCACCTCGGCCGCGTGGTTCTGGCTCGCCTGGCCTGTCGGCGGCCTGCTGTGCGGCATCGCGAGCCTGCTGATGAACGCTTTCGGGAAAGGGGAGTAGGCGCGCCGGGCCTTCTTGTCCGCCACATCCGAGAGGTGCCCTTACCAAACG
>CAZUFB010000082.1:0-8597 GCA_964619775.1 uncultured Coriobacteriaceae bacterium
CAACGGGTAGACTTCCTGCGTAAATGGGGCACCCCGACCGCCCTCACACCGCCCACACCGGAAACGCCCAGGCACGGGAGTTGACGGGATAGGTGTCCGTCGCCATACACAGCACGCATCCCGCGCCAATCGTCCGTTTGAGCGGGGCCAGCTCGGGCGGGACCGCGTCGGACGCAACGGGGTCGATGGCCCTGAAGTTCTTGGTGTCGTCGGGCCGCGGCGCCGCCGTCTGCTTGACCTCGACGGGGTACAGCACGCCGTCCTTGTCCAGCAAAAGGTCGATTTCGCGCTTGTCGTTGTTCCTAAAAAACGTCACCGGGGGCTTGAGTCCAGCGTTCACATAGCTCTTGCACACCTCGCCGAACGCATACGTCTCAAAGATCTGCCCCGACATGGCACCGCGCTCAAGCGTGACCGGGCCGTCCCAACCGGCAAGATACGCCGCAAGGCCCGTGTCGGTAAAATGTAGGATCGGCTGTTTGCTCAAACGCTTGAGCAGGTTGTTCGCATAAGGGCTGACCACCTTGACGAGATAGGTGCTCACCAGCAGCGACAACCAGGTCTTTGCCGTCTTTTCGTCAATGTCCGCCATACGCGCCAGATCTGCATAGACGACCGGCCGCGCCGTCAGGGCGGCACATGCCGTTATGAAACGCCGGAACTTGAGCTCGTCTCCAACCTGCGACAGATTGCGGATATCGCGCATGACGTACGTCTCGATGTACGATTCATACCCGCCGGCACGCAAGTCGTCGGGCAACGCCCGGATTCCCGGGAGCGCCCCCGCCGCCATGCGCCGGTACGCTTCGCACACGTCGAACGGCTCGCACGTTGCGATGCGCCGCCGAAAGTACCCCTCTCCCGGCACGAACGGCTCCGAAGGGACGCCCGCCAGCTCCGCATTCGAGAGCCCCAACAACTCGACGACCCCCGCGCGACCGGCTAGCGACTCCGAGACTTCCTTCATGAGATGGAGCGGCTGCGACCCCGTAAGCCAAAACGAGCCGTTGCCGTCCGCCATATCGACTGTCTCCTTGATGTAGGGCAGCAGCTCGGGAGCCTTCTGGATTTCATCGATGAGGATCGGCGGCCTGTAACGTTGCAGGAACAGGGCTGGATCGCGCTGCGCAAGTTCCCGGACTGCGGCGTTGTCAAGCGTCACGTAGTCGCGTTGGATACCCTGCTCGGCCTTCTGGCGCTCCATAATGTGCCTGAGCATGGTCGTCTTTCCCACCTGGCGCGGACCTGTCACAACCACGATCTTGAAATGCTCTGCGTATCGTTCGACAACCGGCTCGAGTGCCCTGCGGATATACATGTGCTCTCCGATCTTCTCAAATCCGGAATACATTCCGGATTTGAGAAGATTATAGCGTCTCAAATGCCGGCTCGTTCGCAGCACGAACAGCAGAGCACCGCCCGCACACGTTCGGGTGCACGTAGGGCCAACAAGGTGGGGCGCACTGTCGGGCTTTCCAGCTCGACCAGTCCCATCTCTGCCAGGCGTTCAAACTTGGCTCCCAACATCGCAAATCCAGCCTCTACATAGTCAAACCCCTCGTTGAGCTGCAGGCGTAGGGCAGCACGCCGGCACAGCGTAGAACCTTCGTCGAGCCGGACCGGGTTGACCACGATCTTCTCGAACGATGCCGACCCCTCGATGTAGCGGGCAACGTCGGCCGTGTTCTCATAGCTGTACCCGTCCATGACGGTACGGGCCGCCGCGCCAAAGCCCAGGCGCTCCACATCGTGCGCCTCATCGAGCGCAAACTGGCATTCCCTGCCCGGTTTGGCAAACCGGCCGTCCGCATAGAGCCGAAAACCCCGTTCGCCGAGATACGCAGCCGCGAATGCAAAACGCTCTCCCAACTCGGCATCCGCAACGGCGTCGTTGCCGGCATAGGGGCGCAGCGTGACATGGGTGACGTTGCGGAAGTTAGTGTAGGAGCACAGCGCGTTCTCAAACGCCTTCTCGCTTTGCCCTGGGATACCGTATAGCAGCTCGACATCACAGTTGGGGTACTTGAAGAGCGACAGCATGTTCATGCCGTCCTCGACCGTCGCATAACCGTACGAAGTTCCCAGAAAACGGAAGTCCTTCTCGCGCTGACACAGGGCCTCGACGCTCACGCGGTTGAAGCTGCAGATGTTGAGACCCGACAGCGTGGCAGACTGCAGCGTCTCAGGCACGAACCGGATGGTTAGTTCCATGCCCCGCACCGGCCTAGCAGCACGCTTCAGCTTCAAGAGCAACCGGGCGAACTCGTCGGGCAGCAGCATGCTTCCGCCGCCGCCCACGAAGATACTGCTCACCGGGCGGTTTTCGACCAGTTCCAACCCAGCCTCGATCTCGCGCTCCAACGCCTTGAGGTAGTCGCGGCGCACCCCGGAGCCGGCCTCGCAGACATTTGGTGCATCACCACGGCTTCGTTTTATGCAGAACGGGATGTGAATATAGATCGAGAGCGGAGCATCCACGGCAGGTACCCCCTAAAAATGGGGCCCGGAGCCGTCGCATGCGGACAAACGGTATCGTCGACGCACAACGCAGCTCCGGGCCGGACGGTTCACATGGTTCTGCACACTACGGGCTCAGCCCCGCGGGCCCGCTCCGCCCGAAGGCGGCGCGGCGGCTTCGATGGTCGGAACTATACGCCCTGCGCGGCGTTCTTGCCGGCCAGCCAACCGTGGGTCTGGGCCATGCCGAGGGAGTTGCCGGCCATCGGCGTGACATATTCGAGGCCGTAGCGGTTGCCCAGGCAGTTGCCGCATGTATAGAGACCCTTGATGGGGTCGGACTTCACGCCGTTGCGCGCGACGCGGAACTCGTCGTCGGCAATCACGCCGGAAAGTGTAACCAGGCCGAGCGACGGCTTGCTGTCGATGTCGCTCGTGGTGCCGTAATAAGGAGGCTCGTCAATGGGGAACATGAACTTTTTTTCCTTGCCGTAGTCGACGTCGCCATCCTCGGAGTTGCACATCTCGTTGTAGGTCTCGATGGACGCCAAGAACGTGTCGAGCGCCTCGCCCTCGTAACCCAGGAATCCACCAAGCTCCTCGAGCGTCTCCGCCGCGAACACCGTGCTCTGGCGGTACATCGACTCGGCAACCGAGATGCCGTTCATAACCGACCCTTCGGGGTTGCCGATCTCCAATGCCTCGAACGTCGCAAGCATGTTCTCGTACATCTCTTGCCAACCAAAGTTGGGGGCGCCGTGGTCAAGGCCGCCCACATAAAGCTGTTCAAGGACCTTGGAGTCGGTAACGAAGCAGCTGTGGCCGGGCTCGTTGCGCAGCATGACGCCATTGGCCGTCGCCGTGCCGGCTTCGTTGTAGAAGCGCTTGCCCTCGGAGTTGAGCTGCAGGAACGTGCCGGCGCCCCACGGGCCGCTCGGGCCCGACTTCTTTCCCATGCAGCCGCGCGGCGTGGCTTCCATCATGGCGCCGGCCCAGCACATCATCTTGTGGCCGTCGCCGTTGCGGGTCTGGGTGGTGGCCCAGTCGTCGAGGGTCATATCGTTGCGTTCGGCCCACTCCATATATTCGTTGAGCAGGCTCCAGCACATCTGGGGATCGCCCTTGAAGTCGCCCGCGGCAACCACAACGCCGCTGTTGGCAAGGAACTTCTTGTAGGTGCCCGGGTTGTTCAGGTCCTCGGCGACGACACCCTCGACGTCGCCGTTCTCGTTCTGGACCAGCACGACGCCGCGATGCTCGAAGTAGTAGGTCGCGCCGTTCTCCTCGTTGTAGAGCTTGATGTACTTCATGAAATACTCGATGTTGTTGCCCTGATGGCCGTAGAACTGGATGTTCGCCGGCCAGGTTTTGTAGTCACCCACGTTGATGGGGTACTCGGTATCGGGATCGAGCTGCTGATGGACGACGGACAGCGGGTACGAGAGCATGTCGGAGAAGTCGACGATCACGCCGTCCTGTCCATGCAGCTCACCGTTCACCATTACGGCACTGTCCTGCTCTTTGCGCAGGTCCTCGTAGGAGTTGTAGATTTCGCACATGCGGTCGAACATCGCACCCGAGTTCTGTACGTACTTCTTGATAAGGTTCGGATCGCAGCGGCCCATCGTGCGTTTGACGAACTCGTAGCAGATCTCGCCGGTGTTGAACGGGCCAAAGCCGCGCTCTGCTTGCCACTTCGAGTTGACATGGCCGATATCTTCGCCGTACCAGCCGCCCATGTTCATGCCCGAACCTTCGAGGTCGACAAAGGCGCCCCACGGTTGGACTTCGATCACAGCGACCGACGCCCCTTCGTCGATGGCGCCAAGCGCGGCAAGCGTGCCGGAATGACCGCCGCCGATCACGACGACGTCGGTCTCGATGGTCTCGGTGATGGACGCTTCGTCGACAACGGGAGCCTCGCCCAACCATGAGCCGTCGGAGCAATAGCCCTTGAGGTGCACCATGGTGTCCAACTCGGCAGCCTCGTCGGCCGGGGCCTCGGCCTCAGACGCCGACGCCGTGCCAAACGCACTCAGTACGCCGGCACCCATTGCGGTGGTAGCAGCGCCTTTAAGAAACGCTTTCCGGGAAATGCTCTCACTCATACCTACACGCCTCCTTTGCGTGATCGCCACACCGGAAAACCGGGGCAGCGAGCCTGAGAGGGGGTTCCCTCATCTTTTTCAGCTTATCGACCGGCATCCCCCGGCGCGTGTAACCGGGTTGGGTGAATAACTGGTCGGGACACCACCTACTGAGGTGAACCCGTTCGCCGGACACCAAATTCTCATCGTCTTTCTCGTCTTTCAAAACGGGCTGATGTATAGTCTGGACGAGTTCGATTCGGGGGAATATCCGGGGGTGTTGTCTCCAATGTCGAACCCTGCCCCGTCCCATGATGCTCGGCACGAGGGTGAAACTGCTTGCGTTGTATTGGGCGCCGCATCTTTCGGCCTGCTTTGGGCAGGGCTCCACTTTCTTGTCGAAAGCAAGGGGTTCCTGCGGTTGGCCGCCGACGCTAACGGCGGTTCCGCCTCGCTCGTCGCCTTGGCAACGCTGCTGCTCGGCATGTTGCTCGCCGCATGCGCCATGCTCTATCATGGTCGAACATTTTCCGCCAACAACGCTCCTTATCGAACCACCCTGCAGTTTGCGGCCCTTGCCCTGCCTTTGAGCGGGTCTGCGCTCATGGCGGGACAGGAGCTGGCGACAGGCATGGCCACTCGAACCGCCCTGCTTGCAACGGGGTCCCTGTTACTGGGGATAGGCAGCGCGTTGGTCGTGCGGATCTGGCTTTCGGCATCTGTGCGCCAACCGCTCTACACGACGCTGCTTCAGACGATCGGAGGGGGCATCGCGGGACAACTCGCCGAACTTGCCCTCTGGCAATGCCCTCCGGCAGCGGCAACTGCACTGGGTGGAGGCCTGCTGACGCTTGCCGGTATTCTGGCAGGAAACCGTGCGCGCCTACACGATGGCGCCGTGGTCGAAGAGGTCGACCACATCGCCGCGCACGGCCGGGAAGAGCCTCCGCGCAAGGTGTCCATTTCGATGCTCCGGCCACACCATATGCTGCGCTTCCTGCGCGTATGCATTGCACGGAACCGACATGTCGGCGTCATCTGTTCGGTTCCCGTGCTCTGCCTCGCGCTCTCCTACTTCACCAACGGTGTCAACTGGACAAACAACATGGGCACCACGGACCCCGTACTGCCGGCATCGATTGCGCTCTATGCCGTCCTCTTCGCTATGCTGCTCCTTCGGGGCAACACCCTTGCAGAACACCGCCTGTCGTTCGTCGCCTTCCGTATCTGCCTGCCCTTGTTGGCGTGCCTGGCGCTCGTGATGAAGCTCGTTCCGCTCGAGGTTATCAGCATGGGACTCTACCTCGACATCATGCGCATGACGTTTCTGCTGGCTCCACCCCTTGCCGCCTCTCTTGTCGTCTACGCAACGGACAAGCGCCACCACGACACCGGGCAGCGCACCCTGGCTCACATGCTGGTGCTGCTCTGTCTTGCCGAACTAACGGGCATCGCAGTGGGGTCGGCCACGTACAACGTGCACCGCGTGATTCTCGGAGTCGTCACCGCCGCCTATATCATCTACGCCGTCGTGTCGCTAGGAAAGAACATCGTCGACTACAGCAGGCCGCCGGACGCCGACGCCTCGCCTTCGCTCAACCCGGCGGATCTGGATTCTCGATGCGAGCAGCTAGGTATCCTCCATGCCCTCTCGCCACGCGAGCAAGATGTCCTGAAAGAGCTCGCGCGGGGTCATTCGTCAAGCTATATCGCCACGGCGTTCTGTATTTCAGGAAACACCGTGCGCAGCCATATGAAACGAATTTACAAAAAACTGAGGATTGCATCGCGCGAAGAGCTGCTTCGGATGATCTGGGAAGATCAAACAAAAATTGCCGACAGCGAAATGGCATAGAGGCGCGCCGCAGTTTCGCTTCCACCCTTCCATGTTGCCACATCACGGTTACACCGTCGAAAGAATTCACTCGATGCGGTGACACTCCTGCGGATGCGCCCCCCTTACAGTCGAGATGCGTAACGAACGTCACGCGTATGCGCCTGATGTTTCCGACACGTCTTTGACGGATTGAAAGGGGTTACCATGTACGAACAGATGACAACCGATCGTCGCAACTTCCTGAAGGGCTCCCTTGTGGTTGGCAGTGCCGTTGCTGCCGGCAGCGCCTGGGGCACCATTCCCCTGGCCTCGGCCGACGAAGACGCCGAAGGGAGCACTCCCACCGAGGAGGAGGAAATCTACGTCTGCAGCGAGGACTGGCTCGGCGAGCCTCCGGTCATCGACGACGCCGACATCGTCGAGACCGTCGACGCAGACGTTGTGGTATGCGGCGGCGGCCATGCCGGCGTGCAATGCGCCCTCGCCGCCGCCCAGGCCGGAGCCAAGGTCGTGGTGCTGGAGACGATGGCGGAGGAGAACTATTCGTTCTTCGGCGACGACATCTGCTCCTATAACTCGCAGTTCCTGACCGAGCACGGCTTCGGCGGCTACGATGTCGGCGAGATCACGGCCGAATATATCCGTCGCGGTGCCGGTCGCGTCAATCCCGAGCTTTTGCGCATATTCGTAGAAGAATCAGGAGAAATGCTCGACAACATGGTCGCCCAGGTTCCCGACACGAGCAACGTGTTCGATCTTGAAGGTGGGCAGTGCCAGGTTCAAATCGCCTACAATATGCCTGACGCCAGTTACTATCCCATCGAGCGCGGCGGGTTCAAGGCGTGGGCGGCCACCATCCAGACCATCGGCAACACGAACGCGACGCCTGTTCTGGGCCGCGAGGGAGTTTCCCGCCTCACAGAGCTCGAGCTGTATTGCAAGGACGCTGCGGTGAACCTCGGTGCCGAGTGGCGTCACGAGACGACAGCAACGGTGCTTGTCCAGAACGAGAACGGCGACGTGACCGGCGTCATTGGTGAGGGACCCGACGGCTACATCAAGTTCAACGCAGCCAAGGCTGTCTGCCTGTGCTGCGGCGATTTCTCGGGTAATCCCGACATGGTGTACAACCTACTCGACGACGTGAACGAGATCGCGGCTCGCTCGGGAGCGACGCGCAACCAGATGGCCGGAAACGGCCATAGCGGTCAGGGCCACAAGATGGGTTGTTGGGCCGGCGGCATGATCGAAAGCCACCCCCGCCCGTCGATGAACACCAACGGCGGATCCCCGGGCCCGTGGGGCACCACCCCCTTCCTGTGGATCAACGCCGACGGCAGGCGGTTCATGAACGAATGCATGGCCGGTTTCGTGAAGCCCATGATCTCTCGACAGCCCCACGGCATCGTGGCCGCTATCTGCGACGCCAATTGGATGGAATCCGTCCAGAACGCCGGCCTCGACCACGGCGCCCCCAACTGGGGACAGACAGGCGTCGATCTGGGCGTGATGGACCGCCTGCAGTCCGACATGGACGCGGTCCTCGGCTCGGGTGCCGAGGGTTCAGGTGTCATCTCGGTGGGCATCATCAACATCAGTATGTTCGACCGCGACGGAACAACGGTCTATGCCGGCGAGACCCTTGAGGAGCTGCTGGGCTATCTGGGATACGAGGGGGCAGCCCTCGACCAGGCGTTGGAAACCATCGCCCAGTACAACGAGTTGTGCCATGCCGGCGTCGACACGCAGTACGGCAAGGATGCCCTGCTCATGAAGCCAATCGAGACCCCGCCGTTCTACGGTGCGAAGTCTGACAACGACGGCAGTATGTCGGCCGGCCTGGTGGCACTAACGGGCCTGGTGACCGACAACAACATGAACGTCCTCAGACAAGACTACACGACTCCCATCAAGGGCCTCTATGCGGCCGGCAACTGCCTCGGGCACCGTTTCGGCCCGGCATATTCCACGCCTTCGGCGGGTGCCTCGATGGGCATGGCTATGACGCACGGGCGCGTCCTCGGCAAGATCGTCGCGGCTCTGTAAGGTTCCCGAAACGGTCTGGCTAACCATCGCGCAGGCCCATCAAACTTTGACAAAGGACGTCAGGTGCCGGTCGCAAACGGACCGGCACCTTTTTACTCACTTTTTGAGCCAGTTTTTCTGAGCAAGGCGTCTTGCACTACAGCCGCCTCATAGACCAAGAAAATTCATGC
>CAZUFB010000083.1:0-4836 GCA_964619775.1 uncultured Coriobacteriaceae bacterium
AGGCGCGGGTTCCCTCCAACGCCGTCCAGCATAGGGATGCCGGTGGACGCCTGCTACGAAGGGCCGCATGAAATGGCCGCCGTGCGCCCTACGATGCTCGATATGATGGCGCTGAGCAGGAAGGACGCCGCACTTCCGCCTTTCGCCGTGCAGGAACGTGCGGGCGCGTGCCCGGAGGTTTCAAGGTGCGGGGAGGCGGTGCGCGGGACCCCGCTACCCCTCGTCGATGGCGTGCTGCGTCAGGTAGGCCGCCGCGCGCACGCCGACGCTCTCCTGCAGGTTGCGGAAGAAGAACTGGTAGTCGTACAGGTGGTAGACGCCTTCGTCGAAGATGGAGAGGCCGGGCGGGTAGTCGGACGGGTCGATGCCGGTCACCTTGAAGGTGCCACGCTCGGGGTCGATGTAGGCGCCGCAGAACGCCGCGACCTCTTCGGTGACGGCAGCGCTGTAGTCGGTGAAGCAGGCGTCCAGGTTGAGCTCGGCCGCTGCGGGCTCGCTCGAGGTGGTCCAGCTGAGCGGGTTGACGGCGAGGGTCGTTTCGTCTTCGGGCACAATGATTTTGCGGATTACACATAGACCTGCCTGCGCCGTCCGCGGCATATCGGGACCGCGGTCTCCCTGCTTGCACGCACCTTTCTGGGAACGCTGTGGAGTATTGGCGAGAAGTGTTCGGCAAAACTTGCCGAGTGGAACAAGAAAACGTTATACGAAGTCTTCCAAGCCGGGACCGCATGGACGTGCGGCCGCATGGTTGCTGGCACCTTGCGATGCAAGATGGGTTCTCCTGAACGTACGGGGGTTGCAATGTACGACAAGATGTTTGAGGGAAACGAGGAGCTCGCCGAGAAGTTGGAGAAGGCGCGCGAGGCCGTCAGCATGAGCGCCGAGGCCGACCAGCTGCTTGAGGAGCTGCAGGAGGACGTCATCGAGGAAGAGGCGGCCGGCCTGTCCTCGACCCGGCGCGAGCCGCTGCCCATCGAGGGGCGCCTCACCACCACGGTCGTCCGCGTTCCCCCCGAGATCAAGCATTGCACGGGCATCGTGGTGCACGGCCACCGCCTGCGCTCGTTCATCTACTCGACCGACGTGGCCGTCATCCGCAACACCAACGCCGACGCCATCTTGGCGGTCTACCCCTTCACGGGGCACCCCGTTATCACGCAGGCCATCATCTCGGTCGCCCGCACCCCCGTGTTCACGGGCATCGGCGGCGGCACCACGACGGGACGGCGCGTGCTCGAGCTGGCGATGTTCGCCGAGATGCAGGGCGTCCAGGGCGTCGTGCTCAACGCTCCGTCGTCGGTGGAGACGGTGGAGTATGTGGCCAGTACGGTAGACGTGCCCGTGGTGGCGACGATCCTCGGGTGGGACGACGTCGCACGGGCCAAGATCGAGGCGGGCGCGCGCATCGTCAACGTCGCGGCGGGCCGCGAGACGGCCAACGTGGTGCGCCGTTTGCGCGAGGAATATCCCGAGTTTCCCGTCATCGCCACGGGCGGCAAGACCGGCGAGTCCATCCTTGAGACGATCGAGGCCGGCGCCAACGCGATTTCGTGGACGCCTCCCGCGGTGCAGGACTTGCAGAGCGAGATGATGGACTCCTACCGCGCCGGCGGGCTGGGCGTCGGCCACCACGGCACGTCGTCCGACGAGGCTGACGATCGCCGCGCCAGGATGGGCGCGTGGTTCGTCCGCAACGGCATGTAGCCTTCGGCCGACCGGGCTCGCGGCTTGCGCGCCGGCGTCTCGTTTGTGCTACCGTAGTGGCGTCAGCGGCAACCGATGCAGGCGATGGGACGGTTCTTATGGAGTTGCACGGCGGCAACGGCGCGTTCGGCGGCGAGCGGGTCGAGCTTTCCGAAAAGCGGTGGGTTCTTCCCCTTGAGACCGAGGCCCCCGTGTTCCCGCTCGGCGTGGGTGGCCTGCTGCCGGTGGTGACCGTGCGCAAGGACGGTTCCGAGAAGACCGTCCACGCGTTTCCTTGCGATGACGGCGACGTGGACGAGATGGCCGACGCCCTTGCCTTGCACCCCGCGCTCGCGGCGCTTGTCGATGCGGTGGCGTTCGTCAACAAGATGCTCGTGCAGGCCGCCACGCTTTCTGGCTACCCCTTCGGCACGCTCGGCGGCATCGAGACGGGCGTGTCGGCGTCCGGCTGGGGTTTCACGCGCGTCGACGTCGTGCCGCTCGACGCCCACGGCCAGCCGAGCGCCTCGCCGCTGCACCTGCACATCGAAACGACCGACGAGCCCGGCTGCCCCGGTTCTTTCAACGCGGTGATCGAGTACGATGCCGAGGGCAACCCGGCGCACCTCGTGATGACCGAGTACGACGAAGAGGACATGTTCACCGTGCGCGTCGACGCCAACGTCAACGAGAAGACCGGCAAGTTCTCGGTGCGCAAGGTCGAGCGCATCAACCGCTACACCCGTAACAAGTCGCTGTTCTACAAGCGCGGCCAGCAGCCTAAGGTTGACGAGCGGGGCCGCGGCGGGCGTTCCGGTGGGCGCGGGGGCAACGGCGGCGGGCGTTCCGGCGGCCGCGAGCGTTGGGACCGCCACGACCGTTCGGGAGGTTCGGGCGAGCGGCGTGGCGGCGATGCCGGCAACGGTCGCAAAGGCTGGCAGCGCCGCGGCGAGCGGGGTCCGTCTGGCGGCTGCGGCAATCCCCGTGGCGGGCGCGACCGCTGGTAGGAATCGGGCAACCGGTATCGCGCATGCAGTTTGCGGGTGGTCCTGCGGCGCCTGGTAAGCGCGTCGCGTAAGGCGTTTTGAAATCGCCATGAAGTTGATGTCGCCCGCCATGCCCGTCTTCAAACAGGAAGGAGCGGGCGGTGGGGCCGTCCGGCTCGGGGCGGGTTGCTACGCGGCGTGGTCCTGGCAAAACCGCGGGAACTCATCGGGGGCTCGTCGATGCGCTTCTGTCCGCTGCTTGTCGACCCGCAGATATGCGCTGCGTGAACAGTTCGCATGCAGGCGGGAAATGAGCAGCGGCGATGCCAAGTGGCAGAAACGCGGCCGAGTGCGTGGATGACTGACGGATCATGGCAGAAACGCGGCCGAGTGCGTGCCGCGAAAGGAACCGTCGGGCCGCCCAGGGCAGGCGGGCGAGCCGGAACGGCGACAAACCTGCAGGTCACAGTCGACCGCCATGCTACAGGGTGTCCTTATGGCGTGTCGAGGGAACGCACTCGGCTGCATTTCTGCCACGACTTCCCGCGCCGGCATGCACTCGACGGGATTTCTGCCATATGCGGGGTTTCGGGGCTGGTGCCGAGAAGACTGCCGAGTCCGGGTGTATGCGGTTCGCCTTCGGGTAAGGTGCCATGCATGGCACAGTCGCGCCTGCAGGTAAATCGGTCCGGAACTCATGTGCTCATGCGGCCTCGGTCGGGAATGACTCGCAACGACGCGACCCCCACGGCGAACGAGGCGGCCAGGGCGACTGCGACGAACGCGGTAACGAACAGCCTGCGACGAGGCGATCGTTCCCAGGGCGAGCGGTGGGCTGAGCGAGATGCGTCGGAACGCCTCGAGTGCTGGACGAGCAGGGCGAACTCCAGATAGCGCGAGCCAAACGACGCCCAGGCGTGCGCAGCGGTGCAGCGCAAGGCGACCGTGTCAGTTATCGCTAGCCGTTCCCTCTTGGTGCGTTGGTGTGCACCGTTGTGCGGCGTTACCATGTCGGACCCGCTGGGTTGGATGGCTTTTGGGTAATCCATACATCGGGGTCATCGTTTTTTGTCCACTGGGATCTTTGACGAATGTAACAGCCTCGGGTCGAAAAGCCGTCCGTTATGACCTGGTCGGCCTCCCGGTCGGTTCCCGTTGTATCGGCCTCGACTTGGAACATCATGGTCGATGCCGATTCTGCGAGTTGCCAGCCAATTGTCGTCCTAGATGGTTGTCCCGAACGGTCACCCCACCGAAGCCCCAAGCGGCTTTATCGCCTCCGGGTCTACGGGGGTGATTGCTGGTAGCAGGTTTTAACCCGTGGGACGCGGCGCTCCATCCCCCGCCGCACGTCACCCTCCGGCCGCGTCCCCGTCGACCCTCATCCCCGGGTGCTCTGCCATAAACCCGTCGAGCGGTTGCAGGCGCGAGTCGGGACCGAACATGAAAGGCGTCCGGTACAGTTCACCCGCGACGTCGAGGAACTCCCCGACGAGCGGGTTGACGTTGTGCCGGTGACAGAAGACGCCGTATTCGAAGAGCCGGTTGCGCTCGAACGGTGAGAACGACACTCCCGACCCTCCAGTGGCCTGGCTGCTGTCGACGAGCGTGATCCCGAACCCAGCTTTGGCCAGGGTCACTGCCGCGACGTTGTCAGGGGCTAGCGCGTAGCGTCCCGGAAAACGCTCCTTCAACTCGTCGTGAACCCATTGGTAGCGCAGGTTGTTGCGCAATGTCTGGTTCTGCGTGGTGTCGGAGCGGCTTTCGAGCAGCACCAGGGCCTCGTCCTCAAGGTCTTTTTCGCGTATGCACGGGAACCCTGCCAGGCGATGGCCCGCCGGCAGCACGCAGGTGAGATGGGTGAAGCAGTTGAGGGAGTGGAATTTCAAGGGGCCGGTCAGCGGGTGCGGGCCGCATTTGAGGATGGCGATGTCCGCCTCGCCCAGGTTGAGCGAGACGAGGGTGTTGCCGGTTCGCTTGGAGCGCATCAGGTTTGCGCGGAACCCAGGTCGCCGCCGCCGAAGTTCGGTAAGGATAGGCACGACCAGCGCGTCGACCGCCTCGCCGCGATAGTAGACGGACAGGCTTTGCTCGTGGCTGTTGGGGATGTCCGCAACCTTGTCGACGGTGTTGCGCAGCTGTTCGAGCAAGGGCTTGGTCTCAC
>CAZUFB010000083.1:4936-8584 GCA_964619775.1 uncultured Coriobacteriaceae bacterium
TTATCAGGCCAACATCGACCTGGTGGCCGAGCGTATCGCCGACATTCCCGAAGACGAGCGGCCCACGGTGTACTACGTAGGCGGTACGACGGCCTATAGCACGAGGATTGCAGGCAACGGCATCGAGTTCGTGACGAATGCCGGCGGCGTCTTTGCGCTCACCGAGGAGGAAATGGGAGGTTCCACCACCACAAGCGAAGTCACCGCCGAGCAGCTGCTCGCAGCCGACCCCGACGTTATCATCGTCGGCACCAACAACCGCGCCGCCGGCTACGAGTCGCTCATGTCCGACGAGGCCCTGACTGGTCTTTCCGCCATCCAGAACGGCCAGGTCTACACCACGCCGCAGGGCACCCTGCCGTGGGACACCTACGGTCCCGAGCAGTCCATGGCGGTGCTGTGGATGGCGAAGACCCTCTATCCCGACCTGTTCGAGGATATCGACCTCGTCGAGGAGATGAAGGAGTTCTACCAGACCTTCTACGGCTACGAGCTTTCGGACGAGTACGCGCAGATGATGCTCGACGGCGTCATGGGTCCCGACCAGGCGGCAGACGCCGAGGAAGCCGCCGCATAGGAGACGGGCATGCACGGGGCGGTTCCCCGCATCTTGGGAAGGCGCCGCCGGGTGCTTCTGGGGTGCGGGGAGGCCTCCTTTGTTTTGGTCGCCGACGTCTTGCCGAGGCGCGGGCGTCGGCGGCCGTGTTCGTGCGGTGCGGCGATGTTGGAGGTGTCGGCGGATGGACGCACGCGACGACGCGATCGACGTCCAAGGCAAGGCGGCAGCCCGCTCGCTGCCGCTGGTGCTCGCAATACTGGTCCTTGTCTTTTTGGGCGCGGCGACGGTTGCCATGTGCGTCGGGCGCTACCAGGTGTCTCCGACGGCCGTGGTGCAGGTTCTTCTCGGCCAGGTGTTTCCCATCGACCTGAGCTCCTACTCCGAAAGCACGGTCAACGTAGTGATGCGCCTGAGGTTGCCGCGCATGCTCGCCGCCCTGCTCGTGGGTGGCGCACTGGCCTTGGCTGGCGCGGTTTACCAGGGGATATTTAAGAACCCGCTTGTTTCGCCCGACCTGCTTGGCGTGTCGAACGGCGCATGCGTGGGGGCGGCGATCTCCATCCTGCTGGGCCTGGGCCTGGCGTCGCGCCAGCTGTTCGCGTTTGTAGGAGGCTGCGCGGCGGTGTTCCTCACGACGCTCATCCCGCGGCTCATGCGGCGCGATTCCACCATCATGCTCGTGCTGTCGGGAGTTATCGTGGGCGGTTTCATGAGCTCGGTCATCGGCCTGCTTAAATACATCGCCGACCCCGAGACCCAGCTGCCGGACATCACCTACTGGCAGCTCGGCAGCCTGGCCAAGGTCACCATGGACACGCTGTTGATGGTGATGCCCGTCATGCTGCTTTCGGCGGCGGTGCTGCTGTGCATGCGCTGGCGCATCAACATCTTGTCGCTGGGCGACCAGGACGCCAAGACGCTCGGCGTCAACCTGCGCCGCGAGCGAGGCATCGCCATCGTGTGTGCGACGCTGCTGACCGCATGCGCGGTGTGCCTGAGCGGCACCATCGGGTGGATCGGTCTGGTGATGCCCCACGTCGCGCGGCGTATCGTGGGAACCGACAACACGCGTGTGCTGCCTGTGGCGGTCTTGCTCGCCGCCATCTTTCTGCTGCTCATCGACACGCTTGCCCGGACGCTGACCGGCGCCGAGCTGCCTCTGGGCATTCTGACCGGCTTTGTCGGCGCGCCGTTCTTCGCGGCCATCCTCATTCGGGAGCGGATGCAATCGTGAGCAAAGACCACGGGGCTTTGTGCGAAAAATGCATCCTGTACGCGTCGGGGATCGGGTTTGCCTACCCCGAGGGGCGACGGGTGTTGGACGACGTGAGCGTCTGCATCGCGCCGGGCGAGATGCTTACGCTTTTGGGGCCCAACGGCGCCGGCAAGTCGACGCTGCTCAACTGCCTGGTGGGGGCTTTGGTTCCCCAAGAGGGGCGCGTGGTGCTCGAGGGGGCCGACGTGGCGAAACTGATGCCGCGCGACATCGCCCGCACGGTTGCCTACGTGCCGCAGACGAGCTCGTCGGCGTACGGCTATCGCGTGCGCGACTACGTGGCGATGGGGCGGGCCCCCTACAAGAACGTTTTTCAGCATCCCGATGCGCACGACCGCGAGATCGTAGGGCAGGCGATGGCCCAGCTCGGCATCGAGCGGCTGGCCGACAAGGCATACACCCAGCTCAGCGGCGGAGAGCGGCAACTGGTGAACGTGTGCCGGGCATTGGTTCAACAGCCCAAGGTCATCCTGTTTGACGAACCCACCTCGGCGCTTGACTACGGCAACCAGATCAAGGTGCTGCGCCTGGTGAGCCGCCTGCGAGAGGACGGCTACGCCGTCATCATGACGACGCACAACCCCGACCATCCCATCTTGCTGGGAGGACGCGTCGCCATTCTCGACCGCGACGGCCACCTGGAATGCGGAGGCGTCCGCAAGATGATGACCCAGGAGCGGCTGAGCGCCCTGTACCAGACCGACCTGCGCGTGATCCATATCGACGAGCTCGGCCGCGACGCCTGCATGCCGCCGGGATTGTAGGGTGCGCGGGGCATGTTCGCCGGCAACGCTGTGGTGTCGCTTGACGGACGCTGTCGCCTTAACGCACACGGCTTTTTGCTTTTGAAGAGACGGTCGGCCACCTCTAGGATTTGGATGGGCGAGTCGCTAAAATGGGTTTCTATAACCTAGAGGAGCGGTGAATGGGTCGATGCGCGCCGCCCGGCTAGTTCGAAGGAGCCCCCATGAACGCGAAGCGCATGCTTGCCGTCCTTGCACTGTTCGCCGCGTGCTGCGTTTTCCTGGCGGGATGCATGGCGGCGACGGACGGCGGGTCGTCCGAATCTGGCGCGGCCGGTTCGGTGGACGCCGCCCTTGAGGAGGCCGCGGCTGCGCTCGATGACGCGCGCAACGCAGTGAGCGAGGCGCTGTCGGTTGCGGGCGACGCCGTGGGCTCGACCCTCGAGGAGGTTGCGGCCGCGCTCGAGGAGGCGCTGGCCGGCTTCTCGACCAACCTGCAGGACTCGCTCGAGACCGTCGGTGACGAGTTGGGCCGCACCAGCGTGGTCGAGGTCGTCGATGCCCAAGACGGGTCGGCCGTGGCGACGGTCTCCGACGAGGCCGCCATCGCAGACGTCTTTTCGGGGCTCGACTACGCCTCGTGGCGCCTGGCCGAGGCGACCCCGGATGACGCCGACGCGCGCTACGTGCTGCGCTGCATGGAGAGCTCGGTGGGCCTGCTCGATGCAGGCGAGCTGTACGAGGTCGTTGCACTGACGACCTACGATGGCGGCTACCTGGGGCTGTCGGTGCTGGGCGCCTCGGTCGCGGTGTTCGAGGTGCCGCAGACAGACGTCGACGCGCTCAATGCGCTGGCGGGGTAGGTGGCACCGCGCCCGGCCGTTTTCCGCGCAGCACTTGGCCTTGAAGCCGACCGCAGCGTCCTGTTCGGCCAACCGCCCGCCGATTCAGTTGGCGTGCCCGGTGGGCGTTGCTTCCCCTGTACAACCCGGTTGCAAACCCGTACGGTGAACCGAGGGAATCCACAAAATGCCGAGCGTCGTTGCGTTCGGGCCCACGTACCTTGTTGT
>CAZUFB010000084.1:0-8320 GCA_964619775.1 uncultured Coriobacteriaceae bacterium
CATCGGACGACTCTGCGAGGAGCGAGGCCCCGGAGGCCTCCTCGCCAATCTGCCCCACAACCCCTTCGTCAGACCCCTCGGCAACTGTCTCCGTCCCATCGGCCTCGGCGTCGCCTTCTCCGGCCTGGTCGCCGGTTTCAATCTCGTCGCCGACCTGGTCGTCGACCGCCGTGCTCGCCTCTTCGGCAGCCTGGACGTCGGTCGATGTACCACCGTCATCGGACGCCTCAGAGGACCCCGCTGCGGCTTCATCCTCCCCCGTCTGCCCCTCGGCGGCCGCTTCCTCCCCGACGCCCTCGCCCTCGGAGACCTCCAAGCCCCCGGCCAAAACCTGGTCCTCGGGCTGGCCCTGGGCGGCCTCATCGGCCAGGACGGCGGCCGGCGCGGCGCCTAAGGCCAGGGACACCGCCAGCACCGCCGACAGCTTGCAGGGGATACGCATGGTACGCTCCTTCCGCCCGCCGGACCCAATCCGGCCGGTCTCAATCCGAACTCTACAAATTGCGCAGATGGTACCCCCCCCCGTTCGTCAGGGACAAGGGAGTGTGCATAAAAGGCCGCTCGTTCGTCACGAACAGACTGCCTCCCTCCGGGCGGGCACCGGGCGTCCACAGCTTCTCCAAACCCTGCAGGGCGGGACGGTTTTCGGGCACGCTCCGCCGCAACCCTGCGGCTCGTGCATCCATACCCGCAATATCAGTTCGGGACATGCCGCCGGTTCGGTGAAGATGGGGCACATGGGGCACAAATGAACACCTCGGATTTTAATTGCCCCGCGTGTGGACCCTCCCCCATGCCTTCTTTTACGCGGTGCGCCTCGCCCCATACACCCTCGAAGTGTCCCATCCCCAGCGCCCCTACGCAAGGCGGCGGCCCGCGCGCCCGCGGAACCGCCGTCACTCCAACCGGCCCGGCACCCGTCCTTCGCCTACCTCCCGACCTCGACACGCTCCTCGGAATGCCCGACGTCGGCACCCTCCCCCAGCACGGCATCAAGCCCCGGGAACTCGCCGTGGGTCACCAGGCGCAAGGCCCCATCGGCACCGCGCACCAGGGTGTAGCCCGCGATGCCGGTGGTCTTGCGGTACGCCTTGCACAGGCCGCCGTCGATGACGAGGCGCTTGCCGCCGGCGCGCACGGGGCTTTCGCCCTTCGGCAGCTTCACAGGGGTGTGGCCGTTCACGATGAACCCCCGCTCGGGGTCGACGCCGAACTCCGAAAGAATCGCCCGGCAGGGTGCCGGGTCGTTCTTCGTGAGGGCGTAGTAAGGGTCTTCGGGTTCTTTCCACGTCTCCTTGTCTTCAATATAGGTGCGTTCGAAGGTCTTGACCACGCGGCCGGCAAAAGTCGACTGCCAGCCGCACCACAGCTGGCCCATCCAGTCGAGCGCCTGCGGGTCGCGCTGCTCCCAGGCGCGGCGGCACAGCGCGTCGACCCAGTCGAGCAGTTCGCGGCCCGCACGCACGCCGTCCTCGCAATCGACCTGGGCAAACGAGCCGTCATCGGCCAACGGCACGCACCCGTGGAACACCAGGGCGTCGCCCGCCACCGCCCAGACCGACCCGTGGTCGTAAAGCCACTGCACCTGCCGCTGCAGGCGCGCGCTGTTTTGGAACGCCTCGACGAAACCCTCCATGATGTGCGCCTCGTCGGCGTCGAAAGCCCACGGGCCCGACGCGTTCCATGTGGGGAAGTCGCGCGTCTTGAGCCTCTGCAGAGTGCCGTATACCGGCACCGTCCCCGCCGCCGGGTCCATCGTGCCCCATAGCAGGCGGTCTTCCATATGCCAGGCGGGATGGCGCAGCACGGCCTGGCCCTCGCACTTGAAGAGCAGCGCCGAGACCGCCTTCATCACCGGGTCCATGGCGCCGTCGTCGGCGTAGGTGCGCCGCGCGTAGTCGAACAGCGGGCCCAGGTCGATACCGTAGCCCTCCTCGAACTGCGCCGTGTTGCCGTACTTGATGTTGTTGCGCAGCAGCGTGGCGATGCACGTCGGGTCGCCCGCCGCGGCCCCCATCCAGCACACGTCGTGGTTGCCCCACTGCACGTCGGCACCGGGGACGCCCATAAGCACGTCCATCACGTCGTCGCCCGCAGCGCCGCGGTCCCACACGTCGCCCACCAGGTGAAAGCGCCCCGTGCAATGCGCGCGCACCTGTGCGGCGAGCGCCTCCAGGCCCACGCCCGCAGCTTCGGCCAGCGCGCGGGACGCCGGGGCGTCCGGGTAGCAGAGCGCGGCGCACAGCGCGTCGAGCTCCCCCGCCGACAGCCCCATGTCGCCGCAGGCGCGCACGGCGAAGGCCCGCACCTCGCCCGAGGCCGACCGAACCAGGTGGTCGAAGGCCGCCGCTTCACCGTGGACGTCGCTCATGAACTGCTCGGCAACGCCCTTATCGACCGCCAGCGCCGTTTCGAGGCGCGCCACGCAGGCCGCCAGCGCCGCAGCCGGCAGGCCCTGCACGGCGTTCTTCCCCTGCGGCCATGCGCCGCACTTCCCGTCAGGTATCGTTCGCACCGCACGTACCTCCTTCTCGTCCGTCGCGCCCCGCAGCGTCCTCCTTACGTCCCTTGCGGCACCGAGGTCGACAGCGGGAAGTCCTCAAGGCTGCGCAGATCGCTCGGAAGACCGTTCTCGTCGAGCTCGCGTCCCTCCTCGGCCGCCTCGCGCGCCACGACCGCCTTCATCGAGGCGATGGCGCATTCGAGCATGCCGTCGTCGGGTTCGTTGGTGGTGATGAGCTGCATCGCCATGCCCGGGGCAAGCACGACCTTCACCAGCGGGTTGTCGGGGTGGCTTCCCGCCCAGCGCACCGTGACCTCATAGGCCAGCCCCGCCACGATCGGCAGCAGCACGACACGCGACAGCAGCACCACTACAAAGCGCCCCACGCCGCCCTCTCCAAAGCCAAGGGCCTCGGCGACCAGGTCGGAGGGGAACACCGTGAAGACGATAATCGAGATGATGAGCGTCATGATGATGAACGCCGTGCCGCAGCGCACGTGCTGGCGCGAGAAGCGCCGGCAGTTCTCCGGCGTCAGCGGCAGGCCGTGCTCCAGACAGTGGATCGTCTTGTGCTCGGCGCCGTGGTAGCTGAACATACGCCTGATGTCAGGCATGAACCCGATGAGCCACATGTAGAGGATGAAGACCGCGGCGCGCAAGAACCCGTCGACTATGTTCCACGCAAACATGTTCTCGCGTGTGTAGCTGCCCACGAAAAGGTTGGTGACGGCGGCCGGCACAAAGACGAACAGCGCGACGCCCAGCACCACACCGATGACCATCGAGACGGCCATCCAACCCGACAGGCCTTTCTCGTCGGCTTCCCTGGCAGCCTCCTCCTGCTCGGCCTTGAGCCGATCGGCCGCCTGGGCCCGCGCCTCCTCGCGTTCCTCGTCGGTGCACCCGGAACCGTCCGCCTCCTCCTCGTCGAAGTCGTAGGCGTGCGCCGCCGTGATGCCCATCGCCTTGAACTGCAGGACGAGCGACTCGACAAGCGAGACGCACCCGCGCACGAGCGGCCAGCGGCGCCACGGCTGTTTCTTACCGTACCCGGGTACGTCGTGCTCCTCGACGTAGATGCCCCCGTCGGGTTCGCGAACGGCGACGGCCCAGCTGTAGCGCCCGCGCATCATCACGCCCTCGAGCATGGCCGCACCGCCAATGTGGCTCTGGAACAGCTCGTCGGCGTGGTCGTGGTTGTTGCCGTTTCGCATGGGCCCGCGTCCTCTCGTCTCTCACAGCGACGATTGGAATCTTACCCCCTCGTACGGCGTTTTGGACAGCCCGGCGGCCGCCGCCCCAAAGCCTCGTCAAACGTTCGCGCCCGAATCGGGCAACGGGTGTCCGCCTACCTCTGGGCGGCTCCGGAAAGCTCGTCGAGGGAATGGAAGGTCACCGCTATCGTCGTGCCCTCCCCCAGGGCGCTTTCGATTTGCACCCGGGCGTCGTGCATTCGGGCGGCGTGCTTCACGATGGCAAGGCCCAGTCCCGTGCCGCCCGTCTCGCGCGAACGGCCCGCGTCGACCCGGTAGAAGCGGTTGAACACCTTCTCGAGGTTCTCGGGCGCGATGCCGATACCCGTGTCCGACACGCTCACAAATGGACGACCCTCCTCGTCGTAGCCACAGCGCACGCTGACCGACCCTTTCGGGCGGTTGTAGCGCAGCGCGTTGTCGCACAGGTTGTACACGATCTGGTCGAGCAGCTTCGGCAGGCCTGAGGCGTTGACGACGTCGAGGCCCGTCACCTCCATCGAGACGCCCAGCTCCTCGGCGCGATCGGCAAGCCGCTCGGCCACCGAGTCGCACACCTCGCGCACGTCGACCGGCTCGAACACGCCGTACTCCTCGTCGACGCGCTCGGCCTCGTCCATGCGCGACAGGGTGAGGATGTCGTTCACCAGCGCGGTCAGGTGCTGGGCCTCTTCGTGGATGCGCCCCGCAAACCCGGGCACGTCCGCCGCGGCCGCGATGCCCGTCTCGATGAGCTCGGCGTAGCCGCTGATGACCGTGAGGGGCGTCTTGAGCTCGTGGGTGACGTTGGCCGTGAACTCGACCCGCATCCGGTCGTTGTCGGTGAGCCGGACCATCTGCTCCTCGATCTGCGTGTGCTGTTCCTCGATGCGCCTCAGCAGCGGGATTACCTCGGCGTAGGCACCCTCGGCCGCCTCCTCGCCCAGCGGGTGCATCGGGTCCACCGCGTCAAGCGGGGCCACCAGACGCCGGGCAAGCGCCCGCGACACGAACGCGCTCGCCACCCCAACCGCCGCTGCAAGCGCCACCGCGAACGGCGCCATGTCCATGAAAGTCCCCAGCACCCCGTCGCGCGTCACCGAAAGCCGCACGACGCTGCCGTCATCGAGGCGGCAGGCCCCGTAAAGCGCCACGGTGAGCAGCGTCGAGCTGCGACGCACCGACTCTCCCGTCCCGTTTTCGAGCGCCTCGGACACCTCGGGGCGGTCGGCGTGGTTCTCCATCTCTCCGGCGGGCTCCACGCTGTCGTACAGCACCGTCCCGTCCGACGCCACCAACGTGAGCCGCTCGTCCTCGAGCGGCAGTCCCGCCGCCGCCGCGATGCGGTCGTCCGCCTCGTTCAGCGCCGCGGCCACCATCGCGCACTCCTGGGCGAGGTCGCGCTCGGCCGCCTCGACCAGGCTGTGCTGCATGATAGCCACCGCAACCGCCGCGACCACCGCAAGCACGGCCAGCGACATGGCGAAAAACGCCCAGAAGATGTGGGAACGCATCCGCGGGTGCGCGCCCGACGGTTCCGGGGGCTCGGGCGGCCCCTGCACGCCGGGCCCTTCCCCTTCTGGCTCCAGAACGACCTCGGCGCGGCCTCCCGCCCCTGCCACGACCGTCAGCATGACGGACCGCTCCCGCGCAGGCGGTAGCCGACCCCGCGCACGGTTTCGATGACGGCGTCGGAACCCTCGAGCTTGCTGCGCAGCGTCTGGACGTGCACGTCGACGGTGCGGCTGCCCCCGTCAAAGTCCCAGCCCCACACGTGCTGCAGCAGGCTTTCGCGCGTGCAGACGATGCCCGGGCGGGCCATGAGGTAGGCCAGCAGGTCGAACTCGCGCAACGTCAGCGCCACCGTCCGGCCTGCAACCTTGACCTCGTGGCGCGCCGCCGACAGCTCGACGTCGCCCACGCGCAGGGCGTCGTCCGCCTTGGCCAGGCGGTTGGCGCGGCGCAGCAGCGCACGGCAGCGGCTCACCAGCTCCATCATGCCGAACGGTTTGGTGAGGTAGTCGTCCGCCCCGCCGTCGAGGGCAACCACGGTGTCGATCTCGGTGTCCTTCGCCGTCACCACCATCACCGGCAGGTCGCATGTTGCCGGCGAGGTGCGCAAGCGGTTGAGGATCTGCAGGCCGTCGGCATCGGGCAGCATCAGGTCGAGCAGGACGGCGTCGGGCAGGCGCTGCTCGCACGCTGCGCGAAAGTCCGCGTCGGTCGGGAAACCCTCGACCTCGAGCCCGGCTTGGCGCAGCGTGTACACCGTGAGTTCGCGGATGTTGCGGTCGTCTTCAACGTAGTAGATCATCGCTGCATGTACCCTTCAAAAGCAACGCGCCCCTCGCCCTCGCGCGCCGTGCCTGGCATCGTCCGGCAATCCCGACAGGCCGTCGGCGGGCACGCAGGCCGGCGGCAGGGTCGTACCAGCATAGCGACGCGGGGACATACCCGTGCAACGCATACGTTATGGTTTTGTAAAGTCATTCGATTTTGATATTAACGGGCCGTCAATACCCTGCTCAATCCTGCCGAGCACCCCGTCCAGCACCGCCTGCCGCACATCGGCCTCGTCCACCACCAGGATGCCCTCCGCGCATAAAAGGCGCGCGCAGGTACCTATCCCCGGCACCAGCGTCCCGCTGAACGAGCCGTCGTACACCTCGTAACGACCGCACGAGGGGCTCTTTGCCTTGAGGACCGCAAGGCGAGCCCGCCGCAAGCGCGCCAACGCCAACGTCGCCTTCGACCCAGCGGCGAACTGCGCGCTCACGTCGGTCCCCGCGCGGTCCACCACACGCCCGTCCGGCATCTGTTCGGCCGGCGGGCGCGGCTGCGGCAGGCGGCCCGCCGCCTCGGGACACACCCGCTGGATGCGACATCCTGCATCGCGCAGAACCCCCGCAAGGCGCAAAACGGCATCGTCGGGCTTGGAACGCCCGTCGTAGCGGCACGCACTGCCCAGCAGGCACCCGCTCACGAGCACGCACGGACGGTCCCCTCGCACCACGCCGCCGAGCAGGGTCTCGAGTGAGGCGCGAGCTTGAAAGCGCTGACGCCCGACGTCGTCCTTCCCGCCGCAGCCGCGCATCAAAAATCGCGCCCCCGCAACACATCCCCGCTGCTGCGACCCGTAAGAAACCGCACGAGACGCTCCTTTACGCCCGCAAGGTCGCAATCGCGATGGACGCCTCGTCCAGATACTGGTTCACATAGGCGTACCACACATCCCCCGCGTCGCCCGACGAGGCCTGCCACTCCTGATAGGCCACCGCATAAGCCGCCTCGGCCGCCTCGTAGCTCGCCGAGCCCGGCGCAAACACCATGTTTTGCAGTGCCGTGTAATAGGCGTTGTCGGTGTTGGCCCATGTGCCTTGTTCGGAATCCCAGTTCGAGCCGAGGAGGGCGATAATGTAGTCTGCATATTCGGCCGTACCCACCTCGGTGTCGCCGTCTGCCGGGGGCGTCGGCGGCTCGGGAGCGCTCGACGATGTGCCTGCGACCGAAGCACGCAGCTTGGCCACCGCGGCCGCCTCGGTCATAATCTCCTCGGCCTGGTCCTCATCCATGTTGAAATATGCGGCGACCGCGGCCATATCGCTCGTGCCAACCGTCTCCTCGGCATAGGCGGCGACCTCGTCACTTGTCACCGTGATGCCGTTGTCGGCCACCAGCTGGGCCAGAATCTGGTTGCGCGCATAGGCGAGAATCATGTCGGCGGTAGGCGCCTCGTAAGTCCCGTCACCGTTCGATACACTGTCAAGGCTCACCGAACCCAGAATCGCCTCGCGCGCCGTGATTGAGTAAGTCACGCCGTCGTAGCGATAGGTTCCGACTACAGTGGTGTCGAGCTGACTTTCGGTCAAGGTCGAAGAAACCGGGGTCGGCACACTGGTGCGTCCGCTCATGACCAAGAACGTCGCCAAAAACCCGATGAGGAGGCCGACCAAAATAGCCGAGACGCCAACCAGCTTGGTGCGCGCAAAGCCGTCGGACCTCCTGCCCGCACCACCGGGACGCGAACCGGAGCCTACGCCCGAGCCACGCCCTCCACGTCCGCCTCGCCCCAAAGCATAGCCGACTGGACGCGTACCCGAAGCAGAAGCCTGCCGTTGGCGCGGCGACTCATACGGGTCTTGCTGGTAGTAACCGCTCTGCTGGTAACCCTGCTGATAGGAGTCTTGCAGCTGATAGGGACTTTGCCGCTGGTAGCCATAGCCACCTTGCTGCTGATAGACGTCTGGCTGGGAGGCATACCCCCCCTGCTGTACACGCTCGGCCGGCTGACGCGAACCCGAAGGGTACCCTCCCGCCGGAGACGAAGCATAGTCGGTCTGCGACCCCTCGGAATAATAGCCGTCCCGAGAAGACCTCGATACCTGCCGCGCCATAGCATCTCCCTACACAGTCGCGTCCACATTACAACAAACATGGGCAAACGGCTTATTTGCAGAGCCGATATTGTACGGCAGCGCTCCCCCCTCCCCGCTTGTCCCACGAAACGTCCAAAAGACCGAAAAGACATCGGAAAAGGGGATCTGTTCAATAATGGTCGCCGCCCCACCACAGGTAAATAACCCCC
>CAZUFB010000085.1:0-8267 GCA_964619775.1 uncultured Coriobacteriaceae bacterium
CTATTCGTTTTTTCCAGGTCGCCGTGCGACAATCCCCAGCCCCACCTTGGTCTGCAGCTTTCTGCCGAACATCTCGACTTCGAGAAACGCCAGGCTCTTGCGCCTGTTGACGCTCTTGATCCAACCCTCGTGCCCGCGCAGCGGACCGCTCGTCACCACGACCTTGTCGCCTTCGATGACGCCCATCGACATCTCTACCGTGCGGCTGCCGGGCTTGGTGAAGGCGCCGATCCACGCCTTGTCCTGCTCGCTCAGGGGAGTGAACGTCTCGCCGCTCGTCAGCAGCCGGGTAAACTCGGGGACGCCGCGCAACGCGGCCCGCAGGTGCTCGACATCGTCGGTCACGGCTATCACGTAGCCGGGAAACAGCACGTTGCGGCAGGTCTTCCAGCTGCCGCAGATCTTCTTTTGCGTCTCGTAGCGCGGGGTGAAGCACTCCTGCAAAACGCCCTCGTCGGCGACCATCCGCTCGATGAGGCGGCACATGGCTTCCTCTTTACCGCCGAGGACCTGAACGACATACCACATGGCACCACCCCCTCGGCCGCTACAGAACACACCTCCGGTCTACCGGGCGCGCCTTCAAGCAATCCTTGGAACCGCCGACGCCGCGTTCCGCTCGGACTCAAGCACGTCCGGCATTGCATCGCCCTCGCGTGCCTTGTGTCGGCGGTTCTTTGCTTTGCTCGTGGGACGAAACGCCGCGACCCCGTAAGGCCACAGCTTCGCCCATCCGGCGCGCACCGGATGCTCGGCAAGACGTATTCACTCCCCTGCCCGCCGGGGCCCGCTCCAGGCACCGCCCCTTAAAGACAAGGTTGTTCCGTAGCGGCCTGCAAGGGGTTTTGTCGCTGCGGCCGGTCCGGGTTCTCGCCCATACCGCCGTTCAGCCCAATCTCCCCTGCAGCTCGCTGTGCAAAACCCGGCCCGCGTAGCGTCCCGCGCCCGCCGTCGGGCTTTGCGCAACAAGCTCCGCGCCCGCCTAGCTCTTGGAGACCACCTCCAGACCCACGCGCACGGCCCCGCCGCCCAGCGCGGCGCCCGTCCGGATGTTGAGAAACGCGATGCGCTTGTGGCGGTCGATCTTCGCTACCAGCTGCTCCCGTCCGGCAAGCGGACCCTCGCGCACGACCAGCCGACCGTCCACGATGGACCCGCGCGACATCTCCACCACGCGCCGCGCCCCGCCGAAGTCGCGCACGAACGCGACCTCTTCGTCGTCGAGCGTCGCGGCGGCATCGCCCGCGCCCACCAGGCGCGCGGCCGGGACCAACAGTTCCAGCTGCTCGGCCAGCGCGACGCGGTCGGTCGTCACCAGGAACACGTAGCCGGGGAACATGACCTCCTCGCGCAGGTGCCACGCCCCCTCGAAGCGGCGCAGGGCCTGGCGGTAGAGCACAAAGCTGTCGGTCAGGGAGTCGCACGCCACACGGGCCGCGCGGCGGGCCAGCGCACGCTCGTGGCCGGGCGTCACCTGCAGGGCGCACCACGCCGGCGCATGCGAAGGCGTCCGCACCGGCATTGCGGCACGGACATTGGCGGCAAGTGGGTTTTCATGCTGTGGATGGAACGTGCGGCTGGCGGAGGGATGCGCCGTGAGCGCAGCTACATTGCCGGATAGACGCCGGCTACCCGGCCCGTGCGGGGCGCATGGGGCCGATACGGCCGGGAGCGCCCCCCCCCCGGTCGATTTCTGCGTCCGCAGGGTCCATCGAAGTCGCGACGGGGCGGCACGGCACCGCAGAGGGACGGCCGACATGGCCCGCGCGGCCGGTGCGGTTCTTGCACACCGTGGAATCGACCACTGTCGACATAGGCGCCCACCTGCCCTTCTGCTCGCGTCGTCTCCGGCTGCGGGCGCCGCCGTTCGACGCCCCGTCTAACAGAGCAGAGCTTAGCACACGGATCATAGGCGACATGCACGTGTTGTGCATCCGGGCAAAAACGTTTTCCCACCGCGCCGCCGTTCCACAGAATGTCCATGCCGAACAGCGAGCAGGCGGTAGGGCAAGAGGGCGCATGACGGGAAGGCAGGCAAACGGCGGGCGGCAGGTTGGCGGATGGCACAAAACCCGTCGAGTGCGCATCTGCGGAGAAAGTCGTGGTAAAAAGCTCGTCGAGTGCATTTGCGGCAAGCCCGTCAAACGCGAGTCATGCAATCGCAACCTGGTGCTTTGCGCACCAAGCGCGCCCCCCACCCCTTGCACCGCGCACTCGGGCCCTCTTTTGATGCGCACTCGGCGGCGTTTTTGCCACGACTTTTCCGCCACGCATGCACTCGGCGGCGTTCTTGCCGCGGCTGCTGGTAAGCGTCTCTTCTCGGACATGCACTGCCCGCACGTGGACTTCCGCCGGCACGTGGATTGTGGCAAGGATATTGGGGCACCGCGCCAACTCCCCATGGAAGAACGGGCGCCGTGCCGTACGGAACAGATGGGGCGCCGTTCGCGCTTTTTGGAAGCGCGGATGCGATGCGCGGGAT
The DNA here is from genome assembly GCA_964619775.1 of uncultured Coriobacteriaceae bacterium. GTDB lineage: Bacteria > Actinomycetota > Coriobacteriia > Coriobacteriales > UMGS124 > CAZUFB01. The sequence goes on from CAZUFB010000085.1 coordinate 2,483, forward strand.
ATAGCCGATCGTGGAAAACGACAACGCAACGCGAAGGGGGCCGCCATGAAGACCGGCCCGAAGAGGGGAATGCTCTCCCGCACCGACAAGACGCGCGACGAGCGTTCGGCGATGGGCCAGCCCCTAGCGGCACCCGCGTCCGAACCCAAGCCCGCGCTCGCCCTTACCGACAACGACCTCGAGTTTGTGGTGGGCGGCCTGGCCAAGCCGATACTGCCGAGCAACTCGGCTTGCTGGTAACCGGCCGATAAGGTCTACCAGACGGCCCGCGGCGCTGTGCACGAAGCGTCGCGGGCCGCCTGCTTTTCTTGCCTATTCCGCGAGCCGCCTTAGAATGCTACCGTCTGCGGCCCGCCATCAAACGACGAAAACGTCGCCATGCCACCGTCTATATAGAAGACGCAGGTGTTGCCGTCGCCGGGCTGGTAGAGCGCCTGCAGGCTGGGGTAGGCGTCGAGCATGCTCCGCTCTGCCTCGATGCGCGCGTCCTCCACCGCCGTGCCGCTCACGCGCAGCCAGTCGGTGTCGGTCTTGCAGGCGCAGATCTCAAGCTTGGGATTGGCTTTGAGCTGCTTGTAGACGTCCTTCTTGCGTCCGGTCTGGATATAGAGCCTTCCCTCGTAGATGTGCGCCGTGCCGAACGGGCGCACACGGGGCTGGTCGCCCTCGACGGTGCACAGATAGTACGTCCCCGCATCCTTAAGGTAGCCGCAGACCTCGTCGATTGCCGCCATACGCGTCGCCGCCTTTCTCGCCGTTGCCGTCCTTCCGCCCCGCCCGCCCCGCTGGAGCTTTTTCGGCTCCCTGGGAGACGGCCCGGGACGACCGCACCTGCAGTGTAGCGCAAAGCGCGGGGACGGCCCGCTCTCGCTCCACCGCGCATCCAGCAGGCGGGGCAGAGCCGCCCCTTCGCGCGCCTACTTTCCCTCGCGGGCCACCTCGCGCACGTGGGCGCTCGTGCGCTCGAGCTCCTCGGCTGCCGCGCGCAGGGCGGCCACGTCGTCGGCCTTGAGCTTGTCGGGCGACTTCGCCATGAGCTTGCGCAGCGCGGCGACGGCGTTTTTCACCTGCTTCTTCTCTTCCTTGTCGATCTTCTTGCCGGCGGAGGAAAGGGCCGCCTCGGCCTCGTCGAGCACGCGCTGGGCATCGCGGCGGGCGTCGCCGGCGTCGCGGCGCAGCCCGTCCTCGGCGGCGTAGCGCTCGGCGTCGGCGATGGCGCGCTCGATCTCGTCGTTGGACATGCGCTCGCTGTCGGTGATGGTGATGGACTGCTGGGTGCCGGTGTCCAGGTCGCGCGCCGACACGGTGAGGATGCCGTTGGTGTCGATGTCGAAGGTCACCTCGATCTGGGGCACGCCGGCCGCGGCGCGGCGGATGCCCTTGAGGCGGAACTTGCCGATGCTCTTGTTGTCGCGCGCCATGGGGCGCTCGCCCTGCAGCACGTTGATGTCGACGCTCGACTGGTAGGCCCCGGCGGTGGTGAACACCTGGGAATAGTGGGTGGGCAGCGTGGTGTTGCGCTCGATGACGCGCGTGGCCACCCCGCCCACGGTCTCGATGGCCAGGCTCAGGGGGGTGACGTCGAGCAGCAGGATGTCGCCGCCGCGCACCGCGAGCTCGCCCGCCGAGCTGGACAGGGTGCCCGCCTGGATGGCCGCGCCCTGGGCCACGCACTCGTCGGGGTTGATGGACGACGACGGCTCCTTGCCGGTCAGCGCGCGCACGTGCTCCTGCACGGCGGGGATGCGGGTCGAACCTCCCACCAGCAGCACGCGCCCCAGCTCCGAGGCGGCGATGCCCGCGTCCGACAGCGCCTGGTGAACGGGGCCCGAGGTGCGCTCGACCAGATCACGCGTCATCTCGTTGAACTCGCGGCGGGTCACGCTCTGCTGCATGTGCAGCGGGCTGCCCTTGGCCTGCGCCAAGAACGGCAGGTTGACCGTGGCCGTCTCGGCAAGCGACAGCTCGACCTTGGCCTGGGTTGCCGCCTCGCGCACGCGCTGCAGGGCCGCCGCGTCGCGGCTCACGTCGACGCCGGTCTCGCGGCGGAAGAGCTCCACCAGGCGGTCGGTCAGGCGTGCGTCGAAGTCGTCGCCGCCGAGGTGGTTGTCGCCCGCGGTGGCCAGGACCTGCACCACGCCCTCGCCGATCTCGATGATCGACACGTCGAACGTGCCGCCGCCCAGGTCGTAGACCATGACCTTCTGGGAGGCGCCGTCCTTGAGGCCGTAGGCCAGCGCGGCGGCGGTAGGCTCGTTGATGATGCGCAGCACGTTGAGACCGGCGATGCGGCCGGCGTCCTTGGTGGCCTGGCGCTGCATGTCGTTGAAGTAGGCCGGCACGGTGATGACGGCGTCGGTTACCTCGCAGCCCAGGTACGCCTCGGCGTCGCGGCGCAGCTTGCGCAGGATCATCGCCGAGAGCTCCTGCGGGTTGTAGGGGTGCCCGTCGACGCTGGCGCGCCAGTCGGTCCCCATGTGGCGCTTGACCGACGAGAAGGTGCGGTCGGGGTTGGTGACGGCCTGGCGCACGGCGACGGTGCCCACCAGGCGCTCGCCGCCCTCCCCGAACGCCACGACGCTCGGGGTGGTGCGCCCCCCTTCTGCGTTGGCGATGACGGTCGCCCTGCCGTTCTCGACGACGGCGACGCAGCTGTTGGTGGTTCCCAGGTCGATTCCGATGGCAGCGGGCATAGGGGATGTCCTTTCGTTCGGCGCCGGGGCCCTGCCATGGGCCGTGGCGCACTCTTAACAACAGCAGGGGACGTAGAAGCAGAAGGGACGGCAGAGCATCTGGGCCGCGCACAGGCCGCAGCAGATGGCCTCGGGGCCCACGCCCCCCATGTGGAAGCCGCGCGCCTTGCTTTCCTCCTGGTAGGTCTGGCCCGCCTGCTTGAAGGCGCTCTGGGCGCTGCGGTAGGTCTGGTTGGACGGCTCCATCTGGACGGCCTTGGCGATGTGGTCGAACGCCAGGACGGTGTTGCCCGCCCCGCGGTTGGCCAGCGCCGACAGATAGTACCAACGCGCGGTGCGCCCGGTGCTCGGCACGGCGTTGAGCGACTTGACGGCCTGCGCGTGGCGCCCCGCGTTGATGTCCTCCACGGCGCGGCGCAGCTCGACGGGGTCGCCCGGGCGCTGCTCGGGGTGCATGGCCGCCGAGCCAGAACCAGACGCGCCGCCGCCGAACAGGTCGTCGAAGTCGAACCCGAAGCCGCCCGGCCAACCGTACCAGCCGCCCTGGCCTTCGGGGCCTTGCCGCCCCCACCCCTGCCCGCCCGACGCCTGGCCGCCTTGGCCGGCGGACGCGCCGCCGTAGGAACCGCCAGAAGAGGAGGAGGCGCCGCGGCGCTCGCTGGCGTACTTCTGCGGGTTCATGATGCGGTCGTATGCCTCGTTGACCTCGTTCATGCGCTTGGCCGCAGCCTCGTCGCCGGGGTTGAAGTCGGGATGGTTCTCGCGCGCCTTCTTGCGATACGCCTTCTTGATCTCGTCGGGCGAGGCGTCTCTCGAAACGCCCAGCACCTCGTAGGGATCCATCGCCATCGTCGTCTCCTAGTCTTGCGCGTCGGTCGTGGGGTCGTCGGCCGCGGGATGCGCGGACTTTCCGGTCGGGCGGGCTTTGCGAGACGCCCTCGTCCCGGACCGGCCAGCCCCTTCGCCATAGTGCGCCTCGAAGGCGTTCCACACGCCGTCGTAGAGCACGCTGCGCATAATGTGCACGTCCTGTTCAAGAGGAAGGCGCTCGAACGACGCCACCGTCGCGCCGATGAGGTGCACGAGCGGGTCGCGGGCGCGCTCGGGCGTCGACCCCATCGCGACGAGCGGGTTGTAGCTGCCCGACTTCTTGTCGTCCTCGAAGTCGACCGCCGCGTCCATCAGGTAGATGAAGCGCCCCAGCGCGTTGCCCATCGCGAACAGCGCGTCTTCCCACACCCCGTGGCCGTGGGCCATCAGGTCGCCGAGCAGCCGCCCGAAGCGGTTGCCCACCGCGTCGGGCGAGGCGTCGGCGGCATGCTCGAGGTGGTTCATCTCGTCGAAGGCCCGCTCGATGGCGGCGCACTGCCACGGGATGCGGCCCCACGCCCCGCGGTACGCCTTCTCCATGAGCGACGCGTAGGCGCGCGCCCTGACCGCATGGTCGTCGCGCCAGTCGTCGAGGCACTTGTGGTAGGCCAGGGCGATGGACAGGTCGGTCGCATAGCCGGTATAGGGGCTGATCGCGTACTCCCGCTTGCCGCCGGGGTGGAGCGGGCAGCGAAACGTTCCGCGGTCCTCGACCGGCTCGTAGAGCGAGTTGTAGAGCATCACGAGAAACGTGAGGTCGTACGTCAGGCACACCCTGCTGCGATGGCCGCCGCGCTCCTTGAGCATGCGGCACAGCCCGCAGTACACGGCGCGGTAGCGGGTGCGCTCGGCCTCGTCGAGGTCGTCGACGTTCACCACGATATATCCGAACATGAACACCGTCCTCCTGGTCGCGTGCTGGCTGCGGCGCCGGGCGGGCCGGCGGCGCAAAGGGCGGGTCGGGGCGTGCGGCGGGGTCGGTCCCCCGAGCGGTCCGCAGTTGCGGACCGCCCTAGGCGAGCCGCTCGACGAAGGCGCGCATATTGCGCATGCCGCAGACGAGGTCTTCGACAAACGAGGGGTCCTCGGCCTCGAACTGCGCAGAAAGGCGCTCCTCCACGGTGCGGTCCACCGCGTCGACCACCGCGCGGCCCCGATCGGTCAGCTGCAGGCGCACCACGCGATGGTCCTCGTCGCTGCGCCGGCGCTCGACCAGCCCGGCCTCCTCGAGCTTGCGGCACACCTGGGCGAAGTTCGTGCGCAGGATGCCTGCCGAGTCGCTGATGGAGCCGGTGGGCGCGCCGGGGTGGTCGCGCACGGCCATCAGCACGTACATCTGCTGGGGAGTAAGCCCGAAGCGGTCGAAGACCACCGGGTCGACCATGCAGCGCGCGCTCTCCCGCATGGCGCGGGCAAGGCGGAGGAACTCGTCGCGCAGCATGCCGATGTCTGCAGACACGCGCCCTCCTTACGACTTGTGCGTCGTCTGCGTGCGGCAGCGCGGGCACGTGACGCGCAGCGTGCCCTTGCCCACGGGGACCGACAGTATGCAGCCGCACCCCGGGCAGGTGAAGTAGCGCTTCGTCTTGCGGTCGGTCCAGTTCTTCTTGGCCAGCGTGAGCCAACGCTTGGGCTTGGCGAGCGCCCGGCGCGCGGCCTCGCACTCCCCGGCGCGCCGGGCAGTGTTGCGCGAAAGGGAACGCACGACGCAGACCACGAGGCACACGAGGCCGAGCAGCGAGAAAACGCCCCACCCGGTGAACATGTCCAGCACCAGCAGCACGACCGCCGCGACGAGCAGGACGCGCGACAGCTCGTCGAAGCCCGCGCGCCCCTGCATCAACCGATTGAATGACTGCCTGATGCGGTCGAGAAATGAGCCCATTGCGTCGCCCTTCCATACCGTCGCGCCCGCCGCACCTTCCCACGGATCCGTCCCGCCGGAACCGACCAACACCAAGACGGCACGGCGCGGGGCAGGGCATGTGGGATGATGCAGCAAACTGGTCTTAAAATATTGTCTTTTTCTATTACCATCATCGAGCGGGACTATACTCCCGACCCAAAAACGCGCCGCATTCCACATAGGGTGCGCGCATACGTGAAGGGCTTTCAGGAACAGACATGCGCTGCCTCGTGCTCGCAGAGCGGGCACGCTACCTGAAGGAGACCGAACAGGGGGTTCACGAGATGTTCGTCGACGTGGGAGACGAGATTTTCCA
>CAZUFB010000086.1:0-8143 GCA_964619775.1 uncultured Coriobacteriaceae bacterium
GCACGAATCAACAGGCAGTATCACCGCTGCTAGACCGTTCGATAACTCTTGCAAGTATGCTGTCGACAGGGTGTAAATTTCTCACAGCTTGCTGAACTTAGCAATCGAGGGTAGCTAGCAATCGAGGGTCCCTTGCACGAAGGCGAGCGGCACCCGTAGCCTTGCGTGCCCCTTGACGGGCTGTTTTAGCCCGAACACGCATCTTTCGCGACCGGCCCCGCCTGCGTTACTATTTTAATGTTAAGTAACTGTCCGCCGATCGAGTCGGGCATGTTCCCGCCGCAGGTCGCCGTGCGCATGCGTCGCAAGGGGCCGAACCCGGGCGTGCCGCAAGGAACGGGGCCGTCATGAACCCAGCTATCGTCATTCCCACCTACTGGGCGCACAGCGAGCGCTTCGGCCAACCGGGCAGCACGGTCTGCTACGACCACGCCACGCCCATCGACGTCGAACGCCCGCAGCTCGAGGACTGCATCGCGTCGCTCGAGCAGGTCGCCGGTTTGGGCACGGTCATCGTGCTCGTGGTGGCCCCGCCCGCTGTGGAGGAGCGCGCCGTCCACCGGGTGCACGACGTCTGCATGCGGCACAACCTGCCCGACGTGGTGATCGTCGACAGCTTCAAGGCCCTCGGCGTCACCGACATGTTCCAGGACGAGATCCCCGAGGGCGGCGGCGAGCCGGTGGGTCTGCGCGGCTACGGCGCCATCCGCAACATGGGCCTCATCGCCTGCTGCGCCTTGGGCTGCGACGTCGCGGTGTTCCTCGACGACGACGAGGTGGTCCTCGACCCCGACTTCCTTGCCAGCGCGGTCTACGGCATCGGGGCCCAGCCGCGCCAGGGCATGCCGGTCGTCGCCAAGTCGGGCTACTTCCTCGACCGGCGCAACTCCGCCCTCGCCGACCGCCGCAGGCGCAGGCGCTATGACAAGCACTGGGCCAAGCGCGCCGAGTTCAACGAGTGGATGACCCAGGCGCTCTCCGGCCCGCGCATCTCGCGCAGCAACACGCTGTGCGGCGGCTGCTTCGCCGTGCACGCCGAGGCGTTCACGCGCGTGGCGTTCGACCCGTGGATCACCCGCGGCGAGGACCTCGACTACCTGTTCGACCTCAAGCTCTACGGCATGGACGTCTGGTTCGACAACCGCTGGCGCGTCCGCCACACCCCGCCGCGCGTCAAGGACACGGCCTTCCGGTTCTTGCAGGACGTCTACCGCTGGACCTACGAGCGCCGCAAGATCGATGTCTGCAACGGCAACATCGACCTGCACAAGATCCTGCCCGAGCAGCTCATGCCCTATCCCGGCCCCTGGATCGGCCCCGAGCTGCCGACGCGCATCCGCAAGACCTCCTTCCTGCGCACCCTGTTGACGCACGAGAAGGGCGCCTATTTCAAGATCTACCGCAAGGGCCGCAAGGACGCCGTGGTCTACGCCGAGGAGAACTGCACCAGCTACCTGCGCTTCCAGGAACATTGGCCGGCAATCGCCTCGCGTGCGTGGCAAAACGAGGCGATGGGCCGCCTGCTGCGCGGCGAGGGCATGCTCAACGCCGTCGTGGCCTCGCGCATGGCCGAGCGCAACCGCGGGGCCGAGGTTCCCGTCGTGCCGAGCGACACGGGCATAGACGACCCCGGCGGCTACGGTGCCTTGTCCTCCAACCCGGCGTCCGAGGAGTAAGCGGTGGAGATCTCGCTGTTGACGGGTATCGTTATCGCCCTGTGCGGCGTCGGGGTCGGTATCCTCTCGGCGATGTTCGGCATCGGAGGCGGCATCGTGATGGTGCCCCTCATCCACCTGGTGTTCGGCCAGCCTGCCGCGTCGGCGTCGGGAACCTCTCTGTTCGCCATTCTGCCCACGTCCATATCGGGCATGCTTGCGCGCCTGCACGACGGCACCATCCGCTTTCCCGTCGGCATCGCGGCGGGCTTGGCCGGCGCGTGCCTCTCGCCGCTCGGCGCCGTCGCCGCCAGCACGCTGCCCGGCATGTACGCGATGGTGCTCACCGCATGCTTCATCTTGTTCACGGCCTACAACATGTTCAAGCGCGTCTGGCGGTCTCGTCCTGCGGCCCAACAGGCGGCTGCCGACGGAAGGGCCGCAAAGCCCGTCAAGCAGGCGCCTTTGGAGAGCGCGGGCGGCGTCAAGCTCTACGGCAGCGCGGCGGTACTCGGTGCGGTGGTCGGCTTTTTGTCGGGCTACCTGGGCCTGGGCGGCGGTTTTCTCATCGTGCCCATGCTGCAGGCGGTGTTCGGCTTCACGATAAAGCAGGCCACGGGAACCTCGCTCGTGGCGGTCGGCATCCTGGCCGTCCCGAGTTTCATCACCCATGCGGTGCTGGGCAACGTCATATGGCTGCTGGGCGTCCTGCTCATCGTGGGGTCGGTCGCGGGGGCCAAACTTGGTGCGCTTATTATCAAAAGGGTTAACGACAGGCTTCTTACCGGTCTTTTCGGGGTGGTGCTGGTCGCGTCTGGTGTTATTCTTGCAGTCCAGGAGTTTGTGGGCTAAGGCGCCGGTGCCGGGCTTTGAGCGTCCGTCCGCCGAATCGCTTGCCGGACTTGCGGTGTTCCTGGCGCGCCGAACGGCGCGGGAGGGTGGCTGCCCGGCCCCTTCCGGTCTTGTACAGCGATCGTGCGGATGGGGTCGGCCATGAAGCAGAAGGAGCAAACCACCGACGTGCCCGGTGTGCAGGGCGTCTCGGTCGAGGCCTGGGTGACCGGCGCGGCGGCGGGGGGTGCGGATGCGCTGTGGGGAGAGACCCTGCGCGAGCGCCTGCACCGCAACGTCGCGAAGGAAGACGAGGCTGCGGGGCTGTTCGACTACCGCCGCAACGCGCTGTCCGAGACCATCCTCACCACCATCGTCGCCCTGCTCGTGCTCGTGCTGCTCTACTCGCTCATCAGCGAGCGCGCCAACCCCCTGATAACCTCCATCGCGCTGGCCGGGCTCGTCACCGTCGCCTTCGCCACCATACGCTACACGCTGTCGCCCGACCGCCTGCGCGCGGTGCAGACCAAGCGCACGCTGAGCCTCGCCTCGCGCACGCTCGAGTACATGCGCGGGGGCCTCTCGCCCGAGAACTGCCAGGAAGTCTGCGGCATCCTGCTTCCCGAGACCCAGGCCATGGCGGTTGCGATGACCGACGACAAGGTGGTGCTGGGCTACGCGGGCGAGTATGCCGACGCGTTCCCCATCGGCAGCCCCATCCACACCGCCGCAACCCACCGCGTGCTCGAGTCGCAGAAGACCGAGGTCTTCACGCAGTCGAGCGCCTTCGGAATGCGCAGCCCCAAGGACGGCGAGCGCATGGCCCCCTCGCAGCTTACGCCCGCCATCAAGGCGGCCCAGGACATCGCCTCCAAATATGTCCCGCCCGAGGAGGCCGCCGATATCGGCGCCACGACATCGCTCATCCCGGCGGGCATCGTGGCCCCGCTCATCGTGCGCGGCGTCTCGGTGGGCACCCTCAAGATGTATTACGAGGCCCCCCATCTCATCGACGAGACCCAGTGCGCCATCGCCGAGGGGCTTGCCGAGCTGCTGTCGACCCAGCTCTCCATCGCCGAGCTCGACCGCCAGGTCGAACTGGCTACCAAGGCCCAGCTGCGGGCCCTCCAGTCGCAGATAAACCCGCATTTCCTGTTCAACACCATCAACACCATCGCCTCGCTCATCCGCACCGAGCCCATGCGCGCCCGCGGCCTGCTGCGCGAGTTCGCGGCTTTCTACCGCCAGACGCTCGAAAACTCCGACGACCTCATCCCGCTCGAGCGCGAGCTTCAGCAGACCAGCCGCTATCTCGGTTTTGAGACGGCGCGTTTCGGCGACGAGCGTATCGACACCACGGTCGGGGTGGAGCCCGGCCTCGAGGATGTGCGCGTGCCCTCCTTCATCATCCAGCCCATCGTCGAGAACTCGGTGAACCACGCGATGCGCCCCGAAGGCACGCTCCACCTGCGCATCGAAGTGCGGACGGACGGCGAGGACGTCGAGATCCTCGTGTCCGACGACGGCATAGGGATGTCCGACGAGCGCGCGCGGCGCCTCGTGCAGGAGGCGGGCGCCTCGGCCAAGGGCGCCGGCATCGCGCTGCGCAACGTCGACGGGCGCCTGCGCGCGGCGTTCGGGCCCCATGCCGGCGTCGAGGTGAAGTCCGAACCCGAAGTGGGGACTGTGGTAACCTTGCACCTAGTTGGGGCCGCGCCGCATGCGAGCGACGCAGGGTAGTCGGTTTTGGCTACAATGATAAAGGCAACCAACGGGGTGTCCTTGCGCCCAGGCGGGCGTGCAGAGTGCCCTCGTACCGTCCGTCACACGCGGACCGCGTGTCTGTAAGAGAGGGAGCGTCTTCCATGTTGAAGGCAATGATCGTCGACGATGAGGCACCGGCGCGTTCAGAGTTGAAGTTTCTGCTCGATGAGATCGGCGGCGTCGAGGTGGTCGTCGAGGCCGACAACGTCCGCAAGGCCATCGAGAGCCTCAAGAAGCACCGTTGCGACGTGATGTTCCTGGACATCAACATGCCCGGAGGCGTGAGCGGCATGCAGTTCGCCGAGGCGCTGAGCAAGCTCAAGAACCCTCCCGCGGTGGTGTTCGTGACCGCCTACAGCGCGTACGGAGCCGACGCTTTCGGCGTGAACGCCGTCGACTACCTGGTGAAGCCGGTCGAGACCGACCGTCTCAAGCAGGCCATCGACAAGGTGTACAGCCAGATGGGCCAGGTTGCCAAGAAGAACAACGCCGAGCGCATCCCGGTGGAGAAGGGCGGCAAGAAGGTGCTCGTCCCCACCGACAAGATTCGCTACATCATGGCCAAGGACGACTACTCCTGCCTGTACACCGAGGACGACCACTACCTCTCGACCATCAGCCTCGCCCAGCTCGAGGTGCGCCTGGCCGACGCCAACTTCTTCCGTGTGCACCGTCGCTACATCGTGAACCTCTCGCACGTCAGCGAGGTCGAAAGCGTGCCCGGCGGCACCCTGCTGCTCACGATGCGCGACGACGGCGAGAAGATTCCCGTGTCGCGCCGCCGTGTGGCCCCGCTTAAGAAGGTTCTTAAGCTTTAAGGATGTTTCACGTGGAACATCTTCTCGATATCCAACCCAACGCCCGCGGCCAGGTGGTCGTGGGCGTTCTTTCTGACACGCACGGCACGCTGCCGCCTGAGGCGTTTCGCGCCCTGGCCGACCTCGACCCGCAGCTTATCGTGCACGCGGGCGACATCTGCGCCGACGACATCCTGCCGCGCCTCGAAATGCTCGCGCCCACCGTGGCGGTGCTCGGCAACAACGATTACGCCGGCGAGTATGGTCCCAAGGTCACGGGCCGCGCGCTGTTCGAGGTCTGCGGCGTCGACTTCACGGTGACGCATATACCGTCGCGTCTGGGAGCCCTCACCTCGCGCATCGCCGTCTGCGGCCACACCCACGTACCCAAGGTCGAGCAGCGCGGCATGACGACCGTCGTGAACCCCGGGTCCACCACCCGTCCGAGAAACGCCGACGGCCCCACCGTCGTCCGCATCGTGCTCGAACCGGGCTACGTGCGTTCCATCCAAATCGTCAGGCTGAACGGCCTGCCGCCGCGGCAGGGGTAGGGCCCCGCTTTTCGCCCGATCTCCTTGCGTGCCCATCTGTGCGGATGCTGTTAAAGCGCATTCCCGTCCCGTGCGGGGTTTGCCCTCTCGCGCACAATAATCAAAGGAAAATCCCCGACAGGCCGGGTGCCGCCACGCCGCGCCCGGCGGTTTGCCCGACCGCCGCACGCAACGGAAGGAGATTTGCAATGCAGTTCGAAACTGCCTGCCTGCACGCCGGTTACCAGCCGGCCAACGGCGAGCCCTGCACCCTGCCCATCTATCAGAGCACCACCTACAAGTACGATTCCACCGACGCCGTGGCCGCCCTGTTCGACCTTGCGGTCGACGGCCACATGTACTCGCGCATCTCCAACCCCACGGTCGCTTTCGTCGAGGAAAAGATCGCCGCGCTCGAGGGAGGCGTGGGCGCGCTGTGCACCACGAGCGGCCAAAGCGCCACGTTCATCTCCCTGCTCAACATCCTCGAGGCGGGCGACCACGTGGTAAGCTCGGCCACCATCTACGGCGGCACGGTCAACCTGTTCTCCATCACCTTCAAGAAGTTCGGCGTCGCGGTGAGCTACGTCGACCCCGGCGCGTCTGAGGACGAGATCGCCGCCGCGTTCCGCCCCAACACCAAGGCCGTCTTCGGCGAGATCATGGCCAACCCCACCATGAACGTCCTCGACGTCGAGAAATTTGCCAGAGTCGCCCACGAGCACGGCGTGCCGCTCATTGTCGACAACACCTTCGCCACGCCCTACCTGTGCCGGCCCATCGAGTGGGGTGCCGACGTGGTTGTCCACTCCACCACCAAGTACCTCGACGGGCATGCTCAGACGGTGGGCGGCGTCATCGTGGACGGCGGCACCTTCGACTGGGAGGCCAACGCCGAGCGCTTCCCCGGCCTCACCACTCCCGACCCCAGCTACCACGGCATCGTCTACACCGGCCAGTTCGGCCGTACGGCCTACATCACCAAGGCGCGCGTGCAGCTGATGCGCGACCTGGGCTGCTACCCGGCCGCGCTCACGGCGTTTTTGCTCAACATGGGCATCGAGACCCTGCCCGTGCGCATGGACCGCGTCTGCGAGAACGGCATGAAGGTGGCCTCCTACCTGGCGGCCCGCCCCGAAGTCGCCCGCGTGAGCTATCCCGGCCTGCCCGACGACCCCTATCGCGAGCTGCAGCAGAAGTACCTGCCCAAAGGCTGCTCGGGCGTCATGGCGCTCGAGATTCCCGGCGGCCGCGACCGCGCGGCGGCGTTTATCGACCACCTCAAGCTCGTACGTTGCGAGGTTCACGTGGCCGACATCTGCACCTGCGTGCTGCATCCGGCAAGCTCCACCCACCGTCAGCTCACCGACGAGCAGCTGGTGGCCTGCGGCATCAATCCGGGCATGGTGCGCCTGTCCTGCGGCCTCGAAAACGCCGACGACATCATCGCCGACCTCGCCCAGGCGCTCGACGCCATCGCCGGGTAGCGTCAACGTAGACCGGGAGCCGCCATGCCCATCATCGTCCCCGACGGCCTGCCTGCCAAAGGTATCCTCGACAGCGAGCGAACCTTCGCGCTCGAGGAGAACGTGGCCCAGCGCCAGGACATCCGTCCCCTCAACGTACTGCTGCTCAACCTCATGCCCAAGAAGATCGAGACCGAGACGCAGATCCTGCGCCTCATCTCCAAGTCGCCGCTGCAGGTGAACCTCGACTTCATGTGCATGAGCACCCATCAGAGCCGCAACACCCCGGCCGATCATCTGGTGAAGTTCTACGACACGTTCGACGCCTTGCGCGACCGCAGCTACGACGGCCTCGTCGTGACCGGAGCCCCCGTCGAGCACCTGCCCTTCGAGCAGGTCGACTACTGGGACGAGTTGCGCGAGGTCTTTGAGTGGAGCCGCTCCCACGTCTATTCGACGCTCTATATCTGCTGGGGGGCGCTGGCGGCGCTCTACCACTGCTACGGCATCGGCAAGGTGCTTCTGCCCAGCAAGCTGTTCGGCGTGTTCTCGACCCGTCTGTGCGACGAGTACAACTTCCTGACCAACGGCTTCGACGAGAAGTTCCTCGTGCCCCACTCGCGCCACGCGGCCATCGACCTCGACGACCTGACTCCGCACATCGGGCACGACCTGTATGTTCTGGGCGACAGCCCCGTGACGGGGCCGAGCATCCTGGCCAACAGCGACATGCGCCAGATCTTTGTGACCGGACATCTCGAATACGGCAAGACCACGCTGGCCGAGGAGTACTGGCGCGACATCGACGCGGGCAAGCCCATCGAGCTGCCCCGCAACTACTTCCCCGAGGACGACCCCTCGGCCGAGCCGGTGTTCTCCTGGCGCGCCCACGCCAACCTGCTTTATCGCAACTGGCTCAACTACGTGTACCAGATGACGCCCTTCGACCTGGCCGACCTGACGCCCGACTACCACGGGTACCGCTGCGCCGAGCGCATCTGGCTTCCCGGCCACGAAGACGCCCCGCAGCGATAAGCACTCCCGCCCTCCCCCCTGTGCGTTTCCCGTGGAGCCCCCCTTCCGGCCCTTGCCGCCCGGGG
>CAZUFB010000087.1:0-5859 GCA_964619775.1 uncultured Coriobacteriaceae bacterium
GGCGGCGCGTCCGGCAGACGACGAGGGGGACTTGCAATGGACGAGACTGTGGAGAAGGGCGTGCCGATGGGTTGCGGCGCCGACGGCGCGACGGCCGCCGAGGAGGCCGCCGGGTCTGCGGGGCCCGAAGGGGGCGCCGGTGCCGAAGAGGGTGGCCTGTTCGACCCGCAGGTCGCGGCCGCCCTCGAGGCGCGCGCCGCGTTCTACGAGACGCTGGCGTCGCTGTACTTCATGCCGCTCAAGCAGGAGGACGTCGACCGCATGGCCGCGGCCGACTTCTCGGCCTACGCCGACCTCAACGAGGATTTCGCCGACGGGCTCAACGACATCACCCGCTACCTGCGCAAGCGCAACACCGGCACCCGCGACGAGCTCGCGGTGGACTTCACCGGCGCCTTCGCCGGCGTCAAGGTTTACGAGGGCAAGACCGCCGTGCCCTACAAAAGCGTGTTCACCAACTCCGACGGCCTGCTCTACCAGGAGGGCTACCGCGACGTGTTCCAGGCGTTCAAGGCGGAGTGCGTCAAGAAGCGCGAGGGTCTCGACTGGCCTGACGACCACATCTCGTTCATGTGCGAGTTCATGGCGCTGCTGAGCCGCCGCACCGCCCGCGCCCTGGCGGCCGGCGACGCCGCGGAGGCCCTGCGCGAGCTGCGGGTGTCGCGCGCCTTTTTGGACGACAACATCCTCTCGTGGTTCGACCGGTTCGGCGAGCGGGCGCTGCTGCTGCTCAAGACCCGCTTCTACAAGGGCGTGCTCAAGGTCTCGAAGGGCTTCTTCGCCCTGGACCGCGAGACGATCGACGACCTGGTCGACGTGGTGTCCTCCGAGATGCCCGAGCCTGCCCTGCAAGAGGGGTAGGGCCTCGGGGCGCCGCGGGCAACGCCGCGCGGTTGCGGCAAGGGGCCGCCCTGCGGGCCGGGGCGGCCCACACGCGTCGAGCGGGCGCTGCCGACGACGCGGCGCCGGGCCGGAAACGGGCGGCCCGCCGCGTGCGGGCCCCTACCTCCCTCGGCGCCCGCCCCGCCCCTCCCGGGCGCGGCGCATGAAGCAGCGGTTGCACACGCCGAAGCGGTGACCCCAGCTCAGGGGCCGTCCGCAGGACGAGCAGCGCCGCGTCTCGTAGGTCTGCCGCGCCAGAAAGGCCGAGATGTCGTCGGACACCGCGTCGCGCAGCAGGGCGACGTCCTGCAGGTCGATGCCGGCGGCGGTGGGATGGCCCTCCCCCGGCCCTATGAGGTAGGCGCTCAGGAGGTCGAGCCGGTCGTAGGCCACCTGCATGGAGTCGAGGTCGTCGGGCAGCCAGCCCTTGTCGAAGTCGGGCAGGGGCTCCCGCGCCACATGGGCGCGCAGGACGGCCTCCCACAGGTCGAGCACGCGTTCGTCGCCTGTTTTGAAAGGCAGGGTCGCAAACGCGTAGACGGTCGGCGCGTCGTCGGTGACGCGCTCGGCGCGCTCGGCGAGCATGGCCTCCTCCGAGTAGTCGGCGCAGCGGAACGGGGCCGGCGCATGGGCGTTCGACCAGGCGTCGAACAGGACCGACACCGGCGCGTCGACGTCCAGCAGCGCGCGGGGAAACGGCAGCGTCGCGTGGCGGACGGGCCGCACCCGGGCCTCCAGGGCCTCCTCGACGAAGGCCGCGTCCACGGCGGAGGCCGCCTCGCCCGCCTCGGCGTACCCGTAGCGCCCTGCGCGCCCGGCGATCTGCTTGACCTCGCCGGGGGTGACCTCGCGTTGCTCGCGGCCGTCGTACTTCTCGTGCCGCAGAAAGACCACGCGCCTGACCGGCAGGTTCAGGCCCATGCCGATGGCGTCGGTCGCCACGACAACCTCGGCCTCCCCCTCGCGGAAGCGGCGCGCCTCGGCCCGGCGCACGGTGTGGGGCAGCGCGCCGTACACCACGCAGCAGGAGCGGCCCGCCTCGTGCAGCTCGGCCGCCGCCGCGTGGACGTCGCGCTTCGAGAAGACGACGCATGCGTCGCCCGGGCGCACGTCCTCGGGAAAGCGCACGAGCTTGGGCACGGCGACCAGAGGGTTCAGGCGCTCGTGGCGCTGCACGCGGTAGGTGTCGCCGAAGCGCTCGCGGCAGCCGTCCAGGATGCGCCGCACGATGTCGAGCCCTTCGGGCGCGCAGCAGACGTGCAGCTCGTCGGCGTCGAGCCCGATGAGCGTCCGGCTCCAGGCGCCTCCGCGGTCCAGATCCCCCACCATCTGCGCCTCGTCGACCACGGCCACGTCCCACGCGGCGCGCGGGTCGAACATCTCGACCGTGGACGCCACGTGCGTCGCGCCCTCCACAAGGCGCCGCTCCTCGCCGGTGACGAGCGAGCAGGCCAGGCCCTCCTCGTTCGCGGCGTCGGCGACCTCGGCGGCGAGCAGGCGCAGGGGTCCCAGGTAGACGCCTCGCTCCGCCCGTTTGAACGCGACGAGGGCGTCGTGGGTCTTGCCGGCGTTCGTGGGGCCCACGTGGACGACGGCGGAGCGCGGCCGCGTGCGGCGGGCGGGGTAGACGAGGTAGGGGTCGGCGTTCGCGCTGGCTGCGGCCTCGGCGTACGCGCGGCGCAGGGCCGCCCGGCGGGCCTTCCCGCTCGCCTCGTGGGCCGCAAGGCCCGCCCCCAGCCGGCGCAGGTCGGGGCGGGTCGAGGCGCACAGGGCGTCGATGTAGGCGCCTGCGTCGAAGCGTTCGACGAGCCCGGCCTCAAGGCGGGGCGCAAGCCCGGCGAGCAGCTGGTCGACGACGTACGGGCGCACGTCGTGCGCGATGGGCGACGAGCCGAGCCGCCGCAGGCCGGCGTCGGCGTCGAGCAGGTCGAGGTATGCGCGCTCGGCGAGGCCCGCGTGCCGGGCCCTCTTGCCTTTCTTGGGGCCCTTGCCGCCCTTGCGCTGCAGCGTGCGCACGACGGAGCGCCGCCACGCCCCCTCGTCGCCCACGATGCGCCTCACGACGTCGGGCTCCGCCTCCGACGCACGGACGAAGCCGAGCTTGCCGTACGCGTTCAGGAGGAACCCGTCGCCCGCGGCCTTGCGCGCGAGCTCCGCCGCAAGGCGTTCCAGATACGCCTGCTCGCCGCCGAGCGGGGCGAGCACGTCGCACCCGGGCGGGAACTGCGTGACGAGTTGGGCGTGCAGGCGGAGCTTTTCCGCGGCCCGGCGGGCGCTGCGCAAGGTCCGTTCGAGGTCGTCTTCCAGGTCTGCGAGGCGCTGGGCCATCGCGTCGCGGTAGTCCTCCGGAAGTGCTTGGGGGACGGCTTCGGCGCCGCGCTCCCGCTGCCAGGCATCAAGCTGCTCGTCTTCGCCGGGGCGGGCAAAGCGGGCGGCGAACGCGTCGGCCTCGGCCGCACGGGACGTGCGCCATGCGCCTCCGGCGAGCTGCCGGTAGGCGGGCGAGGCCTCGAGGACGGCAAGGAAGCGCGCCTCGAGCTCGAGGTTCGCCCGCTCGCGCGGGGCGAGCCACAGGTCGAGGTCCGCAGGCGGAAGCCCGGGGAAGGGGGTATCCCCGGACTCGACGCCGGGTCTGCCTCCGGCTTTGCCGGGTTTCTCGCCTCCGGTATCCCTTTCCATCCCTTTGCTGCCGTCCTGCGGCGAGGCCGCCTGGGCCCACGCTTCTTCGACGAGCCGGTCGAGCTCGTACGCGCGCCACAGGTCGCGCGGGTCGAACCGGCGGCGCGGCCCGCGCCGGACGGTCTTGGTGGGATGGGTGGCGTCGGTTCCCTGCACTGCGGTTTTGGCTCCTCGGGGTCGTGGCGGATTCATGCCTCGGGGCCTGCCGCCGGCGGCGCGGCCCGTGCCGGCGCGTCGTCTGCGCCTGCGCCGGCCCGACCGCGATTGTACCAGTGTCGGGACCGTCCCGCGCCGGCGGGGCCCTGTCCCGGCCTGCCCGGCCCGGCCCGCAGGCCCTGCGTGCCGTCGCGGTCCCGTCCCTCCCGCGGCGCCCTGTCGACGGTGTGGCCGTCCCGTCTGCGGTCGACCCGCTTTCCCGCGTGCGCTACAATGCAGGTTCCCGGGGAGGGGAGACGGCCGCTTGCACCGGAGAAGGATCGCGGCCGGCCGGGAGGGGGGAGACGATTGGGCATCGAAACCGGGGCCGCCAAGGGCAAGGCCGGCCTGCTCGACGCGGCGGCCGCGTTGTGGCCGTCCCTTCCGTTCATGGCGTACGGGCTGTGGGGCGCCTGGTCGGCGCTCACCTACAGCGGGTCGCTGTGGCTTTCGGACAACGAGGTCGACGGAACCTACCTCTCGCAGCTCTACATAGTCTCGACCGTCGTAGGAGGCGCCACGTTTCTGGTGTCCGCGCTGCTTGCGCGCCGGGGTGCCGCCGCGGCCGTGGCGGGGAGGCGCGCGGTGGTGGGCGGCGGCATCGCGGCATGCGCGGCCTGCCTGCTCATCGTTCTGGCGGGGCCCTACTATCTGCAGCCCGTCCTGGGCGTCGTCCCCATACGCGTGGCGTTTTGGGTCGGTGCGGCGGCGACGGGCGTGGGCACGGTGCTCGTCGGCCTGCGGTGCGGCGTGCTCTACGGGTCGCTCCCGCCGCGGCGCACCGTCGTGTACGCGGCGCTGGCCCAGCTTGTGGCGGCGTTCGTGTACCTGCTGGCGTTTGCCTGCCCCTCCTGGGCCCCCGTCGAGCACGGGCCGTCGCTGGCGAGCATCGTGTTTTTCTGCGGTCTGCCGTTGGCGGCCGCCGCCCTGGCGTGCGTGGACCCGCCGCGCGCGTCGGGGTGCGACAGGACCCTGCTCGAAGGCTCCGCCTCATCCGGCGCCGCGCCCGGCTGCTTGGCGACCCGCCTGCCGCCGGCGTTCTGGCGCTTCGCCGGGTTCGTCTTCCTCATGAGCCTGTGCACCTCGCTTCCCCGGTCGTCTGCGGTGTCCACGCACGCCCTGGCCTCGACGCTCGAGGGAAACGACCTGCTCATGGTGTTGCGCACGGCCATGGCGCTGGGGTTTGCCGTCTACGGCATCCGGGGTACCGGCAAGGGCATGGGCTTTGGCAAGATGTGCTCGCTGCTCGCGACGGCGGCCGCCGTTCTCACGGCCTGCGCGGCGGCGCTCGGCGGGCTGACCAACGAGCTGAGCCTGGTGGTGTACTTCTTCTCCAGCATCTTCGAGTTCGTGACGTGGTGCCTGCTCGCGTTCGTCGTCGTGCAGAAGCGCGTCTCGCCCGTCCTGGTGTTCGGCCTGGGGCGCGGCGCGTTCATGCTCGGTTGCGGCGCAGGCTGGATGCTTGGCTACGCCGTCATGCCGCTCGTGCCGTCCGGCGCGCCCACCGCGGTGCTCTTCATGGCGCTGGCCGGTGTCATGCTGCTGCTTGCGCTGGGACTCTTCTCCGAGAAAGACTACGAGCGGCTGTTTTTGCCGGTCAGCGAGGAAGAGCTTTCGCTTGAGGACCTGTTCGGCCTCGACCGGCGCGCGCAGGGGCTCGACGCCGGGGGCCTGCGCAGAAGCGAGAAGCGCGGCCGGTTCTCGCGCGCCGTCGACGAGGTGGCCCGCACGTTTACCCTGTCCGCCCGCGAGGCCGAGGTGCTGCGCTACTTGGCGATGGGCTACGGTTCCGACCGCATCGCCGACGCTATGCAGGTCAAGGTGAACACCGTGCGCGCCCACACCCACAACGTCTACGTGAAGCTCAACGTCCACTCCCGCGAGGAGCTTATGCGCCTGGTGGACGACGCCGTGGCCCGGCAGTAGGCGACCAGGTGCCGCCGCGGCCGATTCCTGGACCATGCCGGAGACCCGGCGCCGGGGTCGCTTTCCCGTCTGTCGGAACCGGTGTCGGAGAACAGCTTGAAGTCCTCCTCCTTCGCCGCCTCGGACAGGCTGCCGTATGAGCTTATGTGGGAGAGCAGGCGCCCGTCGTCGACGACG
>CAZUFB010000087.1:5959-8121 GCA_964619775.1 uncultured Coriobacteriaceae bacterium
GACGCCTCCTATGCCTCGGCCCTCATGCGCCGCAGCAGCTCGGCGAGCTCGGGGTGCGCGTCGCCGATGGACGAGGTCGCCGTCGCAATCTGCTCGGCCGAGGTGATCGAGCTGGTCAGCACGCGCCGCTGCGCTCGGTACTCGCCGGTGAGGATGGTGCGCAGCAGCGCCGCCGTGACCTGCGCGTCGTACAGCGCCCGGTGCGCGCAGTACTGGTCGACCCGCACGCCGTACCAGGTGGCGGCCTCCTTGAGCGACATCAGCTTTTTCCTGCCCCTGCCGACGCCCATGAGCCGGGGGTAGGCGACCTGCAGATCGTGCCAGCGGGCGAGCTGGGGCGGGACCTCGATGCCCTTGTGGGCGCACTCGCGCTTGACCTGACGCTCGTCGGTGCCGCTCCACGCCACGAGGCGCGTGCGGCCGGGCCGGTCGGCAATCCACCCCGCAAACCGCCCAAGCGCCTCTTCCACATGGCAGCCCTTCCGCACGTCGGCGTTCGTGATGCCTGTGAGGCTGACGATGTGCGGCGCGACCCCGTGGTTGAGCTCGGGGTCGACGACGACGCTGAAGTCGTCGACCTCGTTGCCGTTCGCGTCGACCCGCACGGCGCCGATCTCGACGATCTCGGACCGCAGGGCCTTCTTGCGCTTCGGTGCGCCCTTGATGGGCGTGAACTCGAGGTCGACCACGACGTTCCACTCGAACAGCCCCACGCCGTCCTCCTTTTTCGCCTGCCGCTCGCGCCGACCTGCCCGCCCGGTCCGTGCCCTGCGGTCGGCGGCCTTCTTTGCTTCAACAGGCAGTATAAGCCTCCCGGCGTGTCTCCCACGCGCCCTTCGCTTTCTCTCCTACACCCTTGCATGCTGCGCTATTATGTCCCCACGCGCAACAGACGCACACCGACACGAAAGGGGCACCACCGTGGCAACCATGAAGCCGTCTCAGCTCGAGGCCATCCTCAAGGAGCTCGCCACCATCCAGGAGCGAAGCCCGTTCTATGCCAGGAAGTTCGCGGGCATCGACATGTCGCAGGTCCGCACCCAGGAGGACTTCGAGCGCCTGCCGTTCTCCGAGAAGGCCGACCTGCGCGAGGCCTACCCGCTCGGCATCGCCGCGGTGCCCGACAACCAGATCGTGCGCATCCACTCGTCGAGCGGCACCACCGGCACGCCGGTCATCATCCCCTACACCCAGAAGGACGTGGACGACTGGGCTGAGATGTTCGCGCGCTGCTACCGCGCCATCGGCTGCACCGAGGAGGACCGCATCCACATCACGCCGGGGTACGGCCTGTGGACCGCGGGCATCGGCTTCCAGCTCGGCGCCGAGCGCATGGGCGCCATGGCCATCCCCATGGGTCCGGGCAACACCGAGAAGCAGCTGCGTATGATGATCGACCTGCAGTCCACCGTGCTGTGCGCCACGTCGAGCTACGCGCTGCTGCTGGCCGAGCGCATCGCCCAGGAGGGCATCCGCGACCGCCTGGCCCTCACGAAGGGCCTCATCGGCAGCGAGCGCTGGGGCAAGAAGATGCGCGAGCGCATCGCCGGCGAGCTGGGCGTGGAGCTGTACGACATCTACGGCCTCACCGAGGTCTACGGCCCCGGCGTGGGCGTGAGCTGCCGGTACGACTGCGGCATCCACGTGTGGGACGACTACGTGTACGTGGAGGTCGTGGACCCCAAGACCGGCGAAAACCTGCCCGACGGCGAGGTGGGCGAGCTCGTCATCACCACGCTGGTGAAGGAGGGCGCACCGCTCATCCGCTACCGCACGCACGACCTGTCGAGCATCATCCCCGGCGACTGTCCCTGCGGCATGGGCCACACGCGCATCTCGCAGCTGGTGGGCCGCACCGACGACATGTTCAAGGTCAAGGGCGTCAACATGTTCCCCGCCCAGGTGGAGGAGGTCTGCGCTGCCGTGGACGGCGTGAGCAGCGAGTACCAGGTCATGATCGACCACCTCAACGGCAAGGACATCATGACGGTCTACTTCGAGTGCGAAAGCGACGATCCCCTGCGCCGTCGCGACATAGAGGGAGCCATGACGGAGACGTTCAAGAACCGCATCGGCGTGACCATCGTGCCCAAGGCCGTGGGTATCGGCGACCTGCCGCGTTCCGAGAAGAAGTCGACGCGCATCTACGACAACAGGTACTA
>CAZUFB010000088.1:0-8105 GCA_964619775.1 uncultured Coriobacteriaceae bacterium
TCTTCACTCTGTCAGTGAATTACGGAATATGTAGCCTCCTATGGATGTTGACAACCTCATATTTTCGAAGGCGGAACACCCGGTATAATCAGGATTGGAAGTCGTAGTCGAAACATACGTGCCGTTTCCGTCATGGAAACCCAAACCGCTAAGCCATAGCACGCCATCGGTTTCAGTAACGGTCTTGGCAAGTTCCTCCGTCCACACCGAAGCCGAACTGTCCAGGAATTTTACGTCAAAGTCTTCTGCCGGACCATAATACATTTTGTCCCCGCTTCTACCCCATTTACCGTTTATATAATAGCCATAAGACGCCTTAATATGGTTGTTCCACTCGTCCGTCCCCAGGGTCTTCATCATCGCCTGGATTTCGTCCCAACTGAGTTGGTCCTTGTATTTGTTCAGATAATATGCATTCAAGCGAGTCACGAAATATACTGATGCGTAGCGCTGGGGCCCGAAAATTCCATACTGGTACAAGGATACAGTGTGAATGAAATTAATATCAAAACTGCGGGAGCATTTCCTTCCGTCCCATCTGTTGGTCGTTGTCAGGGTAAACGTATGCTTTCCGTAGGGTGCCAGCAGCGCTCCCGGGACAGGTTCCCCGTCCGGAGTAACGGTGGGCTGTTCGCTGCCCTTGAACTCATAAGTTATCAAATCCTCGGCGACCTCTATGTTACCGGAGCCCCTCATCACATTCAGGGGATTTTTTAGCGACTGATAGCTCGCGTACTCCCCCGTTTCGCTTACTTCCAGATATTCGGGGTCGAATTCCATGTACTCGAAATCGGTCGTTACGGACATTTGCATATAAGTCGGATTGATGTTGGAAAAATAAGAACTCTTCAGTTCCGCATCTGCCGGCTGAGATGGGACGGATATGTAGCAGTACAAGTTGAGTTCCCTCTTTGGCAGAAGTCCGGTGGTCTGATTCGTTGTCAGCGACATATTGCCTGCCCAGGCGTGCCCGGAAATTTCCTCCTCGAGTTTGTCTCCGTTAACGCTTGTCCTTGTCAGATACATGGAATTGCTGACAGGACTGTAAACTATATTCTCCAGCCACTTGTCGGCCGGGGCATTCTTATGAACATACTCAACTTCCGGACTAAACAGCAGGTTGTAAAGCCCTGGGTCAAAGTCCGGGTAAGAAAGTTCCTGGCCTCCGACAGGATGAAAGAACTTCATATCAAACGCGTGTTCTTTGCCGTCAAACGGGAAATATCGATGCATGTCGGTGATGGTCCCGATTTCATAATCCGGCATACGTATCGCGAGGGGAATTTCAATTATACCGTCGTTGTGGATGTCAGTGGAACATACGTACAGTTTCCCCTCCGCAGACTTGGCGGAAGTACCGGCAGTCGTACTGAAAATGTTTGGATAGAAAGCGTACAGGTTAAGGCCCCCAGTCTGCGAAAACGACTGCAAACTATATGCGAAGGGATCCTCATACGGGAGTACGACTTCTCCATCAGAGTCGAAAACACAGGAGACGAAAGGCGCACCCGCGGTATTTTGGGTCTTCCACTGCCGGTTCACAGAGCTGAGTTCCTTGTCGTCGGGTCCGCATTCCGGCTGGACGGCTGCATAATAAAGTTTTTGTTCAGACATACCATTGATCTTCAGGGTGCGCTTCTGGCCCACCAGGAAACCATCTGAAATATCGTATCCGTTTTCCTCAACAACTTCAATGTCGGGGTATAACATAATGTTCGCGGTAATCGTCTTTCCTCCGGGAAACATGGTCAAACTGATGGGTACCGACATCCCGGTGAAGCCCCCCTCGGAAGCGGTAAAAGTAAATTGCCCGTCATTGTAATCAACGCTCACACCCAGCATCAAGAACAGTATCCTTCGCTGGGGCTCATCGATGGCCTTATGCCCGGCTGCCCAAAAGTCGCTCGTCCAGGCAATGTCGCTCAGCGACGTGGGCTCGTAATCCGAGGTAACCAGAGTAGCGGAAGAAATCATGTTCTCCCCTCCCTCTTCAAGCAATATGTTGACATTGAAGGTCGCAGGACGGTTCCTCCTCACTATTATGGTCTTTCCTTCCGGAAGACGTCCGGCGAGGTCCCCGGACAAAAAGAAATCGCGCGTATCCGTAATGTCCCCGCTGTCGATTTTCCAGTCCGGCTCGAAAACGGACCCGGGATTGAAACTCAGATAAACGTGCATTTCCGTATTGCGTGGTATGTCAAAGTTTGTCTCCGCATTACTGCCGAGAAAAAATCTGTAGGTAATCTCACCGCTCAGGCCCGAACTTCCCCCCTTGAGTTCGCCGACAAATTCGAGGTAAGTCAGGAGCGCGCTTATGCCGTTGTTTCCACACGCGGCCTCTACCCCCTCGATATCCTTTTCGGCAGCGGAAGTATTGTCCGGCATGAGTTCGCCCTGCATATTCTCCGGCACGTAGAAAACATAATCCTTGACAAGAGCGTTGTCCATCGTAGCATCACAGTCTCCTACAGGAATAATGTCTTCCCCGGAGAGGGCTCTGGCTCCAAGCGGATTGAAGGGTTCAAGGCGGCAGTTGGTCTGGCGTATATGCACGCTCCCGTTCACAAACGCCTCAAGGTCGGTACCGGAAATCCCGCTATGGTCTACCGTCAGCACCACTTTCGAAAACAATCTCTGCATTCTTATTTCTATCCTGCCTGCCGTCACAGGGTCTATATCCTTGATGCTCCAGCACATGGGAATACCCCAGTCGGACAGTTCCGAAAAGTTCTCGCGCCTCAGGCCCCCACCCGTGTATAGTCCCGTATCGCTGTCCACTTCCCCTCCGTCCAGGCGGTAACTGAAAGATTCAAGTCCGGCCGAATTATCAGGCAGGCTAAGGGGTACGGCTGTTCCGTCAGAACTGTCAATATACCACAGATTGGCCACGAGGTAGATGTCGTATGTCCTGTCCCTCGGAAGTCTGAGGAGGACGGTGTTCCCGAGGTCTTCCGGAACGATTTCCAGTCTGGAGTCGATTTCCCCTGTCTCACTGTCATACACAGCGATAAGCCCGCCCGAGAACTTCCCCTCAATATCGCTTCCGAGGCTTGTTTTGGAATCGGGCAGGAAATCCGTTCCGAGAAAGAGTTCCACTACCCCGCTTTCCTGCCCGGAAGCGGAATTCCGGGGCGCGGGCAGGGAATCAAGGGTGCATGAAACCGAGCCGGCGGCAAGTCCAAGCGGCAGGGCAAGCATTATTTCAGATATTACTTTTTTCATAGTTTTTGGTATCAGATTTCCACGTCATCGTAACTGTCATCAGGAACCCACTCCTCTATGCTCAGTTCGATGTCGATTTCGTTAAAATTCACTACTGCACTTACATCCAAAAGGTCCTTTCTGTCCCAGTCATATCCTGCCTCCATAAACTTCTTTCCGAGGTCCATGGAATAGAACAAATCCGCGTTTTCTCCCGCCTCAGGATCAGGGACAGAAATCTCAAGAAGAATTTCATACCCTGACTGCCGGGGAATTCTCACCACATAGTTGCCGTCTTCATTCCTTGAGGCTATGGAACTGTATGCCCCCGCACGGGGAGTCCGGCTGAAAATATCTATGGCCGAGCAAGCCGCCGTTACCCTGAATGTGCTTTCCGGGGCCAGTTCCTCTTCTAGTCCGCTCACAATGAGGGTAAGCGTACAGAACTCCTTGCCCGGGACGGCTCTAATCCGGTATTCATCCCCATCACAGAAGAAAATCTCGTTGTAGAGCCAGAGAGAATCGGCCTCGTTTCCATACGGTACGACGAGGTGGTCCCCTTCCAGGACAGTGTTCACCATTCCCGCTACTGCCGCGACCTTCGCCTCCGTTCTGGGCAGGGTACGCTTATATGCGGAACCGGCATACTGCTTCAGGTCAAGTTGTTCTGAATCCATGTTCCCTCCGGCACTGAACGCCACCAAGGCCTCATCCAGGCCGGCTTCTATAAAATCATCCACGACTACATATATGTAGCAGGGACATGCACTGCGGTCTTCCTTGATGGAACAGGCCACGGAAAACAGTGAGAAGACCAATACCGACAACAGGGTCACCGGCATTTTCCAGTACGCCTTCATGGTCAGATGGTTTCAGTGTAGGAAGCACCGGATTCCCAATCTTCCACCACTATTGAACCCGAAACAGTATTGAATTCCACCGGCTTGTCAGGGCTGTCAGAGCCGGGGCGCATAATGGTAAGCCGGACCTTGTATTGCCTGTTTCTCATGAGTCCGATTTCCGTCTCCTCGTTATACATGGTGACAGGATAATAGCACTCAATCCATTGGGTTCCGTCATAATACTCAGCCTCAACGACAATCCTAGTCGCCCGGGGAGACCAGGTCGCGGAAGTCTGCGGAGCACAGTCATTCGGATAAGAATAGAAGGTGTGTGCCGTAGTGTATGACTCTCCATAATCTAGAGTGAAAGCATCCTGCTTGTCGCGGATTAGAGCGTACTTGTCCTCATCGGCTTCCTTCCCCAACTTCGCATACCAGTCTTCGCTTGAAAGGGACGAAGGACTTTGGGTAAGACCATAGTTTACCTTAGCAGGAACGTTCACAAGATATATATCCTTGAGTCTGAAGGCTCCCGACCGACGGAGGGCATAGGAAGTCAGCTGATTGGTCACGGATTCAAGAATCACTGAGGCACACACCCTTTTCACGGAAATGGAAAGGTCGGAAGTCCCCGTCATCAAAGTGGTCCGGGCAGATCCCAGCATGAATAGTTTTTTCGTGGAATTCTCAGACAGGGATGAAGTCTTTGCCTTGAGGGCATCGAGATTTCCGACCGTTCCATCTTTTGTATAATCCGTTGCAGAATTGACGACCGCCCAGACTTCCCGCTCGCCTACAGTACATTCCACACTGATTCCGCCGAAGGAGGAGGTGTAGCCGTTATGGTTCAGTTCAGTGTCAAATCCAAGGGAAACGCTGGCGTCCAGAACCTCGTTTTCACCGTCTCCGACACGGAACACAAATATTTGGACATTCTGTATCATCGACTCATCTGCGAGAGTCTGCCCCGTAGCCTTTGAGCTGACATGACTGTCAGCAAGGTTCACATTCAGCGTACATGGTTCGCCTTCCGGAACCGTCTGTCCGGGTGAAGCTGTGTCGGTGATCTGGCATCCGGCAGCAATAGCCAGGGCGGTCGCTGCCACAATGATTTTCAAGTTTTCCATAATCTTATCAGTTTAAAGTATTTGTTGAAGTTTTTGTCCATCCACACTGTACGCTGACGCTTATTTTCATCAGCTGGCAGTGTTCCAAGCATTTAAATACTATATTTCTGTTATTTACATCGGGAACAAGCAAAATTTCCACACAAAACCCGGGTTCCCTTGCAGAAACATAATTGCAGGTTCGCCGGCATTTCGTTCTTTTGATTTTCGTGTAAACCTATCTCTTCCGCCACTGTTCGCAAAGCACAATCACACCCATTCATACTGCGGAATATCAAGCATTGGATCGTATCGACCGCTATGAACTTACTGGTAAAAATGAGGTTTAAACTCCCTTGAGAGCTTGTCCGTGGACCCGTGTTTACACCTGTTCATCTCTTCCGCAATAAGGGACAAGCCAAAATGACTTTTTGCCACTCTCGTTCAAACCGAATATACTGCCGGCAACTTTTTACATACCGGTATATTCAGCATTGGTTTCAGACAGCCCGTATGAATACCTTGGTCAAATCGCTCCTGCCCGCGTACATGGTTTTCACAGTATTTCGTTGAGTTTATAATCGTTTATCAGCATTGCTATTTCAGGGTCAAGGTTGGCCCTGTGCCTGAACGAAGGGTCCTGCTCGCAGGAATGCAGAAAGCATTCTACAGCTTCTCTCTCCCTGCCCTGCC
This sequence comes from uncultured Coriobacteriaceae bacterium, assembly GCA_964619775.1. Classification (GTDB taxonomy): domain Bacteria; phylum Actinomycetota; class Coriobacteriia; order Coriobacteriales; family UMGS124; genus CAZUFB01. The sequence goes on from CAZUFB010000088.1 coordinate 5,843, forward strand.
GGGAATACAGTATCGCCATGAGATAGTTCACCTTCGCCGTTTTGGGACAGTCCCTGAGTATTTCAATTGCCGAAAAATTCCTGTCCAGGGCCGTAAAGGCCACGGCAGTATTGAAGTCGTGATATGGAAGCAGCAGTTCAAGCGCATCCTCGTAACGGTGGTTCTTGAGCATATCCACTCCCCTCATATAGGTCGTATCCAGCACCGTCGTATGAACGGTGTCCTTGACCATATTTTTGCGGTACAGATGAAAGGAGAATTCCACCAACCTCAGTTTCGGATAATGACTCTCAAACAGATGTCCATAGTATCCTGCCCGCCTCATTGACGCCTCCCGGATATCATGGTCCAGAGTAGAGGACAAGGAGCGATAGTGTTCCTTTTCCCCTTCGCTCAGAAGGGTGTCTGCCGATACAAGCCTGTCAAGTAGAACCCAGTTCTCGCCTCCGCTTCTTGAAATGAAGGCTATATCGGGGAAGGACCCATAGTCGGCCGGGGTCGTCTCCGCTTTTCCCTCGCTCAGAGTCATCCTCAAACCCGAACTCTTTCTAAGAGAATCCGCGACATGCGCTATATAATCGGAGAAATACCCGGCAACCGACTTGGCCCTTGCATGGGTAAGTTCGAGATTGGATCTGAAACTGCCCTCAGGCGAAGCATAGGCCGCAATCACTATGGAATCCAGGCCGAGAGTCGTATCCGTGAGCAGGTCCCGGAAGCGGGCACGTATCACCGACATTTCCTTGGCATTGGACCCGAGGCCCTCGTCTATGACAGCGCTTCCCGAGGCAAAATCGATGTAAGCACTCACCTTGTCCTCCACGTTGCGGGAAATTATTTTGGTCATATACTTTTCGGAGCCGTCGGTAAAAGAGGCCAGCGAACTCACATAGAAAGTAAGGGGGGCCGAACGCGGAACTCCGTAGAGTTTTCCGCTCTCTCCGTAGATTTCACCTTCCAGACAAATGTCCACCTTGCGCAGTCCGGGGCTCGTCCCTATGGTCTGGACATAGTTGTATATGAGTTCACCTCTCTCGCCCGACATTATGGTATCCAGTCTTATCCCTTCCGTTACAATAGGGGACTTGATATATTTCCGCCGCTTCTTGTCCATGAGTCCCATCAGTCTATTGTTCCTTTTGACCAACATCCCAATGGTATAGTGTTCGAGGGCCTCTCGCGAAGTCACTCCGAAACTGCTGTGAAAAGTTTCGTCCGGGACATACGAGGAATCCGTCCTGAAAGCGTACAGTTCGGGAATATTCCTCTTTATGAAAATATCAAGACTCCTCATGTCCACAAGGTCGAGGCTGTCTGTCACAATCCTTGACAGGAAACGCCTGTACTGTTCATAGCCACGAAGCTGCGATTTGCGGTACCCGGAACCGGTAATCAGGATGTCATCCAGCATGAACTCCTCGTCAAGAACGGTCATCAACGGATGAAGTCTGAGCTGCCATTCGGAATCCCTCATATATTCCGGCACAGTAACCTGGAATTCGAGCCGTATTCTCCCGTTCCTTTCGGCCACATTCCTGAACCTCGCCGTCACGATGGCGGCATCCAACCTGTCCGTCGCCACCATTTCGCCGGTTTCCTCATCCTTTACAGCCCTCATTATCAGCATCTCCTTTCCGTCCAGGCCCGTCACTTTCAGAGTATCCCCCCAAGATGAAACAAGGGCTGTGTCTGGTTCGGGAAGAAAATTCCGCTCCTCTGGAGGCAAGGCAAGGGTCGCAAATTCACCACTGTCTGCAAGACGCGAAATCTTGACGGAGGGACCGCAGGACACGGTCAGCAGCGGAAATATCAATGTAAAAAGGGAAGCCGGCAACAGGGCCACAGGAGTGAGGCAATTACCGGCACCGCTTCCGGCTCCCCTTCCGCCCAGTCTATGTCTCATACTGCAGCGGTTCGGGATCATCAATCACCGCGATCTTGCTGGCAACAATTTCAGCAGATATTCTCTCCACACCGTCCGATCCCGTATATTTCTGATAACGTAGTCTGCCCAGCACGTAGAGTTTCGTGCCTCTGACAATCTTGGACAAGTCGTGTATGTTTCTGCCCTCCCTCGCCACGACATTGTGCCAGCTCGTGTCGATTACAGCTGCTCCGTCCTTACCCTTATAAGCGTAATTGGTGGCAAGAGTCAGGCGTGCCATCTGATTGTCGGAGAAAGTCTGGGTCCTTATACTCCCGACAACTCCTTTGAGTTCGATTTTGTTCAACTGTTCCATAAGTTTTTCATTATTCAAGTTCG
>CAZUFB010000089.1:0-2124 GCA_964619775.1 uncultured Coriobacteriaceae bacterium
CCCCGCCCCGCCCGTTCTCGGCAAATCCTACAAAACCGTAGGTATAATACGGGTTCAACCAAGGCGTTCCCCAACAGGAGAGGACCGGCACCACATGATCGAGACCGACTTCACGCCGAAGGGCGTGTGCAGCACCAACATCCATGTCGTGTTGTCCGACGACGGCAAGACCATCGAGAACGTCGAGTTCACGCGCGGCTGCCTGGGCAACCTGGCGGCCATCAGCAAGCTGGTCAAGGGCATGCCCACCGACAAGGTGGTCGAGCTGCTTCAGGGCAACACCTGCGGCAAGCGTCCCACGTCCTGCGCCGACCAGCTCACGCGCGCCCTGCGCGAGGCGCAGGCTCTGGTCGCCGAATAGGTGCCGCATACCCCGTCTGTCCGGCCGACGCGACGCAACGAAAGGCGGTGATGCCCCGTGCTCGTCTCAACCAAGGGCCGCTACGGCCTGCGCATGATGATCGACATCGCCCGTCACCAGGAGTCGGGCAACATATCGCTGCGTGAACTGGGCGAACGCCAGGGCATCTCGGTCAAGTACCTCGAACAGCTTGCCCGGTCGCTGTGCGCGGCCGGCCTGCTGCAGGGGAGTCGCGGCCAGGGCGGCGGGTACGTCCTGGGCAAGCCCGCCTCGCGCATCACGGCCGGCGAGATTCTGTGCGCGACCGAGGGGTCGACGGCCCCGGTGTCGTGCCTGGTGAGCGACAGCGTCCAGTGCCCGCGCCAGCCCGACTGCGAGACGGCGCCCTTCTGGATCGGCCTCGACAAGATGATCGCCGCCTATGTGAACGGCTACACCCTGGAGGACCTGGTGAACGACAGCGAGGAGTGCACGTCGCCGGGTCCCTGCGTCAGCGTGGCGCACCGCGGGGTGGCGGCCGCCTTGTAGCTGCGGGCCGGTCGCGCCGCGGCGCCGCCCGCGTGTCCGGTCGCCGCCCCCTGCGCCTTCGGCCCGGGGCCGCGCCTGCCGGCTGCTGCTTGGTGGCCGCTGCTTGCCTGCGCGCCTTACCCGGCATACCCCCGTGCCCGCAGGTAGCCGGCGATGACCTCGGCGGCTGCAGAGGGCTCGAGCAGCGCGGTGCTCATCGTGAGGTCGAAGTGGTGCAGGTCGCCCCACTTGCGTCCGGTGTAGCGCTCGTAGTAGTTGGCGCGGCGCGGCGCGATCTGCTTGAGACGGGCACGCGCCTCGTCGGGCGTCAGGTCGTTGCGCCGGGCGATGCGCCGGACGCGCGCCTCCTCGGTCGAATGCAAGAACACGTCCACGACGTCGAGCTCGTCGTGCAGGTCCTCGAGCACGTAGTCGGCGCAGCGTCCCACGATGACGCAGCTTCCCTGATGCGCGATGTCCTTGATGGCGTTGGCCTGGGCTATGAACAGCTGGTCGTCGAGCGGGATGCCGCTGTGGTTCATGAAGCCCTTCGACGAGTAGGAGAACAGCCAGGCCAGGCCGCGCGGCGCCGACTCGTCCTGCTTGACGAACGCCTCGGTCGAAAACCCGCTTCTCTCGGCCGCCTCGAGCACGAGCTTCTTGTCGTAGAACCCGATGCCGAGCCGGTTGGCGAGCAGCTCGCCGATCTCGCGCCCGCCGCTTCCGTACTGGCGGCCGATGGTGACCACGAGGTTCTTGCGCGCGGCGTTCTCGACGGGGGTCGGGGCCCCGCCGGTTCCTGTGTGGGCGTCGCCGGGCGTCGCCGGGGTGTCCTTCTCGAACATGGCTGCTCCTATCGCTGGGCGCGGGCTTTGCGGGCCGGGCCGTCCGGTGGTTTTCGGGTAGAGCGCCGCTGTGCGGCACCCCGCATTATAAAACGCGGTATAGGGTGGACGGTGAAGGTGTCGTAACGGCTTGATGAAACGGGGGTCGGCCATGCAGGGGCAGAGCGCGGGCGCACAGGGGCGCGGGCGTGCCGGCGAAGGGCGGGGCGCGGGCGCGTTCGACGGCATCCTGCTGCCGGGAGACGGCGTGTTCGCAGGCGCCCCGATGGCGACGCGCCGCGAGTTTGCCGCTGCCGCCGCCGCGACCGCGGCCGCCGCCCTGGCGGCGGGAGGCGCCGGCACGGCGCACGCCGACGAAGATGCCGACGAGGACGCCGAGACCGAGGAGACCGACGAGGACGCCGAGACCGA
>CAZUFB010000089.1:2224-8017 GCA_964619775.1 uncultured Coriobacteriaceae bacterium
AAGATGCCGACGAGGACGCCGAGACCGAGGAGACCGACGAGGACGCCGAGACCGAGGACTCCGACGACGAGGAAACCAGCGGGCTCGTCACCGTCGACGAGGACGGCAACGTCCACGTCATCAACACCTTTACGGACATCATCAGCGAGACCTCCTACCAGCCCGACGCCTCGTTCACCATCCCGCTGGGTTGCAACGTCTACGCCGACTGCGACACGCGCGCGGTTACGGTGCAGGCCAACGAGGGGTGCCGCCCGCTCACCGTGGTGGGCTGCCTCACCTACGAGACGGGCGAGTACACGGTGGTGCTCCCCAGCCCGGTGAGCGGCTCGTCGTACGCCCCGAGCGAGGCCCGCTGCACCGAGACGCTGCTCGCATGGGTCGAGGTCGACAACGCCACCGACGACTGGGCGTTCTATGCGGTGCCCTTCGACGGCTCGCCCGTCGACGTTGACACGCCGGGCCTGGTGAAGCTCGGCGAGGGCGACGCCGACTGGCAGCCCCCGCTGTTCGCGGTCTCGGACAGCACGGTGGTGTGGCAGGTGATGCCCGACACCTCGGGCAGCCGTACGAGCGAGTACTCGCACGCCTACAGCTGGGTGCTCGGGGACAGCGAGGGCGTCGAGATCTACGAGTCGCCCGGCCGCTTCGCCTGCACGCCCAACATCAGCGCCGGGGTGCTCACCATCGTGCCGCGCGTCAACCCCGACGCGGGCACCTACTACGGCATCACCGCATTCGACATGACGCGCGACATGGAGCAGGTCGACCAGCTCGTCCTGCCGGTCTCGGTGCGCCCGCTGTTCGCGACGCGCATCGGCGACAACTTCGCCTTCTCCATCGAGGCCGACTACGGCTACGGCGGCCTTCTGGGCAGCATGGGCTACTACATCGGCCCGGGCGAGGGCCCCTACCACTACGTGGTGCGCGAGCCGTCGGCGCAGATCTGCTACGTCAACGGGCGCTACGTCGTCAAGAGCCAGCTGTCCTACTTCGTCATCGACCTGGCGGGGGAAACCTACGCCACCATCGGGTCGGCAAGCTCGTGCGTCGACTACGGCGACTACCCGGCCACGGCGGGCACGGTGGACCGTTTTGTGACCTACGTCGCCGTCAAAGATTCCTCCACTGGGATTCCCAACGGCGTACTCGTGCGCATTTTTTCGCTCAGTTGAGGTAGAATAGAATAGCGTATTTGTGTTTTTTGCCCAGCGTTCCCCGTGTCAAGAGGGCGGGGTCGCCGTTTCGGTGGAACACGCGGTACGCCCGCGACTCGGACTTTCGGACACGAAGGAGCTGCCCATGCCTCAGGAACAGCGCAGGATTCTGCTGGTAGAAGACGAGAAAGCCATTCGAGACGCCGTCACAGCCTACCTCGAGCGCGAGAAGTACTCCGTCGTGGGCGTAGGCGACGGCCAGAGCGCCGTCGAGGAGTTTGAGAAGCACCAGTTCGACCTCATCATTCTCGACTTGATGCTGCCCAAGCTCTCGGGCGAGCGCGTGTGCCGCGCCATCCGCGACACCTCCGAGGTCCCCATCATCATGCTGACCGCCAAGGGCGAGGTGGAGGACCGCATCATCGGCCTCGAGCTCGGCGCCGACGACTACCTCATCAAGCCGTTCTCGCCCCGCGAGCTGGTCGCCCGCGTGCGCGCCCTGCTGCGCCGCACCCACCTCGACGCCGAGCCCCAGCTCGAGGTGCTCGACTTCGGCGACCTCATCATCGACGTCTCGGGCCACAAGGTCGAGGTCGAGGGCCGCGAGGTTGAGCTCACGGCTTCCGAGTTCAAGCTGCTCACCACGCTCGCCCGCTACCCGGGCCGCGTCTACACGCGCATGGAGCTGGTCGAGAAGGTGCTCGGCTACGACTTCGAGGGCTACGAGCGCACCATCGACTCGCACGTCAAGAACCTGCGCGCCAAGCTCGGCGACGACCCCAAGCACCCCAAGTGGCTGTACACCGTCCACGGCGTGGGCTACCGTTTCGAGGCCCCCAAGAAGGAGGAGCCCGCCGAGGCTAAGGAGTAGCCGGGGCTCAGGCTGCCCGGCAGGCCGGCTCTGCACACAACGGCACCCGGCGTCGGAGGGGGGTCGGGTGCGTTCAAGGGATGAGCTTTGGGGCCGCCTGTGCCCCAAAGCTGTTCTTTGGGCGCGTTTCGAGGAGGTCCCGTGTCCAGCGCGCGCGACGAACAGCAGAACACCGTGCAGCAGGCCGACCAGGCCGCAGAGGGCGTCGCCGTACAGGCGGCGCCCCCCTCGCGCGGCGGGGCCGCCACGACGTCGACGGCGACCGGCCACGGGTCCGACCCCTCCTCCAAGTACGGCGGCGAACGCGCCAAGATGAGCTTCCGCCAGCGCGTGACGCTGAGCTTCGCGGTGGTGGCCGTGTTCATGACCGTGCTGTTCGTGGTCGTGCTCACCTTGGTGTGGAACAGCCAGTTCAGCGCCTACACGCGCGACGCGATGGACGAGCTCGCCGCCTCGGCGGCCTCGGCGCTCGCGCGCTCCTACGACATGCGGGGCACCTGGAGCTCCACCGACCTCGCCAACGCGGCGGCGGGCGTTGCCAGCGCCGACGGGGTGGGCATCCAGATCATCAACGCCAACGGCGTCGTCGTCTACGACAGCACCGTCGGCGGCTCGACCCAGCGCTCCTCCTCGACGGGCATGGAGGTCGACATGTCGCTTGCCCCGGGCGACGACCCGTCGAGCGTCGTGACCCGCTCCATCGTGGACGACGACGGCAACGAGGTGGGCGTCGTGCGCGTGTGGGTGTACGGGTCCGACGCGCTGCTCACCCAGCGCGACGAGAGTTTCCGCATCAGCTCGCTCGAGGCGGTCTCGATCACAGGCATCGTCGCCGTCATCCTGGCGGCCACGATGGGCCTCGTGCTGTCGCGCGTGCTCACCAAACCCGTGCGCGCCATCTCCACCGCCGCCCAGCGCATCAAGGAGGGCGACCTGTCGGCCCGCTCCAACGTGCGCGGCAACGACGACCTCGGCCAGCTCGGCACGATGTTCGACGCGATGGCCGACTCGGTGCAGCGCGACCGCGAGCTCGAGCGCCGCCTCACCTCCGACGTGGCCCACGAGCTGCGCACCCCCCTCATGTCGATCCTGGCGACCGTCGAGGCCATGCAGGACGAGGTTTTGCCCTGCGACCAGGAGCACCTGGCCCTCGTGTCGAGCGAGACCAAGCGCCTCTCGCGCCTGGTGGACAGCATGCTGCGCCTCTCGCGCCTCGAGAACGGCTCGGTGCGCCTCAAGATCGAGCCGGTGGACGCCGTCGAGTTCGTGGGCACCATCGCCCGCTCGCACGCCGCGCTGCTCGAGGATGCCGGCCTCACGATGGCCTTCGTCAACAAGACCGGCGCCGACGAGCTGACGGTCGAGCTCGACCGCGACACCGTGACCCAGGCCGTGACCAACATCATCAGCAACGCGATGCGCTACACCCCCGCCCCCGGCGAGGTGGAGGTCTCGGTGTCCTGCGCCGGCAACGAGGCGCTCGTCGCCGTGCGCGACACGGGCATCGGCATCGCCAAGGAGGACATAGACCATGTGTTCGGGCGCTTCTGGCGCGCCGAGGAAAGCCGCAACCGCGTGGCCGGAGGCCTGGGCGTGGGCCTGGCGGTGACCAAGGAGATCATCGACCGGCACCACGGCCACATCGACGTCGAGTCCGAGCAGGGCGTGGGCACCACGTTCACCCTGCACCTGCCGCTGACGCAGCCCCGGTCTGACGAGTCGGAGGGCGAGGCCGCGCACGCCCACGGCCACCACGCGAACCGCCCGGGCCTCCCCGGGGAGTAGCCGGCACCCATCTCCGAAGGCCGTTTCCAGGGTCCGCCGGGCGCTGCGCGGGAACCGGGGGCTGCCTACCCCTCCAGCCGTGCGAGCGACCCGATGCCCCAGAGCGGGATGTTCACCAGCCACCCGTCGTCGCGGTAGCCGGAGAGGGAGGTGCGCACCGCACGTTCGAGGCCGAACTTCTCGCATGCCACGCGCAGGCTCTTGGCACGCAGGTTTTCGCCCGCCTTGACCTCGATGGGCAGCACCGTCCCGCTCGCTTCGACGCAGAAGTCGACCTCTGCGGAGCCCGTGTCCGATGACCAATACGCCGGATCCAACCCTTGTTCGACGAGTTCCTGCAGCACTGTTCGGTCAAGGCGCCCTTGAACTCCGTGAACAGCCGCAACCCGTCGAGCATTGCGGAAGGCTCGAGATGCGACATGGCGCCCAGGAGGCCAACGTCGAGGCCAAAGAGCTTGAACGCGGAGACGTCCTCGTATGAGGTGAGAGGGACGCGTAGGGCGGAGGCGCGCGGCACTTTGCGAACCGCCCCGTAGTCGACGAGCCACTGGATGCTCTCTTCGAAGTCTTTCGCGCGTGCACCTGGGCGCACCGCGCCGTAGACGAACTTCTTGTTCTCGCGTGCGAGCTGCCCTGCGAGCGAGCCCCACACCAGCCGCATACGTTCGACGACGCGGGCGGGCGCGTGCTTGCCGAAGTCGGCGTCGTAGTCCATGAGGATACCCTGTTGCAGGCGTCGCGCCTCGGCGAAGTCGTTGTCGGAGACGATGCGCGCCACCACTTCGGGCATACCCCCCACCACGAGGTACTCCCGAAGCAGGCGCTCGACCTGTTGACCGATTCCGCCTAGCAGTTCGAAGTCGGCTCTGTGCAGCGCGTCGGCGAGCGGTTCTCCGGCGCGGGCACGCACGTACTCCTCGAAGCACAGCGGGCGAAGCGTGAGCATGTCGACCTTGCCCACCGGGAACGACTCGCCTTGCCTGCGCATGGATATCCCCATGTACGAGCCGGCCGCCGCCACGTGATACTCGCGTGCCTGTTCGCAAAAGTACTTCAAAGACATGATGGCACGCGGGGCCTCTTGAATTTCGTCAAACAAGATGACAAGGATAGCGCACATCGCTTGATCTTTTGTTCTGGTAGCTGCATTTATCAAGGGAACTTTGCAGTTGTTAGGAACATTTTTCCTGGGAACTTTTGTTTCTGGCACGCGCCCTGTGCGGTTATGAAAGTTTCTGCTCAGGGAGCGCAGGGTGCAGCGTGCTTAGGCACATCCTGAAGGAGGCGCCAAGGGGAGGGGGTTGCCTCTTGGCGCCTCCAGTTTCACGCGGTTGTGCTACGCGACCTCGCCGGCGATGACCTTGATGACGTAGTAACCGAAGGTCATGTTGCGGCCCAGGCAGTTGCCCACCAGGTAGACCGGGTAGTTGTCGGAGTAGTAGCGGCCCGAGCAGGTGCCGATGGCGTAGAGGCCGGGGATGGGCTCCTCGTTGGCGTCGAGCACCTGCAGGTGGTCGTTGATGCACAGGCCGTCGAGCGTGGTCAGGATCGACGCGCCGAACCAGCCGCCGTAGAACGGCGGGTTGCGCAGCTCGGACAAGCGGTAGGCCTCCTTGCCGAAGTCCTCGTCGGCCTGCAGGTCGTACAGCTCGTTGTAGCGCTCGCAGGTGGTCAGGAAAGTCTCCTTGGACTCGCCCTCGAAGCCCAGCTTGTCGGCGAGCTCGTCGAGGGTGTCGGCCTGCATGATGGTGCCCTCTTCGATGTCGCTCGCATAGGCGTCGGCGGGGCTGGTGCCCGGGGTCAGCACGCTCTTCCAAGTGCGGGCGGAGCAGCCCTGGGTCTGGAAGCGGTTCACGTCCTCGGCGGCGTTCTCGTCGAAGACCATGCACCATACGCCGCCCGGGCGGCTGGCGGAAGCGTGGCAGATGGCGTCGTAGTTGGCCGACTCGTTGGCGATGCGCTCTCCGCGACGGTCGACCT
>CAZUFB010000090.1:0-7942 GCA_964619775.1 uncultured Coriobacteriaceae bacterium
CGAAGAGGAGGTCGTGTGGGACGAGGTCGACCCTGACGCCTACGCCCAGGCCGGCGCCTTCTTCACCGTCACGGGGACCCTTGCGTCGGACCCCGGCGTCGAAACCGCGTGCACCGTGACGGTCGAGGAGGCTCCCGTCACCATAGTCGATGCGACGCCGCAAACCCCCGAGACCGACCCCGCGTCCGAAGCACCCGACGGCGAAGGCGAAGAGGACAACGAGGAAACCGGCGCCGGCATCGGCGAAGAGGGCGAGGTCGAAGACAACAGCGAGCCCGGTCTCGATGCAGTCGTCCCCGACGAGAACAGCCCAACCGGCAACCTCGGGACGACGATCGGCAGCAATGCAAGCAACGTAGGTTTGGAAGCCCCGAACATCATGGGCGACGGTGAGGAAGACGACAGCGTAGACGAGGTCGGCGGTGAGGAAGACGAGGGCGACGAGGGAACCGACGACACAACCGAAGACACCGACTCCGACAAGGAGGCGGACCTGTCCGCAGTCAGCATCGACCCCGACAGCGTGACGACCACAGTCGGCACCGACGTTGAGCTGCCCGAGACGGTCAAGGTCGTGTGGGACGACGGGTCGACCACCGAAGAGGAGGTCGTGTGGGACGAAATCGACCCGGACGCCTACGCCCGGAGCGGCCAGTTCTATGTCGACGGAACGGTCGACAGCGAAAACGGACAGGTCGAGGTGACCATAAAGGTCACGGTCGAAGAGGCTGAGGAGGACGAACCCACCATCAAGCGCGTGGTCAACCCCGCCGCGGTCACAACCACGGTCGGCGTCGACCCTGAGCTGCCCGAGACGGTCGAGGTGGTCTACTCCAACGGCGAAACCGACGAAGCCCCGGTAACCTGGGAGGAGTTTGACGAAGAAAAGTACGCCCAAGAAGGCAACTTCACGGTCGAGGGCACGGTCGAGGGAACCGACCTCACGGTGAGCGTCGTCGTGAACGTCGAGGCGGCTCCCGCCACCGCGGAATCGGTCGAGGCCGTCAAGGTCGAGACGCCGGCCGGCATCACGCCCGAGCTTCCGGAGACGGTCGAGGTCACCTACTCCGACGGCAGCGTCGAGAAGGTCGCCGTGACTTGGGAGGCCGTCGACGCGTCCCTGTACGCCAAGGCCGGCGAGTCGTTCACCGTCGAAGGCGCGCTCGAAGGCATCGACGACCTCACGGTGAGCGCCGAGGTGACCGTCGGCGACGCCGTCGTCTCCTCCGTCGAGCCCGCGACCACCGAGACGGTCGCCGGAACCGCCCCGACGCTGCCTGCGACCGTCAAGGCGACCTGGTCCGACGGCTCGACCACCGACGTGGACGTCACCTGGGATGCCGTGGACGCGGCAAGCTACGCCCAAGCCGGCTCCTTCATCGTCAACGGCACCATCGCGGCCGACCCCGAGGCGGAGGTCGTCTGCACGGTCACGGTCGCCGCAGCCCCCGCGACGGCCGTCAGCGTCGAGACGCCCGCCAACGTCAGCACCGACGCCGGCGTCGCGCCCGCGCTGCCCGCCACGGTCAACGTGGTCTACTCCGACGGCAGCGTCAAGGCGCACAGCGTCACCTGGGACGCCGTTTCCGAAGACAGCTACCACAACGGCGGCTCCTTCACCGTCAACGGTACCGTCGCCGACGTCGGCATGAGCGTGCAGGTCACCGTCGTGGTCGCCGACGCCACGGTGACCGGCGTGCAGAACAACCTCGCCGTGCAGACACGCCTCGGCGTGGCCCCGTCGCTGCCCGAAACCGCCAGCGTGCGCTGGTCGAACGGCGACGTGACCGACGAGAAGGTCACCTGGAACGCCGTAGACCCGAGCTCCTACCAGACAACCGGGACGTTCACGGTCAACGGCACCGTCATGGGTTACACCATCCCCTGCACCGTCACGGTCGTCGACCAGGTGGTGCAGACGGGCGACGACACCTCGATGGTTCCCGTGGTCGTCGGTGCGGTGGCGGGTGTCGCCATCGTCGCAGTCGCCACCGCCCTCATCGTGCGCAGCGTGAAAAAGAACCGCGGCTAGCGCATCGCGGCAGCGAGGCTTTCGCCGCGCCGACCGACCCTTGTGGTGCGGCCGGCGCGGTAACGGGGTCCTTCCGCACCGTGGCATTCCTACCGGCGGTGTATGGAAGGACCCCGTTGTCGCTTGGCAGACGTGTTCGGCGCGCACTGCGGACTTCGGCCGGCCTTCGGGTCAAAAACGGAGGCTACTCCCCCAGCTGCTCCGACAGCTCCAACCACTCGACCTCAAGCTCGTCGACCTGCCCTCGGGCGGCGTCTATCTGGGTTTGGAGCTTCCCCAGCTCCACAAAGTCGCTCGCCGGCATCTCAAGCATGCGCGCTTGCAGCTCTTCGATGCGCTTTTGCTGAGTCTCCATCTTGCGCTCCACGCTGGCGAGCTGCTTGCGCAGGCGGTACTCGTCGCTGCGCGACCGTCCTGCGACCCCGCCGCCCGCACCAGCCTGGCCGCCGGGGGCCACACTTCCCTGTGCGCCTGCCGCGGCGCCTTTGCGCGCCGACAGGATGTGCAGAAACTCGTCGACCCCTCCCGGGACGTGCGTCACCTTGCCGTCCATGACCATGAACTGATGGTCGGTCACACGCTCCATGAGGTAGCGGTCGTGGCTCACAAGCAGTAGCGTGCCCGGCCACGAATCGAGCAGGTCTTCGAGGATGGCGAGCATGTCGGTGTCCATGTCGTTGCCCGGCTCGTCGAGGATGAGCACGTTGGGCTCGCTCAGCAGCACGAGCAGCAGCTGCAGACGGCGCTGTTGGCCGCCTGACAGCTCCTCCACACGCGTGAGCTGCTGTCCCGGCTCAAAGCCGAGCATCTCGAGCAGCTGCGCGGGCGTGTACTCCTTGCCGTCGATCGTGTAGCGGCGCTTGACGGTGTCGAGCACCTCGCGCACCGTCTCGCCGCGGTGCGCCATCAGCTCGTCGAGCCGCTGCGACAGCACGGCGAACTTGACCGTCTGGCCGATCTTCACCGTACCCGACGTCGGCGGGATGCTGCCGTCGATAACGCCGAGCAGCGTGGTCTTTCCCACCCCGTTGGCACCCATGATGCCGTAGCGGTCGCCCGGTCCGATGATCCAGCTCACGTCGTCCAGCACGGTCTTGCCGCCGCGGCGCTCGGTGACGTTCTTGAGTTCCACGACCTGCTTGCCCAAACGGCTCACCGCCAGGCGTTTGAGCTCAAGCTCGTTGCGCAGGGGCGGTACGTCGGCGACGAGCGCCTTGGCCGCCTCGACGCGGAACTTGGGCTTGGTGCCGCGCGCCTGCGGCCCGCGGGCGAGCCAGGCGAGCTCCTTGCGCAGGATGTTCTGGCGGCGCTCCTCGGTGGCCCGCGCCTGGCGGTCGCGCTCGAGGCGCTGCTGGATGTAGGCCGAATAACCGCCTTCGAACGGGTCGACCACGCCGTCGTGGACCTCCCACATGCCGAGGCACGCCTCGTCGAGGAACCAGCGGTCGTGCGTCACGACGAGCAGCGCGCCCTCCCCCGCGTTCCAACGGGACTTGAGGTGGTCGGCGAGCCAGGCGATGGCACGCATGTCGAGGTGGTTCGTCGGCTCGTCGAGCGCCAGGACGTCCCAGTCGCCGATGAGCAAGCGCGCCAGGTCGACGCGACGGCGCTGGCCGCCCGACAGCGTGCCCACGGGAGCGTCCCAGTCGAGGTCTCCGATGAGCGCGCCCACAACCGAGCGCACCCGTGCGTCGCCCGCCCATTCATGGGTCGGCAGGTCGCCCACCGCGCACTCCCCCACCGTCGCCGCGTCGTCAAGCGCGTCTTTTTGGTCGAGCACGCCCACCCTGATACCGCGACGCGAGGTGACGCGCCCCGTGTCCGGCGCGAGCAGGCCCGCCACGACCGACAGCAGGGTCGACTTGCCGTCGCCGTTCTTGCCGACGATGCCGATGCGGTCGCCCTCGGACACGCCGAGGCTCACACCCGCCAGCACGCGCCGCGTCGGATACTCGAGATGGACGTCTTCGCAGCTGATGAGCACACCCACGGGCAAACCCCCGCCTTTCCCGTCAAACCGGCGGCCGGCCGCACGGCATCCTTTTGCAGCCGGCCGCCTCCCGACACCGTCGGACGCATCCTTGCACGCATCGCCCCGTGCGGCGGTTCTAGCGGCTGCGACGACGGACAAGACCTGCGATGAACGCCGAGCCGGGCGCCTTGAGCGCAAGCGCAAGCCCGTAGGTCGCCGCAAGCGACACCAGGCCGCACACGACGACGTAGCACAGCGCAAGCGGTATGCTGCCCTCGAACGGCGCGACGAAGGTCGACAAGGCCCATAGCAGCGCCCCGCCCGCCGCTGCGCCCACCAGGCCAAGCGCCAAAGACGCAAGCGCGCTGCGGAGTAACGAGGCCCCCGCAAGCGAACCCAGCTCGCGGCGCAGATAGAGATAGCACCACACGTCGCCGAGCACGAAGAACGCCACCTGGGCCAACGCCACGCCGGGCAGGCCCAGACCGCCCCACGCGTCGCCCAACCCCAGGCACAGCGCAAAGGTAAGCGCCACCTGCACGATCGAGACGACAAGGTTCACCGCAGCGTAGGCCTTCATGCGGCGCAGGGCGCTGAACACCTTCTGCATGAACATGAACAGCGCGTAGAACGGCAGCGAGATCGCCATGTACGAAAGGTACTGCGCCACGAGGAGTACGCTTTCCTCGGTAAAGCTGCCGGCGCAGAACAGCGTGACGAGCGGCACCGAGTACACCGCCAGGAAAAGTGCGAAGGGCACCATGAACAGGAGGTTCTGCTTGGTGCACGAGACGATGCCGTCGCGCACGCCCGCCCGGTTGCCGTCGGCCGCCATGTCGGACAACTCGGTGAACAGCGTCGTCGTCAGCGGGACCGACAAAAACGCATAAGGCAGCGTAAACCACTGGCGGGCGTAGAAGAGCACCGACGACCCCGCCTCGCTCACCGCCATAGCCGCGGCGTTCTGCACCGAGACCGTCGCGAAGGACGCAAGCGTCACCACGATCGTCGGCACGCCGAGCGCCAGGGTCTCGCGCAGCGCAGGGTCGTGCAGGTCGATGCGCCACGGCTTGATATGGATGCCGTTCTTCGCGAGCGCGGGGATCTGCATGGCCATCTGCACGAACACGCCCAACGGAGTGCCGACCGCGATGAACAGCTTGCCAAGCTCGGGGTCGACCGGCCCCACGAACACGTAGACGAACATCACGGCGATGACCACGAGGTTGTTGGCGATAGGTGCAGCCGAGCTCCAGAAGTAGTCGCGCCGCGCGTTGAGCAGGCCGCCCGCCACGGCCGAGACGCCGTAGAACAGCAGCTGCACGGCGAAGAAACGGAAGAAGTAGGTCACCAGCTCGCGGTCACCCGAGGGGTTGAGGAACATCTGCGTCCACACGACCTGCGGGGCAAACACGGCTGCAAGCAACGCGACAACCCCGAGCAGCACGAGCACGATGCCCATGAGCGTCGAAGCGTAGGCGTTGGCGCGCTCCGACCCCTCGCGCTTGCGCAGCGAGACGTAGACCGGCAGGAACGCCGTAACGAGCATGCCGCCCATCACGAGCTCGTAAAGCTGGTTGGGCAGGTTGCACGCCACCTGGTAGGACGAGCTGAGCAGCGTCGTGCCCATCGCGAAGCCCATGGCCCAGGTGCGGATGAAGCCGGTGATGCGCGAGATGGCGACGCAGGCGCTTATAAGCGCGGCCGAACGGCCCACCGAACGGGAGACCTCGCCGTCGGTGCCCGCGGACGGCGCATCCCCTTCGGCGGACGCGCCGGGGGCGCCGTCCCCCGCAGACCGTCCTCCATGCCGGCCGGCACCTTGCCCGCGTCCCGTGTCGCGCACGAAGTGCGAGGGGGTCCGCCGTACCGGAACGGCCCCCGCGGAGGGGTCCGCCCGCCCGTCGCTCGCATCGCCTGCCGCCTCCTGCCGCACGGAGGCGTGGACGGCCAAAAACGCCATCGTGTCGTCGGCCGAAAGGCCGCCCACGTACGACGTGGGAGCCGAGTTGGGCGCGGGGTTGTCGAGCTGTTCCGCAAGAGCCACGAACATCGCGGTCTCGCCGGCCGGGGCGGACGATCCCGCAGCGGGCGCGGTGCCCGTGCGGGCGACGGGCGGCGCGGCTCCCCCGCCTTCGGCCGACATGCCGTCCCCGAGGCCGCCGTCCTGCGGGAGACCGCATCCCTCCAGGGCGCCGGCCCTCGCCTCCCCGGAGGGCCCGATTCGTTTGAAATGCCTGCCGCGGTACTCCTCTTCCTCGGCCATGACTCAGTCCTCCACCAGGTCGACGAAGACGGCGTGGCAGAACGCCGCCAGATCCTCGGGGTTCAGCACGAGCTGCATGCCGATGCGCCCACCCGATATGCCGATGCGGTCGAACAGCTGCGCGGTTTCGTCCACGAACGTCGGGAACGGCTTCTTCATGCCCACCGGCGAGCACCCGCCGCGCACATAGCCCGTCACCGCGTACAGGTCGCGCCAGTTGAGCAGCGCGAGCGACTTCTCCCCCGCCGCGCGGGCCGCCTTCTTGAGGTCGAGCTCGCACGAGACGGGGATGCAGAAGACCGCATGGGCCTTGCGCGGCGAGACGCACACGAGCGTCTTGAACGCCGCATCGGGGTCGATGCCCGTGGCCTCGGCGACGCGCAGCCCGATACCGACCGTCGTCTCATCGGCCACCTCGTACGCATGCGCCTCGTAGGCGACGCCCGCACGCTCGAGCTCGCGCATCGCGTTGGTCTTGCCGGCGACCTCGCCACCCTTGGAAGTCCGCCCCACGTAGCTCCCGCGCCTTTCCTGCCCCGCGTCCGTACGTCACCGCGCCCATCGGCGCATAGTGTTCTATGGTACCATCGCCGTCAGGACCCGCCATGCAGCCACCAAGTAAAACAGGGAATCGCTGCGCCCGGACACAGATGTGCCGCAACGATGGTTGCGATTCGCTGTCAGGCAACCGGAATCGCAGGCGGCGACGGGAATCCCCTGCAGGCAGGCGGCGACGCCTCCCTGGAATGGCCGTAGGCGGGGCGGCACGCCACAAGGGATGCGTTGAAGACGCCGTACCTCGCGACCTGTTCCTGTTGGGAAGCCGTGTCGAACGTCAGCAGGACCGTCCGCCCGCCTCGGCGGCGCGGGCCGCCATGCGGGCGCGGTCGCGCTCGAGAATCGGCTTGAGAAACAGGCCCGTGACGCTCGCCGGGTTGGCGGCGACCTCCTCGGGGGTGCCGGTCGCCACAACACGCCCGCCGCCCTCGCCTCCCTCGGGCCCCATGTCGATGATTTGGTCGGCAACCTTCACGACGTCGAGGTTGTGCTCGATGACGAGCACCGTGTTGCCGGCATCAACCAGGCGCTGCAGCACTTCGAGCAGCTGGCGCACATCTTCGAAGTGCAGGCCCGTCGTCGGCTCGTCGAGGATGTAGAAGGTCTTGCCCGTCTGGCGGCGGTGCAGCTCCTTGGCGAGCTTCACGCGCTGCGCCTCGCCACCCGACAGCGTCGTCGCCGGCTGGCCGAGGCGCACGTAGCCCAGACCCACGTCGTGCAGCGTCTGCAGCTTGCGCTTGACGTTGGGGATGTTCGCAAAGAACGCGAGGGCCTCGTTGACCGTCATGTCGAGCACGTCGCTGATAGACATGCCTCGATAGAGGATTTGAAGGGTCTCGCGATTGTATCGCTTGCCGCCGCACTGCTCGCACGGCACGTAGATGTCGGCTAGGAAGTGCATCTCTATCTTGATCTGGCCGTCGCCTTTGCACGCCTCGCACCGTCCGCCGGGCACGTTGAAGCTGAAGCGGCCCGGCGAGTAACCGCGCGCCTTGGACTCGGGAACGCTCGCGTAAAGGCTGCGCAGGTCGTCCCACAGGCCGATGTAGGTCGCCGGGTTGGAGCGCGGCGTGCGCCCGATGGGCGACTGGTCGATGTCGATGACCTTGTCGAT
>CAZUFB010000091.1:0-4675 GCA_964619775.1 uncultured Coriobacteriaceae bacterium
GGAACTCGTGCAGCGCGATGGGAGTGTGGCCCGTGTAGCGCTTGGTGAAGTCGTCCCGCTCGAGGATGCGGGCCACGGTGAACTTGCTGCACAGCTCGAGCAGTCCCTTGAGGTCGAGCGACAGGATCCAGTCGCCGTTGTGGGCGATGGTGGTCTTCTCGGGGTCGAGCACCTTCATGGCCTGCTCCACATAGGTCTGGGCGTTGGCCTCGACCTGCTCCTGGGTGAGCTGGGGACGCGTGGCGTTCTTGCCCGAGGGGTCGCCGATGAGCGCCGTGCCGTTGCCGATGATGAGCGTCACCTGGTGGCCGAGGTCTTGGAACTGGCGCATCTTCTGGAGCGGCACCGCGTGGCCCAGGTGAAGGTCGGGGCTCGTGGGATCCACGCCAAGTTTGATGTTGAGCGGGCGGCCCTGCTCGAGCTTCTTCTTGAGGTCGCCCAGGGGCACGATGCGCTCGGCCCCCGAGGAGATGATGCGAAGCTGTTCTTCTACCGAGACGTTCAACGCAGGCGTTCCTTTCTGTTACCGGTCGCTGCTGGCGCTCCCCCAGCAGGTTCAAGTCGGCGTGCGCCACATCGGCCGGGGCTGCAGCCGCGGTGCCGTGCGCCGCGGGCGCAGCTCCACAGTATACGACGCCCCGCCCGCAAACGGGTGCCGACGCTTCGCCAACGTCGCATCAACGACGTCGGAGACCATTAAGACGCCATAAGGCTTTTAGCCCCTTGGTGGAGAAAGGCCCGTCCGGTCCGCCAAACTCGCCGCCTGCGGGCCAATGCGCGATAATGGGGATTCCACTGACATGCGGAGGTATCCCTTATGACCGCACGTACGCGCAAGATACGGTCCACGGCCAAACCGCGGGTCGGCAAGTATATAGTCCTGGGCGGCTTCGTCATGACGATCGCGTTCATCGCCGCGTTCGTAGTCGCAGGCGTCAACCTGATCCAGTCGTGGCTCGAGGACCTGCCCGACTACACGGACACCGACGCCTACCTGCTCTCCGAGGCGTCAACGATCCTCGACGCCGACGGCAACGTCATCGCCGAGCTCTACGACGAAAACCGCATCGTCATCGATATCGACGAGTGCTCAACCTACGTGCTGCAGGCCACGGTGGCCATCGAGGACGAGCGCTTCTACTCGCACAACGGCATCGACCTGCGCGGCATCCTGCGCGCCATAGTGGTGCAGATAACCGGCGGCAGCGAAGGCGCGTCCACCATCACCCAGCAGCTCGTGCGCAACACGGTGCTCAAGGACGAGCAGTTCGAGCAGACCCTGTCGCGCAAGGTGCGTGAGGCCTACATAGCCATGTACCTGGAAGAAGTCTACACCAAAGACGAAATCTTGATGATGTACCTCAACTCCATCTACTACGGCCAGGGCTGCTACGGCATCGAGGCCGCCTCGGAGACCTATTTCAACAAGACCTGCGCGGAGCTCACGCTCGCCGAGGCGGCGACGCTCGCCGGCCTTGCCCAGTCCCCCTCGGCCTACGACCCCACCCAGCGCCCCGACCTGGCGCTGGAGCGCCGCAACGTTGTCCTGGCGCACATGCTCGACTGCGGATACATCACCGAAGACGAGTACGAGGCCGCCGTCGCCGAACCGCTTGTCATCACCTACACCCCGCGCGAAACCTCGGCGACCACCGACTACCCCGAGTTCGTGCAGTACGTCATCAACGAGCTGACCGAGCAGTTCTCGCGCGACACCCTCTACAACGGCGGCCTGACGATCCAGACGACCCTAGACCCCACGATGCAGGCCCAGGCCCAGGCAGCCATCGACAACGTCATCGGGAATTCGTGGGACGACGGCCTTCAGGCGGCCCTTGTGGCCGTGGACCCCATCACCGGCGAGATCCGCGCCATGGTGAGCGGCACGAGCTCCTACGACAGCGAGTACAACCTGGCGGCGACGGCGCAGCGCCAGGCCGGTTCGTCGTTCAAGACGTTCACGCTGGCCGCGGCCATCCAGTCCGGCATGAGCCCCACGATCTACATCAACGGCGATTCGGGCATCACCGTCGGCGACGACTGGACCATCAACAACTACGACTATGTGAGCTACGGCACCATCACCCTCGAATACGCCACCTGGCTGTCGGTCAACACCGTCTTTGCCCAGGTCATCAATGCCATCGGCGCCCAGACCGTCGTGGACGTGGCCTATGCTATGGGCATCGAGTCGGAGCTCGACGCCGTGAACTCGCTGACGCTGGGCACCTCCGAGGTAACCGTGCTCGAGATGGCCTCGGCCTACGCCACCCTCGCCAACTCGGGCATCCGCGTGGAGCCCACCTCCGTCACCCAGGTGCTCGACCGCAACGGCAACGTCATCTACCAGTACGAGCCGGTCGGCGTGCAGGCCATCTCGTTCGAGGTGGCCGGTGCGGTGACCGACATCCTCGAAGGCGTCATAACCAGCGGCACCGGCTCGGCGGCGGCCTTGTCGGTGAACCAGCCCGTGGCCGGCAAGACCGGTACGACCGACGACTACGCGGACCTGTGGTTCGTCGGCTACACCCCGCAGCTTTCCTGCGCCGTGTGGGTGGGCCACCCCGACAGCAGGCAGGCCATCACCTACCAGGGCTCGCGCGGCAGCGGCAGCAACCTTCCCTGTCCCATCTTCAGCCAGTTCATGAGTGCCGCGCTGGAAGGCCTCGAGCGCCAGGAGTTCACAACCGACAGCGCCGCCGAACCGTCGTACCGCAACAACTCGGACTGGGACATCGCACAATCCGCGCCCGTCGTTTACGAAGACACCTCGTCGGAAGAGGAGACCTACGAGGACACCACGACCACCGAACCCACCTACGAGGACGTGTCGGTGGAGACCTCGACGGAGACGGAGACGGTAGTAGAGGAAACCCCGACCGACGACGCCGGCACCACCGAAACCGCCCCCGAAGAGGCCGCATAGCGGATGCAACGACCGCCGGCACTGAACCACGCTCGAGTAGGGTAGCTCGTCGTGGCTCGTGAGGTGCCCGCACATGCCCAGCCCGCCCTCACGCGAACCGTCCCCAACGCACGGCGCCCCGGCCCGCTCGCTTGCGGTCCGGGGCGCCGTGCGCATCGTCCGGTCTATCGAAAACCCGCCTACCTGCCGGCAGGCCTCCACGCCTCGTCGGCGGCTTGGCGCTCCCTGGCCTGCTCCAGCTGCGCGCGCACAGGCGCGTGGCCGGTACCGCCTGCGGTGGTGCGACGCCCTACCACCTTGTCGATGTCGGTCACCTCGAAGGCACCCTCGTCGAAGAGGTCGCAGAATCCCTTGAGCTCGTCGAGCGTCAGCTCCTGCAGAGTGCGCCCCTGCTTCTCGCACGACAGCACCATGCGCCCGATCACCGCGTGGGCCTCGCGGAAGGGCATGCCCTTGCCCACCAGGTAGTCGGCGAGGTCGGTCGCGGCCATGAAACCGCCGTGGCTGCCCGCGCGCATGGCGTCGGCGTTCACGCGCATCGTGCGCACCATGCCGGCGCACACGTGCAGCGCGTCGGCCACAGTGTCCACAGCGTCGAACACGGGCTCCTTGTCCTCCTGCATGTCCTTGTTGTAGGCCAGCGGGATGCCCTTGAGCATCGTGAGCAGGCTCACGAGGTCGCCGTAGACGCGCCCCGTCTTGCCGCGGGTCAGCTCGGCGAAGTCGGGGTTCTTCTTCTGCGGCATGATGGACGAGCCGGTGGAGTAGGTGTCGTCCATCGTGACGAACCGGAACTCGTCGCTGCTCCACCACACAAGCTCCTCGCACAGGCGCGACAGGTGCATCGCGGCCATCGCGCAGG
This sequence comes from uncultured Coriobacteriaceae bacterium, assembly GCA_964619775.1. GTDB lineage: Bacteria > Actinomycetota > Coriobacteriia > Coriobacteriales > UMGS124 > CAZUFB01. The sequence goes on from CAZUFB010000091.1 coordinate 3,789, forward strand.
CGTACACGAGGTCGCAGAAGAAGTCGCGATCGCTCACCGAATCCATCGAGTTGGCCGTGACGCCGGCAAAGCCCAGCTCGTCGGCGACCATCCGGCGGTCGAGCGGGTAGGTGGTGCCGGCCAGCGCGGCGCTGCCCAGCGGGCAGAGGTCGGCCGCGTCATAGGCGTCGCGCAGGCGCTTCGCGTCGCGGGCGAACATCCAGTAGTAGGCAAGCATGTGGTGCGAGAAGAGCACCGGCTGGGCTTTCTGCAGATGGGTGTAGCCGGGCATCACGACGCCGAACTCGCCCTCGGCACGCTCGAGCAGGGCCGTGCGCAGCTCGAGCACCTTGGCGTGCAGCTCGCAGGCGAAGCGCCGCGCGACGAGGCGATCGTCGAGCGCCACCTGGTCGTTGCGCGAGCGGCCCGTGTGGAGCCGCCCACCCGCCGCGCCGATGCGCTCGGTGAGCGACTTCTCCACCGCCATGTGGATGTCCTCGTCGTTGATGTCGAACGGGAACGTCCCGGCGGCGATGTCGGCGCCCACCGCGTCGAGCCCGTCGCGGATGGCCGCGGCATCGTCCTGCGAGATGACGCCCACCTTGGCGAGCATCGCGGCGTGGGCCTTGGAACCGGCGATGTCCTCGGCCCACATGCGCCGGTCGAACGGCAGCGAGGCACCGTAGCGCTGCAGAAACTCCGCGGGACGGCCCTCGAAGCGGCCTCCCCACAGCGCCCCGTTGCCGCCGGCCCGCACCTCGTTGCCTGGGTTGTGCGCCCCTTGGGTCGCCATGGGCTATGCCTCCTCCCCCTTCTGGCCGGAGGCCTCCGGGTCGGCACGCTCGAGAGCCTTCGGGTCGGCGCCTGCAGCGGCGCGCTCGGCGGCGCGCCACGCCGACCAGCGGCGT
>CAZUFB010000091.1:4775-7898 GCA_964619775.1 uncultured Coriobacteriaceae bacterium
CGGGTCGGCGCCTGCAGCGGCGCGCTCGGCGGCGCGCCACGCCGACCAGCGGCGTGCGTACACGACGAGCAACACCACAAGCACCACGAACGACACGGGCAACAGCACGAAATCGACCATCAGCAGCGACATCGCGAGCATTTAAATCTGCCCTTCCACGCCGGCGTCCTTGCGCTTCTTCGCCCACACCTTGCTCGGCAGGCCCCACTGCTCGATGAAGCCGGCGGCCGAGTCGCGGTTGAACGAGTCGCCCTCGTCGTAGGTGGCGAGGTTGTAGTCGTAGAGCGAGTGGGGACTGCGGCGGCCGACGACCGTGCAGGAGCCCTTGCAGAAGCGCAGCTTCACCTCGCCGGTCACCGACTGCTGGGTGGCCTCGAAGAACGCGTTGAGCGCCATGGTCAGCGGCGAGTACCACAGGCCGTAGTACACCAGCTCGGCCCACTTGTGCTCGGCGTCGAGCTTGTAGTGGAGCAGTTCGCGCTCGAGGCACAGGTCCTCCAGGGCCTTGTGGGCGCAGATGAGCGCCAGGCCGCCCGGCACCTCGTAGCATTCGCGCGACTTGATGCCCACGAGGCGGTTCTCGATCTGGTCGAGGCGGCCGTAGCCGTTGCGCCCGGCGACGACGTCGAGCTGCTCGATGACCTCACGCGCACTCATGGCCTTGCCGTCGAGCGAGCAGGGCTTGCCGGCCTCAAAGCCCACGACGATATCCTCGGGCTCGTCGGGGCAGTCGGCGAGGTCTGCCGTGACCTTCCAGATGTCGTCCGGCGGCTCGTTCCAGGGATCCTCGAGCACGCCGCACTCGATGGCGCGGCCCCACAGGTTGTCGTCGATGGAGTAGGGCTTGGCCTTGGTGGAGCCGATCGGGATGCCATGGGCCTCGGCGAAGGCGATTTCCTGCGGGCGGGTGCGCAGGTCCCACACGCGCACGGGCGCGATGACCTCGAGGTCGGGGTCGAGCGCCTGCACGCTCACCTCAAAGCGCACCTGGTCGTTGCCCTTGCCGGTGCAGCCGTGGGCGATATACTTGGCCCCGTGCTCGTGGGCCACCTCGACGAGGTGCTTGGAGATGAGCGGGCGCGACAGGGCGCTCAGCAGCGGGTACTTGTTCTCATACAGGCCGTTCGCAGCGATGGCCTTGCAGCACATGTCGTCGGCGAACTCGTCGCGCACGTCGAGCACGATAGACTCGACGGCGCCGCAGTCCAGCGCCTTCTTGCGCGAAAACTCCAGGTCGTCGGCCTCTTGACCCACGTTCACCAGCAGCGTGACGACGTCGAGGTCCTTCTCGGTGATGAGCCATTGGATGCAGACGGAGGTGTCGAGGCCTCCCGAATACGCCAGCACTACCTTGTCGCGCGCCATAGTCGAATCGCTCTCCTTTCGTAGCAAGCCTTGCCGCGGGGAGGCCTTGCGGCGGTCCCGCGCAACGGGTCAGGAGCTGTGCCTGAGCCGCTCGATCATGCTTTCGAACGCCATGCCTTCCTCCTCGGAGGCGGCCACGACGAGGATGGTGTCGTCGCCCGCGACCGATCCCAGGATGTCGGGCAGGTCGGCCGAGTCGAGCGCCGCGGCCACGCCCTGGGCGGTACCGCTCGACGCCCGGACGACGATCAGGTTGCCCGCCCGGCGCACGTCGGTCACCAGGTCGTGCACCATGCGCTGCAGGTGCAGGTCCTCGGCAAGCACGTAGACGCCCTCGGGCAGTTTGCGCAGCCCCATCTCGCCGATGTCGCGCGAGATGGTGGCCTGGGTGCAGTTGAAGCCGCGCTCGCGCAGGCGTTCGACGAGCGCGCGCTGCGTGCGGATGCCCTCGCTGCGCACGATTTCGCGGATGGCGCTCTGGCGGTCGTTGCGCTTCTTCATCGGGGAGGCTCCCCCCACGCCTCCTCGGCCGCCTCGAGCGCGCCCTCGGGCGCCGGAACGCCCATCAGCAGCGCCATGACGGCTTTCTGGGAGTGCAGCCGGTTGCCCGCCTCGTCGTAGATGACCGAGTAGGGGGCCGCCATGACCTCGTCGGTGACCTCCTCCCCGCGGTGGGCGGGCAGGCAGTGCATGAAGACGGCACCCTCGGCGGCATGCGACATCAGCTCGGCGTTGACCTGGTAGCCCTCGAACGCGGCAAGGCGCGCGTCGTGCTGCTCCTCGTCGCCCATCGAAGTCCACGTGTCGGTCACCACGATGTCGGCTCCCGTCACGGCCTCCACCGGGTCGGTGAGCAGGGTAAGCGTGGAGCCGGTGCCGTAGCGCTCGGCCGCCGCGACGCACTCGTCGTAGACCCACCGCCCGACCGTGTAACCCTGCGGCGACGCCACGCGCACGTCCATGCCGGTGAGCGCGCCTGCCTCGAGATAGCTGTTGGCCATGTTGTTGCCGTCGCCCACGTAGGCCATCGTGAGGTTGCGCGGGTCGCCGACATGCTCGCGGATCGTGAGCAGGTCGGCCAGGATCTGGCAGGGGTGGAAGTCGTCGGTGAGCGCGTTGATGACCGGCACGTCGGCGTGCTTGGCAACCTCCTCGAGCTTGGCCTGCGCAAACGTGCGCAGCACGATGCAGTCGTAGAAGTTCTGCAGCACCTTGACGGTGTCCTCCACTGTCTCGCCGCGGCTGAACGCGGAGTGGCTGTCGGCCATGACGCCGGGGTGGGCGCCCAGGCGGTACGCGCCGATCTCGAACGAGTTGCGTGTACGCATCGAAGGCTTTTCAAGGATGATGGCCACGGCCTGCCCCGCCAGCGGCGCGTCGCGGACCCCCGCCTCCCAGGCGGCCTTCTGGCGGGCCGCGGTCTCCAGGACCAGGGCGACCTCGGCAGGCGTGAAGTCGAGAAGGCGCAGCAGGTCCCTGCCAGCAAGCTTGTTGTCCAAAAGTGCCCCCTTTTTCTCGCGGCGAAACAAAGGGACGGCCCGTCGCAAAAGGCCGAAACCGTCCGCGCGGCCCCCGATGAGGCCCGAGCTGTTCACGGTCTCCATCATAGGGGCAGCAAAGCACCACGATGTGCACCGATTGGGTATTCATTCAATTTCAATACATAAAGCGAAGAGTTTATTCATTGACGGCGAGAAACGCACGGAGACGCGACCGGCGGGATGGGGGGATTCAATGGGAAGAAGGAAGGAGGAAGGA
>CAZUFB010000092.1:0-7876 GCA_964619775.1 uncultured Coriobacteriaceae bacterium
GCTTCTTCCATTGCTTCTGCGTAGTGGCGTTTCTCTGCGTTATTGTAACGTATTTCGGGGTTAATTTCTTTTTAGGAGGAATGCATAGTTATGCGTAGCCACGCATAACTATGCATACTCCCTCTGTTTCAACCCCCTGCACCCCCTGGTCAGGGGGATTTCGCACCTGATCCAATTTTTATTTTTCAAGAGGGCGCTCCCTTCGGGAGTTTTTATACTCACGCATAACTATGCATTCCGCCTACTGTCTCAACCCCCTGCGCTCCTTGGTCAGGGGGGATTTTGCGCTTAATCCCCTGCGCTCCCTCAGAAATTATAGCTCGGGGTGGGGGATTGCTGGTAGCCCATGGAGCGGTTGTAGATGTACGAGCGGTAGAGAGGGTCCTGCAGCAGAGTGGTCTTTCTGTCCGCGGCGGGAATCGTGGTGGTGTAGATGCGCAGTTCTCCGTTCACTACGGTCACGATTTCCTCCCTCCAGTCGCCGAAAAGGTCGCCTATCATCATGATACTGCCCTCGAAGCCCTCCGCTACGGTCTCTCCCTTGTACTTGGTGAGGCTGAAACTGCCCTGGTCGCGCACGGGATATTCGCGCAGATTGTCGGCATCCCACCATATCCAGTCCGTACAGGGCGGAACATCCTCCATGCTGCCTATGCGCGTGCCCTTGCAGTCAAGGATATACTTGGTCTCCCCGGTCTTGCCGCCCTTCCTGTCCTCCTCCGCGAAGCACTCGAGGCCCGGTATCGAAGGGTCGAGGTCCACCGCCATGGCATTGCCCACGTGAGCGGTATATTCGCCTATATTCCAAAGCTCCCTGCCCGTCGCAGCATCTACAAGGCACACCCCGCGCTCCTCATGCCATACTTCGACACCGAAAAGTATCTCCAAACCGGGATTGTCGGGGTCTATGTCGGCAACTATTGACTTGTCGGGATGGCCCACACCTGCGCTCCAGAGAGCTTCTCCGTTGTCATCGAGCACCACTGCCCCGAGCACGACCTCCTCGCGTCCGTCATTGTCCACATCCGCGCAGACAATCTGATGCGAGCCCTGCGAACGTATTACCGGATTCTCCTGGTCTCCATTCCACTCCCAGAGCAGCTCCAGTTTCCCGTCCCTGAACTGGTAGGCATTCGCCGCCATTTTACGGTAGGTGCCGCGGTTGATTATCAGACAGGGAGTCTTCCCGTCGAGATAGGCAACGGCCATCTGGTTACGGTTGTTGCGGTTATAGTCGCCGAATTCCTGGCTCTGTTCTATCCAGGGCACGCGGTCGAGTTCTTCGCCCGTAAGTCCGTCGAGTATGGAGAGATATTCGGGGCACACGCCGTAGGGCGAAGTTCCGGGGGTTCCGTTGTAATTCTGGGGAACATTTCCGACCACCCTGCCGGCCTCGTCGCGGTAATCCTTGTCGGTGGGAGCCGTCTTTACCGCCACTTCCGCCTTGCCGTCACCGTCCAGATCGGCCACGACAAAGGGTGAATACCATACCCCCTGCTCTATGTTCCAGCCGAGGTCCCTGGTCCAGAGAAGTATGCCGTCGGCACTGTATGCCTCGAGCTTGAAAGTGTCGTCGCTGCGGTGCCAGGCTCCGGGGTCGGTGCGCTGATGAGGCTGCTTGATTACATAGTCGAGCCGTCCGTCGCCGTCCAGGTCGCCCACTCCGAGCTTCTGGCAGACATAATCGCCCTGGAACTTGATGCTCAGGTAGTTGTCGGCGAGTACAGTGACGGTTTCAGACTCGGTGAGTTCCCTGCCGTCGAGCACGGGGACTACGCGGTAGACGCTCTTGAGGGAACCGCCCCTGTCGCTGTAGTCGGTGGTCAGGCTTACAGGTGAAGAGTTGAGTTTGCGGAAGCTCTTTCCGCCGTTGTTGGATCTGTAGACATTGAAGCCCGTGGAGGGGTCGTCAGTCTCGAGCAGTCTCCAGCTCAGGTACACGCCCCTGTCGGTCTTTACGGCAACCGTTCCGCGGCCGAGATTCTCCCTGACCCTTTCACTCGCCCATCCGTCCACCTTGGGCTTGGGGACAATGCGGGAGTTGTTGAGCTGGGGTGTGAGGACTTCGTAATTGTAGAACCTTTCGTTCTGGTCCTGGGCGAATGCCGTATACATGACCAGTATAAACGTAATGGCGGTGAGAAATCGTCTTTTCATAATGGAATGGTTTCAGTGTTATTTGGTGTGGATCGCGTCATGTGGTGCGGGACGCGTAAAGAAGTTCAAGTTGAGGTACCAGGATTCGAACCTGGGCAGACAGAACCAAAATCTGTAGTGCTACCGTTACACCATACCTCAATTCCGGAGTGCAAATATAAGAAACAGTTTGAAATTTACCGAAGATTCTTTGCCGGACCGGCCCAACCCTGTCCCTTGAGGGTTGAAAATTGTCGGAACTGTCCGCCTGGATATGGTCCTCCCGAAGACTGAAGGCCGGATTCAGCGTATCTTTTTGAAAAATTCCCGCATCAGCTCCGAGCATTCTTCGGCGAGTACACCCTTCCTGACCTCGGTCCTTGGGTGGAGAAGCGGGGGCGAGAACAGGGAATATCCGCGTTTGGGGTCACCGGCTCCGTAGACAAGGGTGCCGAGCTGGGCCCAGTTGAGGGCGGCTGCGCACATGGGGCAGGGTTCCACCGTAACGTAAAGCGTACAGCCGTCCAGATACTTCCCTCCTATGGCTTCGGTCGCGGCGGTGAGGGCTATCATCTCCGCGTGCGCGCTCGGATCATGAAGTCTCTCGCTCATATTGTGTCCACGGGAAATTATCCTTCCCCTGCACACGACCACGGCGCCTATGGGAATTTCCCCCTCCTCGCCCGCCTTCAAGGCCTCCTTCAGCGCCTCACGCATAAATTTTCCGTCCGTTTCCGCGACTTCGCCATTCCCCGAGCCTATAGTTCCGTTTTTTATATCCTTAATCATAATGAATCATAACGCTTCATCCGAGGCTTGAGACTATATCTTCCCAAACCTTTTCCTTGCCCTTTTCGTTCAGGATTTCGTGCCGCATCCCGGGATAGAAGCGGTAGGAGACATCCCTGTAGCCCGCCGAGACCAATAGCGCGACCGACTTACGCATGGCTTCCTCGGATACGGCGCAGGGGTCGTCGGCGCCGGAGAAGAAGCGTACAGGCAGTCCGGGATTGGTACAGTTCCAGCCCTTGCGCGAGTAGCAGTCCTGCATCAGCGCCATCAGCCTGCTGAAACCGTTGGTCGTGAAGATGAACTGGCACAGGGGGTCACTGTGGTACTGCCGGAGTATTTCCTCATCGGAACATACCCAGGCGGAAGACCAGCCCTCGTCCCTGAAAGGCTTGTTGTAGGAACCGAAGCTGAGTTTCTGGAGCAGGTGGGAGCGGTATCTTTCGCCCCTTGTGAGGGCAATCAGCTCCGCAAGGAGTTTTCCGGCCCCCTTGGCCGGGTTGTCGCTCGGGGAACCCACTACGGTAAGACTGTCGCAGAGTGAGTCGTAGCGCTTTATAAAGGAGCGCACCGCCATCGAACCCATGCTGTGGCCGAGGAGATGGTGCTTCAGACCGGGAAAATTCTCCCTGCTCCATTCGGAGACTGCGTATATGTCCTCAATCATGGCAGTCCAGGCGGCCTCGTACATGTAACCGAGGTCTTCGGACTGTCTGACTGAGGCTCCGTGGCCCCTGTTGTCGTGGATTATGCAGTTGTAGCCCTTGGAATTGAGAAATTCCATGAAGGGAATGTATCTTTCCTTGTGTTCGCACATGCCGTGGACGAGCTGCACATTGCCCCTGGGCCTGCCTGGGGCGGGACTCGCGATTACCGACAGGCCGAGCCCGTCGGCGGGTGACTGGATAGTTAAAGTCTGCATGGCCGTAAAATTATCAAGTTTTCGCAAGAGTTCCTTGTATTTTTATATGTCGGGCGGGTGAAAAGTAAATCCTTCTCTTATTTCCGGCGGAGAGTTCCGTACCGTCCGGCGACCCGATACCCGGTCAGGATAACAGAAAAAAAGTCGATTTTCAACGGATTCATATTAATTTTTATTAATAATGCTTACATTGTCGCGAAAATTTAATGCAATGCTTGGCGATTGTTGCATTATTTTCCGATATTGGCAGAAAAAAGACAACCACATTTTTTAAACCAATTTTTAACATCATGATGAAAGACCTGATCCGCAAGGCAACCGTTTTGGCAGTTGCCGTTTTCTTAGGCGCGAGTTGGGGAGGGTGTTGCCTTTATGCGCAGCAGCAGATTACCGGTACGGTGACTGACTCTGAAGGGTATCCCGTAGTGGGAGCTGCAGTTATGATTGAAGGTACACTGACGGGCACGACGACCGGAGTAGATGGAGACTATTCCCTCTCCGCCCCCGCGAATTCCACCATTATTGTATCCTGTATAGGTTATGCCGGCGCAGAAGCCACCGTATATGAGGGGCAGAGCGTCTATAACTTTGTACTCGAGGAAGATACCTTCTATCTCGATGACGTGGTGGTCATCGGTTATCAGACCGTAAGGCGCAGGGACCTCACGGGTGCGGTGTCTTCGATTACCTCCAAGGACATTACCACTGCCCCTGTGTCCAACGTGGCTCAGGCCCTGCAGGGCAAGTTGCCTGGCGTGAACGTTGTCAGCCAGGACGGCCGTCCCGATGCTACCGTGAACATACGCGTGCGCGGCGGCGGTTCCATTTCCCAAAGCAATGAGCCTCTCATTCTCATCGACGGACTTGAGGGAACCCTCAGCGATATTCCGTCCGACCAGGTGGAGTCGATTGACATACTCAAGGATGCCTCCTCCACAGCTATCTATGGTGCGAGGGGAGCGAACGGAGTAATCCTCATTACCACGAAGGGCGCCCGCGAAGGCAAGGTCAGGGTGACCTACAACGCATACGCGAAGGTGAACACACCTACCGGCTATATTGAGGCTCTCGGACCCTATGACTATCTATCCTATGTATGGGCAAATGCTGCTGCAAATGGTACAGAATACGTTGAGCCGTTTACAAAGCTCTTTGGTATAGGGGACTATGGCGATATAGAGCGTTACCGTGATGTTCCCATGTACGATGTTCAGAAGCAGGTCTACAACACTTCGTTCTCCCACAACCATGACCTCACCGTATCGGGCGGCACTGAACTCACCAAGGTGATGTTCTCGCTGAACTACAATGATGAGGACGGTATGAAGATTAATTCCTACAACAAGAGGGCAAATGTATCCCTGAAAGTTGACCAGAAAATTGCGAAGAATCTGGATTTCGGCCTCAATCTGCGTTACACCGACGTGACCACTATGAGCGATGAAACTGCGGGCAACAGAAGTGGTTCCCTGCTTTCTTTCGCATACAGGTTCAGGCCCATCGCTACGGAGGACATACTCGGAGACCTTTCCGCTCTCCGTGAAGGTTCGGTAGAACAGTATGGAAAACAGGTTTTGTGGGATACCTACGACCCCTATAACCGTATCATGGATGAGGAGCCTCTGACTCTTCGCCAGAACCTTGCCGGTACCGCATCGCTGAACTGGCAGATTATCAAAGGTCTTACCTACCATACGGATTTGTCTTTAACCAGAACATGGAACCAGCAGAAGATATGGAAAGGTGCCATTTCCAACAATTATCTCGACGATTCCACGGGCGAGAAGCAGTGGGCAGGTTCCGCCACACTCTACAAGGCCAACTCCTGGTCTATGCGCTGGACCAATACCTTGAACTATGCGTTCAATCTCGGCTCCGCCCACAGTTTCAATATCCTCGTAGGCCATGAAATGTCGAACTCCGGAGGCGATTCCATGACCATAGTCGCCGACCATTTCCCTGCGAACTTCACGAAGGAGAATGCCTTTGCGATGATTGACCAGTTCGACGCCGAGAGTTCAACTGTGACCAGGCCGTATTACACGGGGTACACTACTCCTTCCCGCCTGCTCTCGTACTTCGGCCGTATGAACTACACCCTCTTTGACAAGTATCTCTTTACCTTTACATTCCGGGCCGACGGTTCCAGCAAGTTTGCCCCCGATAACCGTTGGGGCTATTTCCCTGCCGGAGCTTTTGCGTGGAGAATCAGCGAGGAGCCATTTATGAGCGGTGCTTCCTGGCTTGATGACCTGAAACTGCGTCTGTCCTTCGGTTCCGTAGGAAACGACGGTATCAGTTCCGACCTTTGGCAGCAGACGTGGTCAGCCAGCGATGTTACCTATGCGGTAGGGGGGCAGAATTATGTTACTTACGACCTGGCTTCTACCATGGCCAATTCCGACCTCAAATGGGAAACGACCATAACCAGGGACCTCGGAGTTGACATCAGTGTACTCAGGGGCAAGCTCTCGGGAACTGTGGACGTTTATTGGAATACCACCAAGGACCTGCTCATGCTGACGACCCTTCCGGGCATCACCGGCTTCACGGCCACCTACGACAACATAGGCCAGACCAGTAACAAGGGAGTTGAGCTCTCCTTGAACGCAACCCTTTTCGAGACCAGGGATTGGGGCGTTTACCTGGGTGCTAACATCAACTTCAACCGCAATAACGTGGATGCCCTGGCAGACGGAGTTACCGGAATCTATGGCTCCGGATGGTTCTCTTCCGGATACCCGGGCAATGACTATGGCCTTTATGTGGGCAGTCCTGTCGGCCTCGTGCGGGGTCTCGTATATGACGGCTTCTATACCACTGATGACTTCACCTACGATGCGGCTACTGGGCTTTACACCCTGAAAGACGGTGTTCCCGATGTGAGCAGCACCCTTATCGGAGTGGTATACGGTATGACCACGCCTACGGGACAGAATGCTTATCCCGGTATGGCCAAGTACGTTGATACTGACGGCGATGGTGTAGTGGATGCATCTGACTATGTAGTTATAGGTGATATGAATCCTGATTTTACCGGAGGTTTCAATATAAGTGCTGTTTATAAGAACTGGGATCTCGGTCTTTACTTCAACTACAGCGTGGGCAACCAGATATACAATGTCAACAAGATGGCTTCCATGCTCGGATATAAGGAGGCGGCGGTCTACGAGAACCACCTTGCATTCCTCAAGGATTCCTACAAGATCTATGACATTCGGGACGGCCAACTCGTGAAACTCACAACCCCCGAGGAACTCGATGCGGTCAATGTCAATGCCAAGTACCCTTTGTTCTATAACGAACAGGGTATGGTGTCCTCACTTGGCATCGAGGACGGTTCATACCTGAGGCTCAATACTCTGACCCTCGGCTGGACTGTGCCTTCGGATTCGCGCTTTGCCCGTTCCATGAGAATCAGCAATCTCAGGTTGTACTTTACGGTATACAACCTGCTCACGATTACCGGTTACTCCGGACTTGACCCCGAGGTGAGCACAAATGAAAATCTGAACAGTGCGGTTTATCCCACTCCCGGTCTTGACTGGGGTTCATACCCCAGAGCCAGGTCTTTTGTGCTCGGTGTTAACCTTTCGTTCTGACATAACTCCAACGATTAATACGATTCAGATATGAAAAAGATATTTACGGGACTTGTGATAATCGCTGCCTTTGCTGCGGTAAACGGCTGCAACGTATCAGATTTTCTCAATGTGAGTTCTCCCGCCCAGACGAGTGACGAATTCGTGACATCGTCTGTCTCTGAAACCTTCAAGACCCTGGCCTGGTGCTATGGTACATACCGTGATGATGTGGCAGGAGGCGGCAACTACAACTGGAACGACCCCTGTACGGATGTAGAGTACTATCCCGAATACAATTCCACCAATATGCGAATTGGGGCTCTCCAGCCTGCGACTGCCGCGGTGGATTCCAAGTCCGGGCAGTTCAACGCACTATATTCCATACTTGCAAGGTGCGACAGGATTTCTTCGATAATCGAGGAGAAGTCCGAGTACCTTGAGGCGG
>CAZUFB010000093.1:0-5883 GCA_964619775.1 uncultured Coriobacteriaceae bacterium
CTAATATAAGGAAAAATATTAAGAAAAGATGCATGGAATGAAAAAATCGGCATGAGTTTAAGAATAATCGCAAAATCCGAAAGAAATTTAATATCTAAAACTGCGCAATAATCATTTTTTTGAAAAACAAAAGACGAATCCGGACAGTTTCTCAAAATTTTACATACCTTTGCGACTGCGAATTATTAACCACAATTTATCCATGACATCTTTAAATCTGAGCAGCCACAGGGCTGTAACTGCATTCCTCGCAGTAGTATTTCTGTTGTCATCGGTATCGGCATTCGCCCAGACCGTAAGCACAGGAAAGGTAGTAGATGAGAGCGGACTTCCGGTTATCGGAGCTTCTGTAATCGAGAGAGGAAGCACCAACAATGGTGTTATTACCGACCTTGACGGACAGTTCACGATTACCGTACCTTCGTCCGCCCTGCTCGAGATTTCATGCATCGGATACGTAAGCCAGGTTCTTGCGCCCAGTTCGAACATGCTTGTCGTTCTGGCGGAGGACACCACCATGCTCGAAGAGACGGTGGTCATCGGTTACGGCTCCGTAAAGAGGAGCGACCTCACCTCGGCCGTAGCCTCCATGGACAACTCTTCCATTGAAGACAGGGTTCTGTCCCGTGCCGAACAGGCTCTCCAGGGACAGCTCGCCGGTGTGACCGTGAGCATCACCAACTCCGAGCCCGGTGCGGACCCCCAGATTCGTGTACGTGGTGCGGCCTCAATCAGTGCAGGCAACGACCCTCTCTACGTCATTGACGGCGTTCCCTCAGACAACCTCCAGGGAATCAACCCCACTGACATCCAGAGCATCGAGGTTCTCAAGGACGCCGCTTCGGCAGCGATCTACGGTTCCCGCGGTTCCAACGGTGTTGTCATCGTGACCACCAAGCAGGGAAAGAAGGGCGCACCCAAGGTTACTTTCAGCGCAAGCTACAGCCTCGCGACCCTCGAAAAGAAAGTGGACGTTCTCAGCGCGGTTGAGTGGATGGAGCACTGGATCAAGTACGCCGACTCCAACTATCTCACCCTCTATCCTGCGGGCTCCATCTCCGACGACAATGCCACCCGTCTGGCGAATGTCGGACAGACCTCACCTTCCTACTCGGGTACCACTGCCGTCATTCTGGATGACAGGTGGTTCAATTACGTGAGCGAAGAGACCCGCTCGACCCACACCTACACCGAGACCAGCGAAGGCCTCAGCCTCCTCGACTGGCAGGATTACATGTATCAGCCCGCAGGGACCCAGAACTACAACGTAAGCGTTTCGGGCGCAACCGACAACACTTCGTACATGTATTCCCTCGGCTATCTCGACCAGAACGGTCTGTTCCCCGCATCCAACTACAAGAGAATCAATCTCAGGAGCAACATGCAGACCAAAATCAGCCGTCTTTTCACCGTCGGTCTCAACCTGGCCCCGACCTATATCATCAACACCGGTTCGGGCCGTGCAAACGGTAAGGACACCCAGGGCCACCGTATCCTTTCTTCAGCCCCCGTATCCGAGGAGGGCGTAGGTTACAATGTGGCTTACTACCCCAATGAAAAATACGACTGGGCAGGTACCTCAGCCTATCCCAAGGAGTACAGCGAACTCATAGCTCCCCGCACGAGGTCACTCATTCTCCAGGGTAACGCCTTCCTGCGTTTCACCCCCTTCGACGGATTCCAGATTGAAGGTACGGCAGCCGCGACCTATACCGCCAGCAACACCCACTCGTTCACCAACAACACTATCATCAGCAGCAACTGGCTGACCTACGATGAGGGCGAGCAGTCCACGGCAACATACGACACCAGCTGGAACCTCAACACCCTCCTCCAGGTAGTGGCGAACTACAGCAAGACCTTCGGAAAGCACTCGATAGACCTCATGCTCGGTGCGTCTTCGGAAGTTTCCAACTACGGCTTCAGCACGGAGCAGGACTTCAGCAACCTCGCCAACGATACTATCACGGGTACTTTCAGCGGCAGCAGCAGCACCACGACCCCGACCGTAACGAAATCCAGCGTAGCCGAAAGCACAAGGGCCACCCTCGTTTCGTTCTTCGGACGTGCTTCCTACAACTACGCCAGCAGGTACATGCTCACGGGCTCCCTGCGTTACGACGGTTACTCACGCTTCGGTTCCAACAACAAATGGGGTCTCTTCCCCGCAGTTTCCGGCGGTTGGATGGTTTCCAACGAGAACTTCTTCAAGAACTGGAACCTCGACTGGTGGGACACCTTCAAGATTCGCGCGAGCTACGGTCAGACGGGTAACAACGGTATAGGCGAATCAGCAGCCTACTCTACCCTCACCCTCTCCAGCTACTCCGACCTGATTGCATACTATCTCGGTTCATTCGGCAACACGGAGCTCGGATGGGAGAAGACCCACTCCACCGACATAGCCGGAGACTTCGCCTTCCTGAACAACAGGATACAGGTTTCCCTCGACTGGTACACCAAGACCACCACCGACCTGCTCTACAGCGTTCCCGTTCCCTCGGTAATGGGTACTTCAACCATCACCGACAACCTCGGTTCAGTCTACAATACCGGTTTCGAAGTTGAAATCAGCACCCACAACATAGACAAGCCCAACTTCCAGTGGGACACCCAGTTCAACGTTTCCTACAACAAGAACACCGTGCTCCAGCTCGGAAGCGAGAACACCACCGTTTACAACAGCTATAACGGAGCCTACTATGTACTCGAGGTCGGAATGCCCATGTACTACTTCTACGGCCTGAAGTGCCTCGGCGTATGGATGAGCCAGGAAGAAATCGACAACTACATCGCGGAGACCGGACTTACCCCCCAGTACAACGGCGTGGACATCGTTCCGGGAGACCTCAAGCATGAGGATATAGACGGCGACGGAAACATCACCGACAGCGACCGCCAGTACCTCGGCAAGCCCCAGCCCGACTTCGTATTCGGTATGACCAACACCTTCACCTGGAAGAACTGGGATGCCTCCATACTCTTTACCGCCCAGGTAGGCGGAGAGATCTACGGCCTCCTCGGACGTGCCATCGACCGTGCGGGTATGGGTCCCCAGACCAACGCAATGGGCTGGTGGAGAGATGCATGGTGGAGCGAGGACGATCCCGGTAACGGCTGGGTACCCTACGTACAGAGTACCGTCAAGCCCGACGGAGACTCACGTTTCGTGGAATCTTCCGACTACTTCAGAATCAAGAACCTCACCATCGGTTACACCATTCCTGTCAAGAACATAATCAGTTCAGCCAGGATTTACTTCTCCTGCGAGAACCTGCTTATCTTCGACAACTACTACCACGGTTACTCTCCCGAGGCTTCCAACGGTAGCGGTCTTGGATTCGACTACGGCGGATACCCTTCTGCCAGGACCTTCACCCTTGGTGTAAACATTAACTTCTAATACCGATGACAGCCATGATCAAGAATATCAAGCATATCATTGCAGCAGCTTCAGCCGTCCTTCTTCTCGGGTCCTGCCAGGATTTCCTCAATACTCCTCCCGAAGGCTCACTCCCGAGCGAAGGCTATTACACCACGGCAACGCACATCGAGCAGGGAGTACGCGGAGCCTACAGACTCCTCATGGACGTTGAACTCCCCCACTACATCACCTTCGGTGAAGACCGTTCCGACAATGTATGGGTAGACCCCGCGCCCAACGGAGTGCGCACCTGCTCGGAATCCTCCTACTGGAGAATCACCAGCACCACTGACGAACTTGAGGATTTGTGGGCAGGCTGGTACGAGGTCATCAACAACGCGAACACCGTCCTCGAGCAGCTTGACAATGTCACTTTCAACGACGAGTCCATCAAGAACCAGTTCAAGGGCGAGCTCCTCTTCCTCAGGGGATATGCACACTTCGAGCTTGCAAGGAGCTTTGCCAACGTTCCCGCTGTGGACCATGTGCTCACCCTTTCCGAGGCTTCGGTGCTCGGACAGTCCACTCCTTCCGAGGTCATCAACGACAGGGTGCTCCCCGACCTTCAGGAGGCCGAGGAACTCCTTCCCTACGAGGACGGCATGACCAATTCCGAGGGAACCACTATCTGGGGCGAGGGCCGCGCTGACAAGATTGTCGCCAAGGCCATGCTTGCAAGGGTTTACATGACCCTCAAGGGCTACCCCTTCAACGACGCCACCGCCGCGCAGAACGCAAGGACCTACCTTGACGAGGTTCTCGCATATTCTTCCGAGAACGGCGACAAGTACTGGGCTCCCACTATCACCGAGTGGAAGAAGCAGTGGATGACGGATTCCGATGTATCCAACACCTACCAGATCTTCGCAATACAGCACACCCTGTCTGCAGGAAACAATGTCAGCGGCAATAGCGGCTACGGTCTCAGCGACGAGTTCTTCCCCAACGGAGGCAGCTACACCGCCTACACCAACGGAAGCAGCATGACCCCCGTTGCACCCGAGGCCTATCTCAGGTACGAGTACGTGGTACACAACGACCCCAGAGGTCTTGATTTCGCCTTCATCGACTATTACGATGCATACGGCGGAACCAATGCCTACTCCAACCAGACCATAGAGATAGAGTACGAAGGCCAGACTGTGACGAGCTACGAGCTCTCCATAAACACCAAATGGATACCCTACGCCTCAAAGCGCGAGGAAGTGGGAATCAGCTTCGACGACACCGGCCTCACTTCAAGCGGCTGGCCCGTGAACTTCCCCATTATCAGGCTTGAGGACATGATGCTTCTCAGGGCCGAGCTCTACGCGGAAGACGGCGACGTCGCTTCTGCCATGGAGCTTGTCAACAAGATTCGCCAGCGTGCCGGCATCACCCTCAGGGAAACCAATCCTTCAAGCGACCAGGCCATGGAGTACATAAAGATGGAGAGGAAACTCGAGCTCTATCTTGAAGGTGTGCGCTGGTTCGACCAGGTACGCTACGGCGAGTGGGAGGAAACCACCCTTGAGAAGTACCAGCGCTACATGATCGACGGTGCGTACCGTACCGGAGTTTCGGACAGCAACGTCTACGGCGAGAGGTACACCCTGCCTATCCCCTTCGATGAACTGGCAGCCGTTCCGGGGCTCTACGTACAGAACGAGGACTGGAACTGATTTCCCGGAAGGCTTTAGAACCAAATCTTCCGTAATCATAGAGAGGATAACCCCGGACTTTGGGGTTGTCCTCTCTCCTTTTTGTTTCCGTTTGCAAGTACCTGCTGCTTTTAGTACCTTTGGGAGATATGCACAAGTTATACATTCTTTTATCGGCTCTGCTTGCATCGCCGGTTCTTGCCGCGGGCACGGACGAAGGCAGCCTGACGGCGGAAGAGGGACTCATGTCTGCCGGAAACTGGACTGTAGAATCGGAATCGCCCGACTACAGCGTCACTTTCAACGACGACGGCTCATGCGAAATACTCGCCCCCAAGGGACTTACCTTCTGGTTTAACGAAAAACTTTCGGGCAACTTGGAAATCACTTACGAAGCGACGGTCTACACCGGGCGAGAAGACGACAGGCTGAGCGACCTCAACTGCTTCTGGATGGCGAGCGACCCCGAGGCGGAAAGCGTGTTCGAGCGCATGGACAGCCGCAACGGCGTGTTCGCCAACTGCGCCCAACTGCGTCTCTACTATGTGGGCTATGGGGGCAACTACAATTCAACCACCCGTTTCCGTCGCTACACCGGGGAGCCCAATCCCGAAATCATAGCCGAGTACAGCGACAGCGAGCACCTGCTCAAAGCCAATCACTGGTACAGCATAAGGCTGGTGTGCAGGGACGGCCGTGTGCAGTACTGGATAGACGGGGAACTGCTTTTCGACTACGACGACAGCGAGCCCTACACCGAGGGCTGGTTCGGCTTCAGGACCACGCTCTCGCGCACCGGGCTGAGGAATTTCAGTGTCC
>CAZUFB010000093.1:5983-7835 GCA_964619775.1 uncultured Coriobacteriaceae bacterium
CAGACTGCATATTAACGACATTATCGGACAATAACCTTAAGATAAATTCAAATCTCTATGAAAATCCAACATCTCCTGGCAGCCCTGAGCCTGCTCGCATGGACAGTGGCCGCCAATGCAGGCGAGAAGTACAATTTCAACTCTGACTGGCTTCTGAAAACGGGAGACATTCCCTCCGCCGAAAAGACTTCTTTCGATGACAGCGGCTGGGAAAAAGTGACCCTGCCCCACGCATTCAACGAAGACGAGGCATTCAGACTCGATATTCACGACCTGAGCGATACCGTAATGTGGTACCGCAAACACTTTGTCCTTCCACGCGATACCAGGGGCAAGAAAGTCTTTATCGAATTCGAGGGCGCCCGGCAGGGAGTAGACCTGTATGTGAACGGTAAGCTCGTCGGACAGCACGAGAACGGTGTCATGGCCTTCGGTTTCGACCTCACTCCCTACGTAAAGACAGGCAAGAACGTGATAGCGGTGCGCGTGGACAACGACTGGGACTACGCCGAGCGCGGCACCGGGGTCAAGTACCAGTGGAGCAACAAGAACTTCAACGCCAACTACGGCGGGCTCCCGAAGAATGTATGGCTGCATATCAGCGACAAGCTGTACCAGACCCTGCCCCTGTATTCCAATCTCGGGACTACCGGGGTATATATCTATGCGAGTGATATGCGCATAAAGTCCCGCACTGCCGTGATACACGCCGAGTCCGAAGTGCGCAACGAGACCGGACGCGACCAAAGCGTATCCTACAGGGTCACCATGACCGACCCCGAGGGCAGGACTGTGGCAAGTTTCGGAAGCAGTCCCTACACCGTTGCCGCCGGAGAGACGGCTGTACTCAAGGCCGAGCAGGAAGTGGAAGACCTTCACTTCTGGAGCTGGGGCTACGGCTACCTCTACGACGTGAAGACCGCGCTCGTGGTGGACGGAAAGACTGTGGATGAGGTGAATACCCGCACCGGCTTCCGCAAGACCCGCTTCGCCGAAGGGAAAATATGGCTGAACGACAGGGTAATACAGGTGAAGGGCTTCGCACAGCGCACCTCCAACGAATGGCCGGCCCTGGGAATGTCCGTTCCCGCCTGGCTCAGCGACTACTCCAACGCCATGATGGTCGAGGGCAATGCGAACCTCGTGCGCTGGATGCACGTGACCCCGTGGAAGCAGGATATAGAGTCATGTGACCGTGTGGGACTGATGCAGGCCATGCCGGCCGGAGACGCCGAGAAGGATGTCCAGGGCCAGCAGTGGGTACAGCGCAAGGAACTCATGCGCGATGCCATTATATACAACCGTAACAATCCCTCTATCATATTCTACGAGTGCGGCAATGAATCCATAAGCCGCGAGCACATGCTCGAAATGAGGGAGATACGCGACAAATACGACTTCTACGGCGGACGTGCGATAGGCAGCCGCGAAATGCTCGACATACGCGAGGCCGAATACGGCGGGGAGATGCTCTATATCAACAAGAGCGCCCACTCTCCCTTCTGGGCTACGGAATATTGCCGCGACGAGGCCCTGCGCAAATACTGGGACGAATATTCCTATCCCTACCACACGGAGGGTGCGGGCAACGACGCTTTCTTCTCCGCCTCGACCAACACCCTGGTGCCCGGCAACTCCGCCCCCTACAACCACAATCAGGACCAGTTCACCGTGGAGCACGTGCGCCGCTGGTATGACTATTACATCGAGCGTCCCGGTTCCGGCACGAGAGTCAGTTCGGGAGGCGTTAAGATTATCTTCTCCGATACCAACACCCACTTCCGCGGCGTGGAGAACTACCGCCGCTCCGGTGTCACCGATCCCCTGCGCATCCCCAAGGACAGCTATTTCG
>CAZUFB010000094.1:0-7786 GCA_964619775.1 uncultured Coriobacteriaceae bacterium
GCGTGCTTGCCGGTCCGGCGCGGGCGTTTCTCGACGAGCTGCGTGCGGTGGTGGGGGAACGCGGTGGCGCATGATAGGGTGGGGCGCCATCCGAAAGCCCTGGGGTTCTAACGGTACGAGCCGTCATATTCACCTGCGGCCTGCTCGTCTCTTACACGTCCATCTCGAACGTCGCTTCGACCACGGCGTCGGCGGCGACGGCGGCAAGGGCGTCGGGTTCCGTGACGCGACCGAGCCGCGTGTAGCGGTACGAGGTTGCGAAGCTCTCGTAAAACACCACCAGGCAGCTGTCGCCGAAGAGCATGACGTCGCCCGCCTCAACGGTGCCGGGGCTTGCCGGTTCTGCGGGCAGGGTCGTGTCGAGGTAGACGTACTTCTCGTTGCCGTTGAGGTCGCTGAGCTCCACCGACAGGGGCAGCAGTTCGAGCAGCGCCTCGGCCGCCGGGTTGTCCTCAAGCTCGATGGTCATCTCCACGCCGTTGAGCGTCGCGTGCACGGTACTGCTCCCTTCGGTCGTCTCTGCCTCTTGGCCGGTCAGGTTTGCTTCAGAGGCCGCGCCTGCTGTCTCGTTTGCGTCCTCGTTTGCGGGGTGTTCTTGCGTCGGGGTGCAGCCAAGCGCCGTAGAACATACCAGCAAGCTCAGGCCTGCGGCAAGACGGCGGACCAGGCCGCGCCGGGTCAGGGTTCCGGTTTTAAAGCGTGTGCCCACGGCTTTGCCCGCCTTCCTTCTCGTCGTCCTGGTCGCAGTTGGTCCGCCGCACCGTCCCTTCTTTTTCGCGGCGCGTCCCACTCTGCGCCAAGGCGCCCCGCGCATACGGTTGCGTCGGGACGCCTTGAATCGAGTCCTCAGGTGGAATCCGGGCCAACCCACCTGCCTGCCTGGTCTGCCCGGCCGTCCTGTTCGTTCAGCCTACGCGGTTGCCTGCGCCAGGCAGTCGGCCACGGCGGAGAGGATGGCGTTCGAGGTCACCGTTGCGCCGGAGACCGCGCTTACGCCGTCGGTGCCGTTGGCGGCCACGATCTGCTCGGGCAGCTGGTCGATGGCGTTGGTGCCGATGCCGGAGGTTTCGGAGTTGTCGCCGACCTCGACGCTCACGATGACGCCGTCCTCGACGGTCACCGTCACGGGCACGTCTCCGCCGATGCCGGTGCCGACCGCCTCGTAGGTGCCGTCGACGTACACGGCGTCGGACGCGGCGACGGCGACTTCCTCGTCGGACTGCTCGGAGTTGGGCGAGGGCTCCTCCATGACGGCGTCTGCCGGGTCGAACTGCGCGGCGAGCTCGCCTGCCTGCAGGCCCCAGGCCAAGGCCTGGTTGAAGCCGCCGTAGTAGACAAGCCCCTCCTGCTCGGCATAGGTGCCGGTGACAACGCCGGCGGCGTAAAGGCCCGGGATGACGCGGTCGTCGTCGGTCAGCACGCGCGAGTCGAGGTCGGTCTTGATGCCGCCGAAGGTGATGTAGTACTGCGGGGTGATGGGGAAGGCGTAGAACGGGGGCTGCTCGATCTTGGAGCACACGGTCACGTCGCGGCCCCAGTCCTCGTCGACGCCGGCGTCGACGAAGCCGTTGTAGCGCTCGATCTCGTCAAGGAAGCCCTGCTCGTCGCAGTTCATGCGCATGGCGAGTTCCTCGAGGGTGTCGGCCTGGTAGTAGATCGTGTCGTTTTTGAGCATGACCTCCTGGTCCTCGTAGATCACGTGGCAATCGAAGCGCGAGTCGAAGACGTAGAAGGCGGTCTGGGCGGTCTGGCGGCTGGTCTCACGGCCGATGCCGTAGTTGACCTGGTCCTCGTTCATAAAGCGCTTGCCCTCGAGGTTGACCGCGATGGCGGGGTCGGCCTCGGCCAGGGCGCCGTCGTAGTAGCCGAACAGGTACAGACGGCCCTCGATGGTGTCCCAGTTGCGGCTGCCGGTGCCGCAGGGCTGCCAGTTGAGGCCCAGGTCCATGCCGCGGAAGCCGGCGCCGATGTTGCGCGCCATGCGGTGGCCGTCGCCGGTAAGGTTCATATAGCCGGTCGTGGAGAGCTGGGCGACTTCTCGGCCGTAGTACTGGCTGACCATGTCGCGCGCGGCGCAGAACGTGCCCGAGGCGATGACGACGGCGCGGTTGGCGTGGACCGTGATGGTGGCGCCGGTCTCGTACTGGTAGGCGCGCACGTCGGTGACCACGCCGTTCTCATTCTGGATGAGCTCGAAGGCCTCGGTGTTGAGCAGGGTCTGGCAGTCGTCCCAGGTCTGGATGACGCGGTAGAGCGAGGTCATGACGGGCTCGTTCTCGGCGTGCCAGGTACGGTAGACAGGGGTGTACTCGGTTGCCAGGGCGCGGCCGAGCGAGACGCCCGTCCACTGCACGCCGGCGTTGTCCTCAAGCCACTGCATGGACGGGCCGAACAGCTCCATGAACCGCTGGGCGAAGGGAAACTCGTCGGTTGGGAAGTCCTGGCCCTCCTGGCCCATGACCGAAACCCAGTGCGTTGCCTTCCAGTCCTCGAGGTAGCTGTCGAAGTCGTCGCCATCCTCGCCGGCGTGGTCGGGCCAATAGCCCAGCAGGTCGTTGTGGCTTGTGATGGAGTCGCCGCCGGTGTAGGTCGCCTTCTCGAGTATGATGGACGAGGCGCCGTTCTCGTGCGCGCCCACCGCGGCCATCTGCCCTGCGCCGCCTGCGCCGATGATGACGACGTCGGCCTCGTAGTCGTAAGAGCTCGCCGAGGCGTTGTCGGCGGCCTCGTCGGCCAGGGCGGCCGTGGCCACGCCTGCGAAGGCGGAGGCGGCGATGCCGGCACCGGCGCCCTTGACGAAATCCCTGCGCGTGCAGTTTTCCATGATGATCCCCTTGCCCTTTCATGTGCGATCGGTTGCACCGACCGGCCTCTCCCGTCGAGAGGCAGGCCGTTCGGCCGGGCTGTGCGCCCGACCTGTACGATACGGGCGCTGCCTGCTAGAAACAAATGCTTGCGTTTGATATCGTGATATAACAAGGATGCATAGGGTTGTCGCACTGCGAAAAGGTTGCAACGATGAATAGGGGTCGGCATGGAACTGAAGACGTTGCGCTCTTTTGTGGCGATTGCCCGTGAGGGCAGCATCGCCCGGGCGGCCGAAGCGCTCTATGTGACGCAGCCAGCCCTGTCGCGCCAGCTCAAAAACCTCGAAGACGAGCTCGGGGTCAAGCTGTTCCGTCGCGGCAGCCGCGGGGTCGAGCTGACGAAGCGAGGCCAGCTGCTCAAGATGCGGGCCGAGGAGATCCTGGAGCTGGCCGACAAGACTGCCGAGGAGTGCGCGTCGACCGAGGCTGACATGGCGGGCGACGTCTTCATCGGTGTCGGCGAGTCGTATACCGCCCGATTTCTGGCCCAGGTTGCCCGCAGCGTCCGGAAGCACTACCCGCAGATCCGCTTTCACCTGTACGACGGCAACGAGGAGGACCTGGCCGATCGTCTCGACCGGGGCATTCTCGACTTCTGTGTGCTCGTGCACCCGGCAAACCTTGCGAAGTACAACAGCATCCGCGTGCCCGAGGACGACTTCTGGGGGCTGGTGGTGCGCTCTGACAACCCGCTGGTCGAAAAACCGTCCATCCGGCTCGAAGACCTGCTCGACGAGCCGCTCATCCTTTCGCGGCAGACGCTTGACAACCGCATGACGCAGAACGACTTCACGAATTGGTTCGGCGAGCGTTTCGATCGGCTCAACATCATCGGGACGTACAATCTGGTGTTCTACGCGACGCTGTTCGTTGCGGAGGGCGTCGGTAGCGCGTTGACCCTTTCGCGCCCGATACGACTCGACGAGGCCGACGTTCTGCGCTTCAGGCCGCTCGACCCACCGCTGTATGCCGCGTCGGATCTGGTGTGGAAGAAGCACCATGTGTTTTCACCGGCGGCCGAGGTGTTCCTCGAGGAGCTTAGACGCTGCCTGCGACCTGCCGGGGCAGGTGGGGAGAAGTCGTAACGGAGGCAGATCTCCTGACAGGATCCGGGTGCCGGTATGTTGCCCCGGGGGTCTTCCTAGCCGATGAGCACGGTTTCTCCGAATGCGACGTCCCCCCCGCGTACGAACCTGCCGGCGAGAAGGTCGGTTTTGCAGGACCAGGTTCCGGGAGTCGACCTCGAAGGCGTGGTCACATCATGCCTGTGAGACGCGCTCGCACATGCGCGCGACGATTTCGTCGAGACTGGCCCCTTTGGCCCCGGAAAACGACAGCGAGACGACCGGCCAGGTGCCCTGCTCGGCACGCAAGGCGGGGTCGTCCCATACGGCGAGTCCCTCGAACAGGTCGGCACGTCCTGCATAGCGTGTGGAAAACAGGCATTCGAGCATGCTCATGTTGAGCGTCTTGCCGAAGCGGTGGGGCGGCAGACGAGGGTCGCGGTATCGCGCCCGTTCCACCATTGACGGGCAAAGTCGGTCTTGTCGACGTAGAGGCAGTCGTGTTCGCGAATATCTGCAAAACCCTGTGCCCCGATGGAAATCGTGCACGCCATGGCCGCGCCGTTCAGCAGTTCGCTTTCCGTGCCGTCCGGGTGAAGAATATCGCCCGCCTGTGCTCGGCGGGTTTTCTACCTCTACGGGAACACGAACAGTTCCTCGATGGGGGTGTCCACGGCGCGCGAGATGTCGACGGCGAGCTTGAGCGACGGGTTGTACTGCGCCTTCTCCAGACGGGCGATGGTCTCGCGCCGCACGCCCACCAGGTTGGCGAGTTGCTCCTGCGTGAGGCCCTTGAGCTGGCGGTACGCTTTGAGGCGGCATTCGAACTCGGCCACGGCGCTACTCCCCGCCGTTTTCGAGCGCGGGTTCGTCGTTGTCGTAGTGCCACAGCAGGTACTCGTAGAGGAAGAGCGCCGCACCCCAGGTCAGGGCGAGCGCGGCGACGACCACGGCCAGGGTTGCCTGCGCGCTGCCGAGCAGGTTGCCCTGGCTGGCGAGCATGAGCACGATAAACGTCACGGCGACGACGGCATGGCGGTCATGGCGGGAGTCCTTTCTATCTGGGCGAGGGATTCGGGGTGGTGCGGAGGAACCGGGTGCCTCATAATGTCGCGTGATGTGATATATTTGTCACTCAATGAGATAAATATAACACATATCGGCAATGTGTTAACAGGTAGGGTATGGGTCGGTAGGGGTGCGAGGGCAATCCAATGGGATCCATCGTCATCCCAACCGCCCCCAAGGTGCTCGACACCGGCGCAATCTACGAGACCCTTCGGGAATGCAGGTTTTGCAAGCAACAGGAGTCCGTATCCCCGTGCTGTGTCGGTGTCTTTCCGGGCCGTCCATACCCGCTATAGTTTCACCGAGACGGGCGTTTTCGGTGCACTGGGTCGGCCGCGTGTCTTGCTTCGCCCCATAGCGCCCGCCCTGCAACGAGCCCCGCAACGAAGGGATGCCCATGCGCCAGCAGCGCCTGTTCGAGATCGTCTACCCGCTCATGGAGCGGTCGCCCCGCACGGTGCGCCACGACGTCGAGGCGCTGTCGGCCGCGGGTGTGCCTGGTGTACGCCGCGCGCGGTGCGGGCGGCGGAATCCGTCTGGAACCCGCACGCCTGCTGTTCAAGGAAAGGGATACCGACCGGGGCGCCCCATCGTTTCCGCATAAACGGCCAGGCATTGTCCGCTTCGACCGCGTATCATGGTGAGCATGTAGCGGCCGGTGCGGGGTCCGTGCCGGTCGAGCTCGTCCAGTCTTGCATCAAGACCCGAAGGGAACCTCTCGCGGCCGCGGTGTTCGGCTTCAAGAAGGGATACCGGGACCTCTATCTGCCGGCGGACGAACCCGCGCTTGTGGACGTCCCGGAGATGGCCTTCGCCGCCGTCGCCGGGACGGGCGACCCCAACGAGGAGGACGGCGCCTACGCCCAGGCCCTCGCGCTGCTCTGCGCCAGCCCGACTTTGTGACCCCCGAGACGTTCGGGCATGTGTGCGCGATATTGGGCGAGAAGAAACCCGGTCTGGCAGACGTCCTTGCGCGCGGCGACCTGCGGGGGCCAAGAGGCCCTATGCGGGCCGACACCTGCTGTCGCTCAAATGCGAACCGGAGCGGTCGCGGGAGTTGCGGGCCGGGCGGCCGGACGCTATCCTGCCGGCCTACTATTCGGACGGACGAACGTGGATCTCGGTTGACCTTGGGTCCGACCTGCCTTCCGAGCTGGTGTTTGAGCTGCGCGACCGTTACACCTGCACCTACGGCTGCCCGGTGAACGCCGACGGACAGGGTATCTGCCCCAAGGCCATGCTGCTTCTGTTCCCGCTCATGGAGGCGGTTCGCAGTGGCGGCGACCTGCGCAACCTCGACGGTACCGACCGCTACGTCAAAGACGTCGTGTGTTCTGACGGCAACGTGGTCTTCTGACTGACGGCGCGGCCGCTCGGCGGGGAGAACTTCTTCACGGGGAGGTTTTACGAGCCTGCGGGGGCATGACGCAGATGAACTTGCCCAGACGGAATGGTGCCGGGCGGAGAATGCGTGGGCTGTGCGGGTCCCTATATGGCAGGAACTCGGCCGAGTGCGCGTTTGATGGAGAAGTCGTGGCAAAAACTACGGCGAGTGCACTTGTCTTGGAGCCGGTACAAGAGCGATGATCGCCGGAGAAGTGCTGGGCCTGTGGCAAAATCGCAGGTTGGGTTATCCGACTGCGCGCTGACATCCCCAAGGAAGGCCCTTGGGGAAGTGCACTCGGACACGTTTTTGCCACGACTTGTTCCACGGATACGCACTCGGCGGTGTTTCTGGCGCATGTTGTCCCGCTGCGCTCCGTTGCCGTCCGCCGTTGCACTTGGCGACCGCGCTACCGGCCTGGTATCGTTGACCCCCGATACACGCAGCAGGCAAACGGCCGTCGCTCTCCAGGAGGTCCCTCTATGAAAGTCCTCGTCGTCAACGCAGGCAGCAGCTCGCTCAAGTCCCAGCTCGTCGAGACCGACGGCAAGCGCTGCCTTATGAAGGCGCTCGGCGAGCGACTCGGCACCGACGGCGCGCGCCTCAGGCTGACCTTCGGCGACGAGACGCGCGGCCTCGACGTCGCAGGCAAAGGCGTCGACGAGGTGTTGGGATGCGTCCTTGACGCGCTCGACGCCGACCCGGCCTCGCCTGTGGCGGGGCTTGCCGACGTCGAGGCCGTGGGTAACCGCATCGTCGCGGGCGGCGAGTATTTTTCCAAGACGGTGCTTATCGACGACGATGCGCTCGCCAAGATCGACGAGTGCTCGGCGCTGGCGCCCCTGCACAACCCGAGTGCGGTGGCCTGCATTCGCCTGTGTCGCCGCCGGTTGCCGGAGGTGCCGCAGGCCGCGGTGTTCGACACGGCCTTCCACCAGACGATGCCGCCCAAGGCGTTCATGTACCCGCTTCCGATGCGCTACTACAGGGAGTACGGCATCCGCCGCTACGGCGCGCACGGCACAAGCCACCGCTACGCAGCCCAGCAGGCGGCCAACCTGCTTGGGCGTCCCTTGCGGGAACTCGGCATCATCACGTGCCACCTGGGCAACGGCGGCAGCATCGCGGCGGTGGACCACGGAATGTCAGTCGACACGACGATGGGTTTCACCCCGCTCGAGGGCATCATGATGGGCACGCGTTCGGGTTCGATCGACCCGGCCATCGTGACCTACATCATGCGCCGCGAGCACATCACCTTCGACGAGATGGACGACATCCTCAACCGCGAGTCGGGGCTGCTCGGCGTCTCGGGCCGGTCGAGCGACATGCGCGAGATCCTGCAGGCCGCCTCCGAGGGCGATGAGGCGTGCGCCCTGGCCGTCGACATGTACGTCTATGCG
>CAZUFB010000095.1:0-7773 GCA_964619775.1 uncultured Coriobacteriaceae bacterium
GCCCAAGGCCAGTTCGAAGGTGCGACCGAACCCGCCACGCTGGTCGAGGAGACAGACGGACCTGCCGCGTAGCATGCCACACGGCATCGCGGCGCAAAGACGATAAGCCGCATCCACCGTCGGCCCCGGCACCTTGCATATGCAGGCGCCGGGGCCGTCTTTGCCAACGACCGCCCCGCCTCTCGCCGCAGCGATGCAATCCCATGGATTACACTATGTCGAACCTCGGCACACGAAGGGTGCCACAGAAGGCAAAGGACGCTTGGGGGAACAGGGTCGATGTCTAAACGTTCGGCTGCGGCAACCACGGCGGCGGCGCGCAATGCCGCGGCGCGGCCCGTTTCGCCGGGAAGGCGCATGCGGCGCACCCGGGCCGTGCTTGCAGCTGAAAACCGTGCGACCGCCCGCCCCCACATCGCGCTGCTTGCGGGATACGGCCTGTTCAAAATCCTCATGGACCGTACCTACACCACGGCGTCTTCGACCATCGAGAACTCGCACATCCTCATCAACAGCCTGTCGTTCAGCATCGCGTCGTCGTTCTTCATCCTCCTTACCTCGGCGGTGCTAACCGTGCTGTACTGGCGGCGCCCAACCCTGCGGCTCGACGTCCCGGCAATCGCAGCCCTGCTCATCCTGGCATGCGCCAACCCTCTCCTGGCGTCGGGCCTGCTTGCCCGCCTGCCACCGGGTGCGGAGACCGTCGTGCCGTCCGCGGTCTACGGCGTCGCCGCCATCATCGCCAACACCGTGTGGCTCGTCCCCTTCGCCTCGCTGCGACCCCGCCGCTGCCTTGCGCTGCTGGCCTTCGCCATGCTGGCCGGATCGGTCGGCACGGCCCTCGTCGGCAGCCTCCCCGCCCCCGCGCAGCCCTGGGCGCTGTTCGTCGCAGGCGTCGCCAGCGCCATCCTCTACGCATGCCATAACCGGCAGTGCGGCGAGCCGCCGGCTCCGGCAACCCGGCCGACGCGCGCCCTGCGGAGGCGCCGCATCGCCGATGCGGCCTCGTACCTTGCCGGCCCGTTTATCGTCTACGCCGCTACCGGGCTCATCCTCGGCCTCGTTACGGCGTTCCAGGTGAGCGGCCTCCAAGAAACGCCCGGTTTGTCGGTCCTGCGCAACGTCGCCACGGCCGCAGCCTACGCGCTCGTCGTCTGCCTTGCCCTGTTCGCCCGCAGCACACCGAGCATCCGCAAGACGTTCGGCCGCGCATGCCCGGCAATCGCGCTCATCCTTATCGCGATGCCGTTCGTCGACACGGCCGGCGGCGCCGTCTTCACCTCGGCGCTCGCGGCGTTCAACGCCTTCGCCAGCGTCTCGATGCTCTTCCTGCTGCTGGAATACGCACGAGCGGCAAAGCTGCCTGCCGGGGCGGCCGTGGGCACCGTCACGTTTCTCTCGCGCCTCGTCCTGCTCGCAGGACTCGTCGGGGGCGCGTTGCTAGGCATGAGAAACGACGTCGACGCCACCGTCCGCTCGCTCATCGTGGCCATCGCCTCAATCTACCTGCTCATGCTCGTCCTCGTTGCCTTCGCCCGCAACCGGCGCGCCCCGCTGCACAGCGACAGCGTCGCTCTGGGCTCGCTGGCACAGGACGGAAAGCCCGCGGTAACCGAACTGGCCGACGACCCCTCCGACCAGCCGGCTTTTGCCTCCTGCACGGCGACCGACGGTCAAACCGGCACGCCGCAAAACACCCCGGCCGATCCAACCGTCGCAAACCCCGCACCCGACACCTACGAGCAGCGCGCCGACGCCTTGGGTAGACGGCACCGACTGACCGTCCGCGAACAGGAGGTTTTGCTGCTGCTTGCCCGCGGCCGTTCCGCAACCTACGTCGCCGACGAACTGGGACTGGCGACCAGCACCGTGCGCAGCTACGCCAAGAGCCTCTACGCCAAGCTCGGCATCCACTCGAAGCAGGAGCTCATAGACCTGTTCTCTGACGACACAGACGAGATGCGCGATGCCGAACGGGGCGTCGGCTAGGCACCGCGCACCAAGACGCCGTTTGGCGGCAGGCAGAGAGGTCCGCATGTCAAAAACGCCTCCCTCCCCCAGCCGTTTGGCGGAGAAGGGCGGCTCCTACACGACGGCCTTATGACGCATCGCGCCTTCAGAAGTGGCGCGACGACCTGCGCACCGTGACGGTCGAAGACCTCTATCGCGACCTTGGCTAAACGCGGACGATACTCGGTGACGCCGGCCCCGGCACGCGCCGGTCGCGCCGGGGGCGACCCTGTGAAAAACCGTCCGCTCCGTCCTCGCCCTGCGCCCTTACCGCGCGAGCTTGTCGATGACCGACTCGATCTCGGCGAACTTCTCGTCGCGCTCGGCGTCGGAGCCGCTCTCGGCGGCGGTGCGCACGCAGTGCTCGATATGCGCCTTGAGCACGCAGGCGTTGGTCTTGGCCAGCAGCTTCTCGGTCGCCATGAGCTGGTTCGACACGTCGATGCAGTAGCGGTCCTCCTCGACCATCTTGATGATGCCGTCTATCTGGCCGCGCGCCGTGCGCAGATAGCGCAGGACCTCGGCATGGTCGGCCATCATGGCTAGGCGGCCGAAATCTCGAGGACCTGGTAGTTCTCGCTTGCGGCGAGCACGGCCGCGCGCAGCTGGTCGGGCGTCACGTCGTCGGAGCACTCGACCTCGACGGTGTTGGTCTCGTGGCTCGCCTCGGCATCGGTCACGCCCGCCACCTCGAGCAGGTGCGACTCGACGTTGGCCTCGCAGTGGCCGCACATGAGCCCCGACGTCTTGATGGTGTACTTCATGGCAAACATCCTTTCTCTCAAAGTCAACCGTCGGCTCCAAACCCCACGGCGGCGCGCTTTGCGGCCGGCCGGGGTCGGCCGCATTCCCTACGAGGCGTCGCGCCCCCGCGGTGCGAGCTTGGAGCGGAAACCGCGCAGGCGCAGCGCGTTGGACACCACGCAGATGGAGCTCAGGCTCATCGCCGCGGCGCCGAACATGGGCGAAAGCTGCCATCCCAGCAGCGGGTAGAACACGCCCGCCGCCAGGGGAATGCCGATAGAATTGTAGAACAGCGCCCAGAACAGGTCCTGCTTGATGTTGCGCATCGTCGCGCGCGACAGCTCTATGGCACGCGTCACGTCGAGCAGGTCGCTGCGCATCAGCACGACGTCGGCGCTCTCGGCGGCCACGTCGGTGCCGGTCCCGATGGCTATGCCCACGTCGGCGCGCGCCAGGGCGGGAGAGTCGTTCACGCCGTCCCCCACCATCGCGACCGACTGGCCGGCCTGCTGCAGCTCGCGCACGTGGCGCTCCTTGTCCTGGGGCAGCACGTCGGCAAGCACCTCGTCGATGCCCACCTGCGCGGCGATGGCGCGCGCCGTGAGCTCGTTGTCGCCGGTCAGCATCACCGTGCGCACCCCCAGCTCGTGCAGCGTCTCCACCGCGCGGGCGCTCGTGGGCTTCACGGTGTCGGCCACGGCGACCGTGCCCTGGTACACCCCGTTCTTCGCAAAGAACAGCGGCGTCTTGCCTGCGGCGGCGAACCGCTCGCGTACGCCGTCGGGCACCGCGACGCCGAGCTCGGCCATGCAGCGGGAGTTGCCGGCCGCCACGACGTTGGCCCCCTCGCGCGCCGTCACGCCGCGGCCCGGCAGCGCCTCGAAGCCCGACACCTGCCGAGGCACGATGCCGAGCCCCTTGGCATGCCCCACGATCGCCTCGGCCAGCGGATGCTCGCTTTTGGACTCGAGCGCCGCGGCGAGTTTGAGCAGCCCCTTCTCCGTCACGCCTTCGGCCGGCAGCACGTCGGTCACGCTCGGCGCGCCCCGGGTCACCGTGCCGGTCTTGTCGAGCACCACGGTGCCCACCTTGTGCAGCGTCTCGAGCGCCTCGGCGCTTTTGAACAGGATGCCCATCTCGGCACCCTTGCCGGTTGAGACCATGATGGCCACCGGGGTCGCCAGGCCCAGCGCGCACGGGCACGAGATGACCACCACGGCCACCGCCGCCATGAGGGCGCGGGGCACGTCGGCGCCGGTCGCGACCATCCACACGATAAAGGTCACCAGGGCGATGCCCAGGACGATGGGCACGAACACGCCGGCCACCTTGTCGGCCAGGCGGGCGATGGGGGCCTTGGTGGCGTTGGCGTCCTCGACGAGCCGAATAATGCGCGCAAGGTTGGTGTCGGCCCCCACGCGCGTCGCCCGGAAGGTGAACGAGCCGGTGCGGTTGATGGTGGCCGCGCTCACGGTGTCGCCTGCGGACTTCTCGACGGGCATCGACTCGCCCGTGAGCGCCGACTCGTCGACCGACGACGCCCCCTCCACGATGACGCCGTCCACGGGGATCGACTCGCCCGGCCGCACCACGATGAGGTCGCCCAGCGCGATGGCGTCGGCCGAAACCGTCTGCTCCTCGCCGTCGACCAGGCGCCTCGCCGTCTTGGGCGCCAGGCTGATGAGGTGCTCGATGGCGCCGCCCGTCTTGGACTTGCTGCGCGTCTCGAGGTATTTGCCCACCGTGACCAGCGACAAGATCATGCCGGCGCTCTCAAAGTACAGGTTGTTCATCACCCAGTCGTGCGCCGCCTCGTGGTCGCCCGCGCCCAGCGCGAGGCTCACCTGAAACGTCGCGTAGACCGAGTAGGCGATGGACGCCGCCGCGCCGATGGCCACGAGCGTGTCCATGCTCGGCGAGCCGTGCGCAAGCGACTTGAAGCCGTTGGTAAAGTAGGCGCTGTTCGCATAGACGATAGGGACGAGCAGGAAAATCTCGGCCAGGCACAGGTTCATCGCATAGCGGTGGTCGGTGAAGAACGCCGGCAGCGGCCAGCCGAACATGTGCCCCATGCCGATGTAGAACAGCGGGACGAGGCACACGATGGAGACGATGAGCCGCGTGCGCATCTTGCGCGCCGTCTCCTCGAGCTTCTTGGTGGGGCTCTCGAAGCTCATGGGGCGCGCGGCGGTACCCGAAGGCGAAGAACCCGCGGCTCCTTGGCCGGCCTGCAGGTTTGCCGAGTAGCCTGCCTTGTCCACCGCCGAGCAGATGTCGTCGGGCGTAAGGGCGTCCGCGTCGTAGTCAACCGCCATCGATCCGGACAGCAGGTTGACGGTCACGCCCTGCACGCCCTCGAGCTTGGAGACCGCCTTCTCGACGTGCGCCTGGCAGGCGGCGCAGGTCATGCCGCCGACGTCGAACTTCTGGTGCGTCATGGGAACCTCCCACGGTTGGCTGGCTTTTCGGGCGGCCGCGCCGGACCATGCGCCCGCATGCCGTCGTCGGGTACAGCATACACCCCCACTGGGTGGGGGTATAGAGCAGTCCACAA
The DNA here is from genome assembly GCA_964619775.1 of uncultured Coriobacteriaceae bacterium. GTDB lineage: Bacteria > Actinomycetota > Coriobacteriia > Coriobacteriales > UMGS124 > CAZUFB01. Next base: position 5,309 of record CAZUFB010000095.1, read on the forward strand.
AAACGCCGGCTCCGTTGCCTCGCTGCGCCCACGCTCGTGCGATCCCCGCATGCGGCGCGCGCCGCCCCCGCACGCCGTGCACGGCAGGCCGGTTTCTCCCCGCAAGCTTTTCGCAAGGACATCGCATGGGGCCGGCAACCGCCTGGGGCGCAGGCCCGTCGTATCGTATCGCGCGGCAGGAACGCCCAAGCCGCAACCGAACCCGTCCGTCCAGGGAGGCCGACCATGCTGCCTGAGACATCCGCCGAACGCATAGGGCAACCCGACACGACCGACCGCAGGCCCGTCCCCGCCGACCCCGGTCGGCGGTATCCTGACAGCCTGCCGAGGGGAAGGCTGCCCGCCCGAAGGCCGGCGACGACCAGCGGGCAACCGGGCTGCGTCAGCCCGTACATCCGCACGCGGCGCACCCCGCGGACAGCCGTCGCCGGCGTCGTCGGCGTGCTCGTCGTCCTGGGCGCACTGGCGGCGACGGTCGTCGTCTCGACGGCACGCGGCCCGCTTGCCGGCGCCCCGTCCGCCATGCCCGGCCCCGACGCAGAAGTCGCCACGAGCACGCCGGTCGCGCAGTGGCGTGCCGGGACCATGCCCCACCTCTACCAGACCGACCCCGCCTGGGCGGACGAACCGTATGCCGGGGCGACCGTGGCGCAAAGCGGGTGCGGCCCCACCTGCCTCACGATGGTGTACGTCTACCTTACCGGGAAGACCGACTACAATCCCGCCTCGATGTGCGCGTTCAGCGATACCAACGGCTTTGTCGAAAACGGCCTTACCGCCTGGCGTCTCATGACCGACGGGGCGCAGATGCTCGGCCTGACGGGCGAAGAGCTGCCGGCCGACGTCTCGACCCTCGCGAACGCACTCGCCGCAGGCGCCCCCGTCATCTGCAGCATGCGGCCGGGCGACTTCACACAGTCGGGGCACTTCATCGCCCTATGCGGGCTCGACGCAAACGGACGCGCCGTCGTCTTCGACCCCAACAGCGCCGAGCGCAGCGCGAAAACCTGGGACCTGCAGACCATTCTGGACCAGTGCGCGAACCTGTGGGCGTTCCCTACGGCGTAGCCGCCGGCCCCCGAGGTCCGGGGGGCGGCCGAGCCGCAGCCGGCGGCGCCCTCGCAGTCTCGGACGCCCTCCCCCGACCCCGGCTTCCGGGTTTCCCTGCGCGCGGGTCTGAGCGGCGCGGCCTGCGGCCCCGCAAACGGTGTATGCTTGCCCGCAGACAACCTCCGCCGGCTGCAACCCCGACGCAGCCGCCGCACGACAGCAAGGAGCCTGCCATGTCCGTCAACATCTGCATCCTGGGCGACCGCGGCTACTACGAGCGCGTCTTTCCCGACAACCCCTACCTCGACGGCGACCGGTGCCTGTTTTTGGGCCACGACGCCACCGACGACGAGGTCGTCGCCGCCATGCCCGACGCCGAGGTGCTGCTCGTCGACGCCATCACGCCGGTCACGGCAGCCCTCATCGAGCGCCTTCCCCGCCTCAGGCTCATAAACTCCGAAGGCGTCGCCTTCGACAAAATCGACCTGGCCTGCGCCGCCGCCCACGGGGTGTACGTCTGCAACAACCAGGGCATGAACGCCGGGGCCGTCGCCGAGCAGGCCATCCTGCTGATGCTCGGCCTGCTGCGCGGGGTGGTCGCAGGCGACGCGGCCGTGCGCGCCGGCCGCCAGATGGAGGTGAAGCTGCGCGGCATGCGCGAGGGCGTCACCGACCTGGCCGACTGCACGGTGGGGATCGTGGGCCTAGGCTGCATCGGGCAGGCGACGGCCGCACGGCTCAAGGCGTTCGGGACGCGCGTGCTCTACACGGGGCGCTCCCGCAAAGACCCTGCGCTCGAGGCGCAGCTGGGAGCGGAGTGGTGCGGCGGCTTGGAGGAGATGCTGCCGCAGTGCGACTTCGCAAGCATCCACTGCGCGGTGACCCCGCAGACGACGGGGCTGGTGGACGACGCCTTCCTGGCGCGGATGCGCCCCGACGCCTACCTGGTCAACACCGCCCGCGGAGAGATCGTCGACAACGACGCGCTCGCCCGGGCGCTCGTCGCCGGCACCATCGCCGGGGCGGGGCTCGACACCGTCTACCCCGAACCGGTCACGACCGACAACGTCCTGCTCAACCTGCCGCCCGAGGCCGCCGGCAGGCTGCTTTTCTCTCCGCATCTGGGCGGCATCACCACCGGCAGCATGCGCCGCGGGCAGGCGCACATGTGGGACAACGTGGCCCGCGTCGAGCGCGGCGAGCGGCCGACCTGCGTGGTCAACGGGATATAGGGGAAGAGGCACAGGCAACGAGGGCTCGAGGGCTGGCACTCCGCCGGCCAGGCCGGGCCAAATCGACCAGGAGCAGACCGGCGTGTTTATGCCAGACCGTACTTTGCTAAGTTCTGCAAGCTGTGAGAAATTTACACCTTGTCGACAGCATGCTTGCAAAAGTTATCAAGCTATCTAGCAGCG
>CAZUFB010000096.1:0-7687 GCA_964619775.1 uncultured Coriobacteriaceae bacterium
AGCTGTACGCTCAGTATTCCCTTGGCATGAAGCAGCGGCTTGCCATCGCGCTGGCAATCATGCACGATCCAGAACTGCTGATCCTCGACGAGCCCATCAACGGCCTTGACCCCATCGGCATCGCGGAGGTACGGAAGTTTATCCGGAATCTGTGCAACGAGCGAGGGAAAACCATTCTGATTTCCAGCCATATCCTCTCGGAGATTTCCCTGCTGGCGGACGACATCGGCATCATCGACCACGGGGTTTTGCTGGAGGAGGAAAGCTTGGCGGAATTGGAGAGGAAGAACAGCAGATACATCCATTTCGAGCTGTCCGACCCCGCACAGGCCGCCCGAATTCTGGAAGAGCAGTTCCATACAAACAACTTCAAAATCATAGATGATTGGAGGCTCGCCCTTTACGATGTGACTTTGCCGGTCGCGGCCATAAACCGGGCATATGTCGAGGGGGGCATCGATCTTTACGAGTCCCATTTGTTCGAGGCCACTTTGGAGGACTACTTCAAAAAAGTTACTGGGGGTGAGGGAATTGCTTAATCTGATTGCCTGCGAATTTCAAAAGCTAAAGCGGAAGAGATTCGTCCGGCTTACCATAGGGGCGGCGATTCTTTTTCCCATGGTCCTGACCATATTGATGGCAAGGGACAGCCAAACCTTCGAGCAGCTTTTTCGAGCGGTCTTTCTCTTTGGCGATCTCCTGTTCCTGCCCTGCGTGTTGGGCGTAATCGCTACGATGCTGTTTTTGATGGAGCGGGACAACGATACCTTGAAAAATCTTCTGGTAATACCCGTTTCTAAAACAAAAATTCTTTTTTCCAAACTATGCGTACTGATGGGCTTGGCCGTGCTCTATTCGGTCGCAGGGTTAGGGGCCTCCTTGGTGGGAGGATTGATTGTGGGGAACGTGAGCCATGTGCTGCTTCGCCTGGGCGTCAGTGTTTGCTCGGGGATTTTCATCCTAATCGGGACTCTGCCTGTAATCATGGTAATCCTAATCGGCAATAAGAGTTATATCTTTTCTATCATCCTCTCGTTTGCCTATGCGGTGGTCAGCTTTGCGATCACGATGATGTTCGGCACAAGTCCCGAGTTGATGGATACACTCGCCTCCGTACTGCCGATCCCCCTCATCATGAAATGGTATCTTGGAATCATGCCGGTTGAAGACGCGCTCTCGTACATCCTGCCCTATACAGAGCCGATGTCGTATATGATCGGCGTCATGGCAGTTTATGGCTGCGCGTTTTCTTTCTTGTCCATGTTCTTCTACAAGAAAAGCGAGATATAGGGGATCGACATGATATCCATTGTGCTTAGCGAATTTCAAAAGATTAAACGATATAGCATCCTGTGGGTAGGCATTGTTGCGGTGTTTTTTGTATTCGCATTGGCTATCTTCCAAACCTCATTCGATACCGAGACGGCCACCTACGAGGTGTTTGCGAACAACGTCATCTGGAATAATTTTAGCCTGGGATTCCCTTTTGTTATCGTGCTGACCGGCGGCTATATCATCAATCGTGAGTACACGGACAACACATTAAAATCCGTGACAACCGTTCCCGTCTCTCTGAAACGTCTTTTGATTGGGAAGCTGATTGTCACCGGTCTGCTGACTGTTCTGTTCGCCGTGTTCAGCTTTCTCTGCACACTGCTTGCGGGCGCGTTTGTCCTGCACTGTGAGAATATGGGCACGGCAGAGGTTGGGCGTTCCCTGCTGCAGATTTGCGCAGTCGCTCTGTTCAACTTTGTGGCAGTTGCACCCCTGATCGTGTGGTTTGGGAGAAAGCGGGATCGTTTCTTTACTGGAACGGGGATTGCGTTTTTCTACGGCTTTTGCGGAATCTTTGTCGCTGGTCGGAACCTGACAGACTTTTATCCGATTACGGCAGGGCTGGGGATAATCGGCTACGCAGGACAGGAAGGAACGGTCTACAATCCCCTAATTGGCTGCGGGGTTTTACTGCTGATGGCGGTGCTGACGGCTGCATTGATCGCAGCCTACCCTTCCTATGACCAGGTAATGGCACCGTCACAAGGCAGAAAAAAGCAGCACAAAGTGAAGTCGTTTAAGAAGGTCGAATCGAGATGACCGCCTGCGAATCTCCCGGATAAAGCCTTCATGGCGTCCTGCGGGGGGGGGCGCGAGGCCGGGTCGCGGCCCCTACCGCGTCCCGGCCTCGCCACGCGGAAACCACACGGTGAAGCGGGTGCCGACACCCTCGCGCGAAAGCACCTCGACGGTGCCTCCATGGGCGTCGACGATCCATTTGGCGATGGCGAGGCCCAGCCCCGTGCCGCCGGCGCGCTTGCCGCGGGCGGCGTCAGAGCGGTAGAAACGCTCGAACACGTGCTCGGCGTCGGACGCCGCCATGCCGATGCCTTCGTCCTGCACGGCATAGCCGACGCGCTTCCCCACCTCGTCCGCCAGCGCGCTCAGGCGCACCTCCGTGCCGGGGGCCGAGTAGCGCGCGGCGTTCTGGACGACGATGCGCATCGACTGCTTCACCATCGCGCGGTCGCCGTCCATCCACCAGCGCAGCCCGTCGGGGAAGCCGTCGGCGGCACCGGCGGGCGTCTGCGTCCGGTAGCGGTGGGCGTCGTCGATCATCTGCGACTCGGCGCCCACCTCGTCCACGAGGCGCGCCATGCTGAACTCCTCGCGCTCGAGCACGGTGCGGCCCGAGTCGCCGCGCGCCAAGAAGAGCAGCTGCTCCACGAGCTCCTGCATGTGGTCGGCCTCGGCCTTGAGGGCCTCGATGGACTCGTCGAGCACGCTTTCGTCGGTCTTGCCCCAGCGGTCGAGCATGTTGACGTAGCCCTGGACGACCGCGATGGGCGTGCGCAGCTCGTGCGACGCGTCCGAGACGAAGCGCATCTGCTGCTGCTTGGCCTCCTGCATACGGCGCAGCAGGCTGTTGAGCGCGACCTCGATGCTGCGCAGGTCCTTGTCGCCCGTCGCCACGGTAGGCGCGTCGACCGTGGCCGTGGAGATGGCGCGCTCGAGGCTCTCGAACTTCGCGCGGTCGCTTGCGGCGGACGGGCCCGCCGGCCGGTCGGCCGCCGCGGCGCTGCCGATGGCCTCGGCGGCCAGGGCGAGGTCGTTGAGCGGCTTGAGCTTGCGCCGGATGAGCCGGGTGTTCGAGGGGGCCGACAGCAGCGAGCACACCTGGGCGACGACCGCGACGGCCCCCACGGGCACCGCGTAGGCGAGCAGGCCGTCCAGGGCAAACGCATACTCCCCGCCGTCCGCGTCGACAAGCACGAGCTCGGCGTCGCCGAGGGGCCGGCCCGTCCCCGCGGGCTCTATGCGCACGCCCCCGGAAACAGGCGACAGCAGCCCGACGCCGGAACGCACCTCCTCGGGAACCTGCTGCACGCACTGGAACACGAACCCGACCGCCAGCGCCGCGACGAGCAGGACGTCGAACACGACGAACGACGCGAAGCGGCGCACGTAGATGGAAAACGCCACGCTGCGGGCGATGGACGGCATGCTGCGCGCGCCGGCGGGACGCCGGAAGGGCACACGGAAACCGGGAGCTGCGGCGGGCCCACCCCGCCCGGCAGACCGGCCGCCGCCCGCAGGATCCGCACCGCCTGCAGGGCCCGCGCCGTCTGCGGGGCCCGCGCCACGCCTACCTCTCGCGAACGACATAGCCGACCCCGCGCACCGTCGTGACCAGCTCAACCCCAAAGCGGTCGTCGATCTTGGAGCGGATGCGGCGCACGTAGACGTCGATGATGTTCGTCTCGCCCACGTAGTCGTAGCCGCAGGCGACGCGGGCCAGCTGGTCGCGCGTCATCACGAGGTTCTTGTTTTCGAGCAGGGCGCGGAGCACCTCGAACTCGCGGTTGGTGAGCGCCACCGGCTCGCCGCCGACCGTCACCTCGCGGCTGCCCGGGTCGAGCGCGACCGGGCCTGCGACAAGCGCCTGGGGGCGCGGCGGGGCGGAGGGCCCCGAAGGCGCAGCGGATGCCGGCTGCGGCCCGAACGCAGGGGCCGCCGGGGCAGGTACGGGCGCCTGCGCCTGCACGCCTTCGGGCGCCGCCGGGCCCTCGCCGTCCGCCTCGCCGACCGACGCGCGGTGCTTGAGGGCCACGCGCACCCGCGCAAGCAGCTCCTCGACGGCGAAGGGCTTGGTGATGTAGTCGTCGGCCCCGGCGTCCAGGCCCGCGACCTTGTCCATCACCGCATCGCGGGCGGTGAGCAGGATGACCGGTGTCTGCTTGACCTTGCGCACCCGCCGAAGCACCTCAAGCCCGTTGAGCCCCGGCAGCATGACGTCGAGCAGGATGAGGTCGTAGTCCTCCGCCAACGCCGCCTCCACGCCCGCACGCCCGTCGGCGGCCTTGTCGACCGCGTAGCCCTCGTGCACCAGCTCGAGCTCCACGAAGCGCGCGATCTTCTCCTCGTCCTCGACGATCAGAATCTTGCCCATAGACGTCCCTTTGCCCGCCTGCGGCCGCTACCGCCCGTCCGTACCCGCGCCCGACCCGTCCCCGCCGCGCCGCGCGGCGTCGTCGTAGCCGTCCATCACGTCGCGCTTGAGGTGGTCCACCCCGTCGGACGCCTTGCGCGACCACTCGTTGACGTCGACCGTGACCTTGCCCACCCCTTCGAAACTATACCTGAACTCCAAGAACAGCCCGACGATCAGCAGTGGGACAAGGACCCAGAACGCGAAGACAAGCAGCACGACGAGCAGCAGGAGCGGGACGTCGAGCACCACGTCGCCCCGACGCGTCACGACGAACTTGATCTCGACGCTGCGGCGCAGCGCCCGCTTGAGCCACGCGAGCACCCGCCTGCACGCGACGGTGAAGCCGCTCGGCTTGGTGGACGACTCGAAGTCGCTCTGGGCCTGGGACATCTCCTCGTACGCCTGGGCCTCGGCCGTGCTGCCCGACGTGGCGTAGCTCGCCGTCTGGCGGGCGGTCTTGCCCTGGCGTTCGAGCAGCACGATGGCGTCGAGCGGGTCGTAGCCGCACGCCTCGAGCGCCGAGCGGGCCTCCTCGAAGCCGACCCCCGTCTTGTCGCGCACCAGCTCGACGCGGGCAAGCTTCTCCTCCGGGGTGAGGCTGGAGGAGGGGTCCGCCCCGGGGGCGCCGGCACCTGCGGGCGACGAGGCGCCGCCGACATCGGCGTTGGAGCCGGCGGCGTTGGTGTTAGCATTCCTGAACATGGGGCATCCTTCCTCTTGATTGCCCGGGCAAGCGCCCCGGGCCGCTGTGGGATGCTTCCAGTGTGCAGGGTCAAGATTAACCCAACCTGGCGCGGGGATGAACGTTGGATGTATGTTGCGGGGATTTCGATGTCCCATGGCGGTCCGCAACAGGACGGCAGCAGAGCCCGGTGCGCCTGTAGGCGCCTGCAAACCTCTCGCCCGCACACGCGACGCCCGGCCGGGGCGCGAAGGCCGCCCGGCCGGGCGTCGCGTTCAACTCGTCGGCGTCGCCCTACAGGGCCGCCAGCGTCTGGCCGGTGTAGTAGCCGGTCGCAGCGCAGCCCGAGACCGACGCCTGGGCGGGCAGCAGGATGGCGCCGCAGGCATACAGGCCGGGAATCTCCTCGCCGTTCTCGTCGATCACCTGGTTGTTGGGACCGCACATCACGCCGCCCGACGTCTTGTAGCGCACGACGTTGAGCTTGAGGGCATGGTAGGGCGGCTGCAGCGACTCGAGCCACGAGGTCTTGCCGAAGGCGGCGTCCTCGCCGGCCTCGACGTATCCGTCGTACTCCTCGAAGGTAGCCACGAGCTGGTCGACCGGCACGTCCATGGCGACGGCCAGGTCCTCGACGGTGTCGGCCGTGCGGTAGACGTCCTGGTGCAGCGAAACGTTGTTGTCGACCGACGTCGCGATGGAGCGGTTGTCGAAGGCGCGCTGGTCGAAGACGACCCACCACTCGCGGTAGCCGGCGTCCACGGCGGCCTGACCGGCGTCGTGCGACTGGCCTTCCTGGATGAAGCGCTTGCCGTTAGGCAGCACCAGCACCAGCGGCGTCCAGTAACCCCAGGTAGTAGCGTTGGGCAGGTCGCCCATGAGGTTGGCGTAGTGGGCAGAGATGGAGGTGTCCATACCCACCATCTGCGCGCCCGCCGCGGCGGCCATCGTGTGGCCCTCGCCGAGCGAGCCGTGGACCAGCGTGCCGTAGTTGGCCCAGTCGGGCAGGTACTCGTTGACCATCTCGCCGTTGTCGATGAAGCAGCCGGTGGCCAGGACCACGGCAGACGCCTTGATGTCGACGTTGCTGCCGTCGGCGTCGACGAAGCGGCAGCCGATGACCGCGCCGTCGGGGGCGTCCTTGATGAGCGCCGTGGCGCGCATGTTGTAGAGGAACTCGGCGCCGAGCTCTTCGAGCCTGGCCTGGATGGGCGACATCACGTACCGGTAGCCGGTCGCGATTCCCTCGGCCGGCAGCATCACGCTCGACCCGAGGCGCGGCAGCTCCTCGGTGGTGCAGGGCTCTTGGAACGAGCAGCCGAAGTTCTCGACGGCGCAGTCGAAAAACAGAGTGTTGGCGTAGTACTTGCCCTTTGCCCACGCGGGCCACCAGTCGTAGTCGAAGAGGGCTTCTTGCGACTCGGCCGCCGACTCCCACGCCTGGTCGATGGTCGTCTCGGCGCCGGCGTCGAGCTGCACCTTGGTGCCGCTGGCGAACATGAACCAGCACGAGGTGAGGGAGTCGCCGCCGAACGAGGCTTTCTTTTCGGCGTAGATGATCTTCTTGCCGGCGAGCGCGGGTTCCATGCCGGCAGCCAAGCCGGCGATGCCCGTGCCGACGATCAGGATGTCGGCCTCCTGGGTGAAGTTGACGTCGCCCGACCCCACGACATAGCCGCCGGACGCGGCCTCGTCGGCCAGCGCGACGCCGGACGCGGCACCGGCCACCAGGCACGCGGTGCCTCCGAACTTGACCAGATCCCTGCGCGTAAGCTGCATAGCGCTCCCCTTTCTCTCACGGTTGAAGGCCGCCCCCTTTAGCGGCCGCACGGCTTGAGTATAGGCAGCGCACCGGCGGCAGGCCACCCGCAAAAGTGGGGAGCCGAAACAGCAGGAAAGCGAGTGAAACGGGATGTCGGGCAGACTCGCGGGCGGCGGAGGCCCTGCTGGGAGTAGGCGCACGGGCGGCGGGAGTTCTGCTACGTTTTGCAACTGGTGATATGTTTTACTATGTTTTGCAACCTATGAGATAAAAACTGCCTCGGAACGGGTGTCAATCGGGTAGCACGAATTGCCTGGTAGTATCTCCGCAGGTAGATAAGTCGATAACTCTTGCAAGTATGCCGTCGACAGGGTGTAAATCTCTCACAGGTTGCTGAACTTAGCAATTGAGACTTATGGGATGTGGCTTATGGGACGTGAGGCCCGTGGAGCAGCGGGGCTTCGCCGACGCGAAGATTCCGCGAAGATCCAGAACCTTGCCGGGTCGGTGCCGGATATTCGCCAAGACTGCGGTTTGATTTCCGAAATCAGTACCGGTGTATGCAATACGGCATATATCGACTGGGATACGCCAAGTTTCGTTTCCCCAGATGCCTGCCGCCCTGGGAAATGTCGGTTTGAAGTTCCCCGTTCGATATCGAGCATGTACAAACGGCGGAGGGCGTGACAGCCCATAGAACGGTTCTGTATACAACGGGCCTGTTTGCGTATACAAAAAGAACCGGCGCGGGCCGCTT
>CAZUFB010000097.1:0-7530 GCA_964619775.1 uncultured Coriobacteriaceae bacterium
GCGGCCGCGACGCCGCACCGGCCCCACGCGGCCGCGAGAGGCGGCCGCCAACCCTGCGTCCCAGGCGCCTCGGCGCCGGAAAGGCACACCGTGGAACAGGAACAGCCCAATCCCCACACCGACGGCGACGCCCAGCGCGCCTGGGAGACCGTCAAGGAGTACCAAGAGGTCCTCTTCGACCGCACCGGCGCCATCGCGCGCATCACCATCAACCGCCCCCGGGTGCACAACGCGTTCACCCCGCTCACCGTGAACGAGATGCTCGACGCGTTCACAATCTGCCGCGACGACCCCACCGTCGGCGCCATCATCCTCACCGGTGCCGGCGACAAGGCGTTCTGCTCCGGCGGCGACCAGGGCAAACGCGGCAACGGCGGGTACGTGGGCTCCGACGGCGTCCCGCGCCTCAACGTGCTCGACCTGCAACGGCTCATCCGCGTCATCCCCAAGCCCGTCGTGGCCATGGTCAAAGGATGGTCCATCGGCGGCGGCAACGTGCTGCAACTCGTGTGCGACCTCACCATCGCCGCCGACAACGCGCGTTTCGGGCAGACGGGCCCCAAGGTGGGCTCGTTCGACGCGGGCTACGGCGCAGGCTACCTGGCCGAGGTCGTGGGACAGAAGAAGGCCAAGGAGATCTGGTTTCTTTGCCGCCAGTACGACGCGCAGGAGGCCCTGGCGATGGGCCTCGTGAACGCCGTGGTGCCCCTGGAGGACGTGGAGCGCGTCACGCTCGAGTGGTGCGACGAGATGCTCGCCAAGTCGCCCACCGCGCTGCGCTTCCTCAAGGCGTCGTTCAACGCCTCGACCGACGGCCTGGCCGGCTTACAGCAGCTGGCGGGCGACTGCACGCTGCTCTACTACACCACCGACGAGGCCAAAGAGGGCCGCGACGCCTTCCTCGAGAAGCGCGCCCCCGACTTCGACCGCTTCCCGAAGTTCCCGTGACGGCCGACCCCGCGCTGCCGCCCGCGCCGTCCACCGACAACTGGCTCGAACGCCGCGTGCGTCTGACACCGCGGTGCCGGGCCCTCGTGTCGGACGCGGGGACCCTCACCTACGCCGAACTCGCCGACGAGGCGCGCCGGCGGGCAGCCGTGCTCGTCGCGGCCCTCGCGCGGCCCCCGTCTGCCGAAGACGCCCGGGACGGCGCCACCCGCGCGGGCAGCGGGCCTTCTCGGGTGGCGCTGCTCGCAGGCAACTGCGCCGAGTACGTGCTGTGGCTCGTCGCCGCGCAGGCCGTGGGCGTGCAGACGGTCCCGCTCAACGCGCGCCTGGCGGTGCCCGAGCTCGCCGAGCAGATCGCCGACTGCCGGCCGGCGCTGCTGCTGTGCGACGGGGACCGTCTGGACGCGGCGCGGCGGGCCGCGGCCGCCGCGGGGCCGTCCGATCTGCAGGTCGCGCGCTTCGAAGACGCCCGGAACTGGCCCGCCTGCGGCGAAAACGAGCTCGAGGCGGCCTGGCTTGCCTCCTACGACCTGCGCCGCGTTGCCGGAATCATGTACACGTCAGGGTCGACCGGCCGGCCCAAAGGCGTGGTCCAGACGCTCGGCAACCATTGGCACTCCGCCGTGAACTGCTGTCTCAACCTGGGCTTTTCGGCCGAAAGCGACCTATGGGGCTGCCCGGTGCCGCTCTTCCACATGAGCGGCCTGTCGATCGTGATGCGCTCGTTGGCCCTGGGGGTCGGCGTGCGGCTCTACGACCGCTTCGACCCTTGCGCGGTCAACGACGACGTCCTGGCGGGGCGCGTCACGTGCCTCTCGGCGGTGACATACCAGATCGAGCGCATGCTCGACGACCTGGACGGGCGGCCCGGCACCTCCGTCTACCCCGACAGCCTGCGCTTCGTGCTGCAAGGGGGCGGCCCTCTGCCCACTGCGACCCTGCGGCGCTGCGCGCAGGCGCGCATGCCCGCGGTGCAGTCGTTCGGCATGACCGAGACCGCCTCGCAGGTGGTGTCCCTCTCGGCCCGCGAGGCGCTGCGCAGGCCGGGGTCGGCGGGCCGCCCGCTCGCCAGCGTGCAGCTGCGCATCGCCGACCGGCAGGGCGCCTCCGACGATTCCCTGCCGGCGGGCGTCGAGGGCCGCATCCTGCTCAAAAGCCCCACCCTGGCCGTCGCCTACCTCAACCAGCCCGAGCGCTACCAGGCAAGCTTCACCGCGCACGGGTGGTTCGACACCGGCGACCTGGGGCACGTCGACGAGGACGGCTACCTCTACGTCGCGTGCCGGAGGTCCGACCTCATCGTCAGCGGCGGCGAGAACGTCTACCCGGCCGAGGTCGAGCAGGCGGTAGCGCGCCACCCGCTCGTCGACCGGGTCGTCGTGGCCGGCGCGGCCGACCGCCTGTGGGGCAGCGTCCCGGTCGCCGTGTGCGTACCCGTCCCCGGGGCCGCCGCCGACGAGCTGCCCGGCGACGACGAGCTGCGCGCGTTCTGCCGCCGCTTCCTTGCCCCCTACAAGTGCCCGCGCCACACGGTGTGGGTCGACGAGCTGCCCCTGACCGCCAGCGGCAAGCCGAAGCGCGCCGAGGCCGCCCGACTCGCCGAGGCCGCCCTCGCCCGCCGGACGGGCTGACCTGGCCGCAAGACAGGCAGGAACCCGCAGGGCGTCGGGGACATCTCGCCGCGGGGTCCCGCCGCGACGGCGAGGCAGCCCCCCTACCTCTGCGGCGCGTCGGGCAGGGCGGAGCCGGCCTCCACGGCCTCGGCCTGTGGCGCGGGCTCGGCATCGGCGGGCCCCGGACCCGGAGGGTTCCTGCCGGCTGCGGCGTCGGCCTCCGCGGCGGACGACTTGCACGGACGGCCGCGCTTGCGCCGGACGCCTTCCGCCGCGGCCTCGCCCGATGCGAACGGCGAGGCTGCGGCAGCAAGCGGGGCCTTGGCCCCGACCGGCGAGGGCGACGCCCCGTCTCCCTCGGCCTGCAACGCGACGAGTTCGCCGGACAGCGCGTCCGCCAGGTCCTTTCCCGAAGCGACGCCGCCCTCCCGCAGCGTCAGCTCCTCGAGGGCGCCGGCCATCGCCGCGTGTACGTCGCCGCTTTGCGGGCGCACGCGGGCGGCCTTGCGGGCAAACCACGCCGCGATCTGGGCATCGCCCTCCTCGAGCGCAGCGGCCGACCCCCGCAGCATGCACTGGACGAACAGATCCTCGAGCTCTGCGGCGCGCCGGCGCACGAAACGCGGCAACCCGGCGAATTCGGTCCCAAAGCCCGTCTGAAAGATCTGCTCAAGCCTGCTGCACGCGTCGACGGTCTCGAGGTTGCCGACGGGGCGCGCCAGCAGGGTTCGGGCGAGGCGCTCGAAGCGCAGCACGTCGACGTCCACCAGCTCGAGGTTGAAGCCGATCGTGCCGCCCGTGGTGACGAGGTAGCCGGGACCGCCTCCCTTCTGGCCCAGCGAGGCGCGCAGACTGGACAGCACCGTGTTGAGGTTGTTGCGGGTCAGCGCGTTGACCGAGCTGCCCTCCCACAACGCCTCGACCATCGAGTCCCGCGGCACGGGGGACTCGGCGAAGACCGCCAGAACGAGCAGCACCAGGCGGACCTTGCGCCGGCCCCACTCGGCGTCGCCCACCACATGCCCGTTGATGGCGACGCGCAGGCCGCCCAGGACGTCGATCGACATGCCTCGCTCCATCCGGGGAAGCGCCAGGAGGCCGGGTTTGTCGGCCGGGGCCTCGTCGGACCCGAGATAGCGCCTGAGCGCCGAGGAGGGGCGCATGCCCTCGTACTCCAGGCGCAGGCGGCGCGGCAGCAGGTCGAGCACGCAGGAGCGGCTTCGGCCGAGAGCGCGCACGGCCGTCACGAGCAGGCGGCTCGCCTGGGGCCGCCCGAATATCCCCACGCCCTGCAGGATGTCGCGCGCGGCGGGGGCGTCCCCGCGGGCGGCGTAGAGTATCGCGGCCTCGACCTCGAGCGGGATCGAAACGTCCGGATGCAGGGCCGACCGGCGCAGCGTGGCCTCGAGCAGGCGGCGGTCCATGTCGGGGACGTTGCCGTTGCGCACCGCGGCCACGCTCCCGAGCATCCGGGCAAGCCACACCGCGCGGCGAAGTCCCATCCGCTGGGCCAGCGACTCGGCGGTCTGGGCGCGCACCGACGCCTGGCTCACGGCGTCGTCGGCCAGGTCGCACACGCACAGCGCCAGAGAGCACGCGAGCTGCCCGGCCACCGTCCCCCGCGCTCCCCAGCGCGACCGGCAGCTTCCCAGCGCCGCCGCAGCCTGCCGCTCGTTGCCGCCCGCGATGAGGCACACGGCCTCGAGGAACAGCATGAACGCCGCGGCCGGCTCGATGCGGCGCTCCTCGAAGAACGTCCGCGCCCTGCGGACGCACGCGAGCGCCTCCCCGGCGATGCGCAGGGCGGACGGACGCTCCACCAGCAGTCGCGCCGTCGCGTACACGCCCACGAGCAGGGCGTTGGACGCGGTGGCGACACTGCCGGGGGCGGCGTCGGGGTCCACCGAGGCTCCCGCGAGCGGCTCCACCAGCGAGAGCACCGTCTCGACCTGGTCGCACAGAAAACCGCACACTGCGGCGTGGCACAGGTAGACCGCCGCGGCGAGGCCGCCCTGCGCGACGGGCACGGCGTCGCACAGGGCCTCGAGCTGCGCGCGGTACGCCGCGGCGTCGCCTTTGAGGCCTGCCAGGGCCATCGCGCGCACAACGCCCTCCACGCCCACGGAGACCCCCGCGGCCTCGTCGTCGGCGCCGTCTGTCCCGGCGCCCTCCGCCGCCTCTCCGGCCGCAGGGGCCCCGAAGCCGGTGTAGTCGCTCCAAAACCCCAGGACCGCCCGCACAGCGCGCAGGGCGCCCTCGGAAGTGCCCGCCGTCGCCTTGAGCACGCCGTCGGGCAGCAGGCGCGCCGGGATGTCGTGCGCATGGGCATGGAGGCGGGAAAGGCGTGCCAGTCCGGGCTGCAGCGCACCGTCGACCGGGTCCCCCAGCGCGACGGCGCGCATGCTGCGCTCGATGGACCCGCTGACCGCCGCGTCGGCAAACGCGTCGGGGTTGCGCCCGAACAGCCGCAGACGACCCGCCTCCGAGAGCAGGGCCGCCAGCTCTCCCGCCCGTTTGACGCGCCCGCCGCGCAGCAGGCGCTCGATGCAGTTCATCGCCAGCCCCTCGTCCCCGCTCACCGCCCGCACGCACGACCCAGCGCCGCGCCCGAGGGGCACGGGGATGCACGAGAACGTCCCCGCCAGCATGTCGATACCGAACAGCGGGTAGGTCTCGGCGAGGATTGCCAGCTCGTCTTCGCGCATCCGCACGCCCACGGCCGCCAGGTCGGCAAGCGTCCCGCTGCCGAGCATGGCCATCGCCCACCGCCCGCGCTCGGCCTGCTCGCACATCAGCTCTCCGAGGCAGTGCTCGAGAACGCGATCTGCGGCGCGCAGGAACCCCTCGTCGAACGCAGGGTCGCCGTCGCGCACCGACCGACACGCGTCCACGAGCATCGGCACGCCCGCCGTAGCCGCCTCGACATCGATGCCGTCAGGAAAGCGCAGGTCGTGCGACCACAGCGCAAGCTCCCCGTGCGAGACGGTGAGCATGGAGGCGGTCACCTCGAAGGCGTCGGGCAGCAGCGCGTGCGGTATGCGCGACACCGGCGAGCACACCACGAGCAGCCGGGCGCCCGCGCGGCTCCAGGCCGTCAGGGCGTCGGCCAGCTCGCCGAGGGTCGCCTCGTCCAGAAACGGCAGGTCGTCGACCACCACCAGCGGCAGCGCGCCGAACGGGGCGTCGCCTCCCACCGGACAGCGCTCGAACCGGGCGCACCAGGCCGGGGCCTCGGCCGCGATGCACTCGTAAACGAGACGGGTGACGTCGTTTGCATAGCGCGCGGGCAACCTGCGCGGCTCGCGATCCGCCCCCTGCCGGCCCCTGCGCCGTCCCCGGCGCGCCGCGGCGTCCGTCCCGTCCCCGGACCCGTCGGCAGGCGTCGCGTTGCGGCGCTCCAGCGCGCGCATCAGCGGCGCGCGGTTGCCCGCGAGGAACGCCTGCGCCTCGTAGGTCGAGAAGTCGACGCGCACCACGGGACGCGACGGCATGCGGGCGTGGGCGATGCGCGCATAGTCCCCCACCAGCGATGTGCGCCCGTAGCCCCACGGCCCGCACACCGTCACGATGCCCGTGCGCGCAAGCTCGATGTCGATCTCGGCGAGCAGCCCCGTCCGTTCGACGTGGAACCGGTTGGTGCGCCCGCTCGCGGCCAGGAATCCCCTCTCGGCAGGCATGGCGCCTCTCCTTTCGGTCGCCTTGTGCAAGACTGGCCCGCGCAGGCGTTCCCGAACGGGCAAGGCGCACCTTAGCACCGGGTGCCGACCCGTCTTTCAACAAAATACTTGATTAAAACCGACGAATGACACGGGCGTGAGAGCATGTGCCGCGGCGCAAGGTCAGCACTTCGTTGTGCGTTTTGTGCGCAGTTTTTCACGCGGAATTAATTTCGGCGAACGGTAGCAATCGCTACATAAACGTCAACTATCTCTTTATATCTCCATACTCGACACCCTGGCGGCCCGCGGAATTTCCGCGCGAGGCGCACGGGGACGATGCGCACAAGAGATGAGCGAGTCCCAGCGCCGCGAAGCTTATCACTTTGCGGATTGCCCTAACGGACGCCCCTGCACCGACGCGCGCAACCTGCAGTCGCGCACCAAAACGCCCCTGCGGCCGCAGCCGCAGGGGCGTCTCCGCGCCTTTTGGTTCCACCCGGCCGCGCCGGTTCGCGCCGGGGACGCATCCGACCGGCGGCCTGTGCGCCCTACCCGCGCGCGACGATGCGCACGAAGCGGTTCTTGCCCGCCTGGAGAACCCTGCCGTCAAGCTCGCTGCCCGGCAGGTTGTAGCTTTTGGCGGGCACCGCGACGCCGTCGAGCCTGACGCCGCCGCCGTCGATGAGGCGCCTGCCCTCGCCGGAGCTCTTCGCAAAGCCCACTTCCTGCAGCAGGCCGGCCAGGTACACGTCGCCCGACAGGTCGACCGCGAAGTCTTCGACGTGCTCGGGCATCTCGCGGTCCCGGTGGACGCGGTTGAAGGCCTCCTCCGCCTCCTCGCCCTTGCCGGCGCCGTGGTAGTTGTCAACGATGAGGCGTCCCAGGCGGCGCTTAAGCCGGTTGGGGTCGCCCGAGCCGTCGGCCAGCGAGGTCTCGATGTCCTCGACCTCGGCCGGCGGTAGCTGGGTGGCCAGGCGGTAGTAGCGCGCGATCATGTTGTCGGGAATACTCATGATCTTGCCGAACATGTCGTCGGGCGCGTCGGTGAGACCGACGTAGTTGCCGTAGCTTTTTGACATCTTGCGAACGCCGTCGGTGCCCTCGAGCAGCGGCATGCACAGCGCCACCTGCGGCTCCATATCCATCTTCTCCATAAGCTCGCGGCCGGCGAGCAGGTTGAAGAGCTGGTCGCTGCCGCCCATCTCCACGTCGGCCTTGATCATCACCGAGTCGTACGCCTGCATGACCGGGTAGAGGAACTCGTGCAGCGCGATGGGAGTGTGGCCCGTGTAGCGCTTGGTGAAGTCGTC
>CAZUFB010000098.1:0-7425 GCA_964619775.1 uncultured Coriobacteriaceae bacterium
GGCACTCCCCAGTTGCGCTGGCGCGGGGTGCACCAGTCGGGGCGCCCCTCGGCCATCGGACCGATGCGCTTGCTGGCGTGGGCCGGGTACCACACCACGTCGTCCTCGATCGCGTCGAGCGCGGCCTGGCGAAGACCCGTGGCGTCCATCGAGACGAACCACTGGTCGGTCGCACGGAAGATGGTTGGGTTCTTGCAGCGCCAGCAGTGCGGGTAGGAGTGGGCGATGTCGCGCCGGGCGACGAGCGCGCCGCGCTCCTGGAGCCACGCGATGATCTTGGGGTTGGCCTCGTCGGTGTCGAGCCCCGAGAAGGGCCCGCCCGTGCCCAAGCCGTCGCCGGTGTAGAAGCGGCCGTCGTCGTCGACCGGCATCGTGATGGGCAGCCCGAACCGGCAGCCGGCGTTGTAGTCGTCGACGCCGTGGCCGGGCGCGGTGTGCACGATGCCGGTGCCGTCGTCCATCGTGACGAAGTCTCCGCAGACGAAGCGGCCCGTCTCGCCGTCGAAGACTGGCTGGCGGTATGCGAGGCCCGCAAGCTGCTCGCCGGTAGCCTCGAAGCCCTCGACGAGCGTCGGCTCCCAGCCGGCGACGGCGCACACGGCCTCGACGCGGGCTCGGGCGACGATCTCGGCACGCCCCTCGTGGGCGACGGCCACGTAGGGGGCGTCGGGCTTGAGGGTCACGCCGGCGTTGGCCGGCAGCGTCCAGGGCGTCGTGGTCCAGATGACGACGTCGACCGGGCCGTCGAAGCCTTCGAGCCCCTCGGGCCGGTCCACCAGCTCGAAACGCACGTAGATCGAGGGGCTGACCTCCTCGCCGTATTCGATCTCGGCCTCGGCCAGGGCGGTGTGGCAGTGCTTGCACCAGTGCACCGGCTTGCGGCCGCGGTAGATGGCCCCCTTGTCGAAGATTTCCTTGAAGACCTCTATGTCGGCGGCGTCGTGCTCGTGGTAGAGGGTGAGGTAGGGGTGGTCCCAGTCGCCCAGGACGCCGAGGCGCTTGAAGCCGGCGCGCTGCAGGTCGATGTTCTCGACCGCGAACTTCTGGCACAGTGCGCGGATCTCGGCGGTGGGGGTGGCGTTGAACCTCTCGGTGCCGAGCATCTCCTCGACCTTGTGCTCGATGGGCTGGCCGTGGCAGTCCCAGCCCGGCACGTAGGGCACCTCGCGCCCCTGCATGATCCAGTAGCGGTTGATGATGTCCTTGGAGATCTTGTTCATCGCGTGGCCGATGTGGATGGGGCCGTTGGCGTAGGGCGGGCCGTCGTGCAGCACGAACTTCTCGTGCCCCTCGTTCTGCTTGAGCGCCAGGCCGTAGACGTCCTCCTGCTCCCAAAGGGCCAGGCGCTCGGGCTCGCTCTTGGCAAGGCCCGCCCGCATCGGGAACTCGGTCTGCGGCAGGTTCATCGTGTGCCGGTAGTCGTTTGCGTTTGCCACCTTCGGATGTTCCTTTCTCTCCTCGCCGGAGCGCACGTAAAAAGGCACCCCGTCCCGTTTTGCTGGGACGAAGCGCCTAGAAAGCCCCCGACGTGAAGGGGCGATGGCTTCGCTTGTAACCACCCAGCGAGCGGAAGACCGCCAAACTCGGCCGGCCCTTGACGGAGGCCGTTCCCGGCGACGCCTACTGGACCGTGCCCGCGCTGAAACTCCGCGGGGGCCGTTCGGGCCGCGGCTCCGGGGTGATGTTCGTCCGGACGCAGACGCGGGCTCCCACCCTCCCCGCTCGCTCGGCGACTGCGCGCCCCGGACTACTCGTCCCCATCACAGCTTTGGGAGACAGGGTAGCACGCCGCCGGCGCGCGGCCGGACCCCGCCCCGGTCGCGCGTCATCTTTCCATACGGGCTTGGAAGGCGCCCCGCCGCCCGAAAAAAACGCTTGACCGGCGGGGCGCGCCGAGGCTATAGTTCCCGCCAACTGCAAAGCGCCGCCAAAGGCTGCGACCGGGGACCAGTACGGTACGGCAGGCCCACAGAGAGCTGCCGGTTGCTGAGAGGCGCGGGATCCCCCGTACCCGAATACACCCCGCGAGCCGCGCACCGAACGGCCGCGTCGCCCACCGTGGCGGCGAAGGCCCGGTAGGCTGCGACGGGTGCGCCCGTCATCGCGCACGGACTCTCAGGAGGGACCCTCCGCCGGGGAAAGGTGCCGGCGCGGGCAACCCCGCCCTGGCAGTCCCAAAGGCCGGGGTCGCGAGGCTTCCGGCAAACGGAGGTGGTACCGCGGACCGCCTAGGACTTCACCGAAACCAAGGCCCGCCCTCCAGACGTCGTCGGGAGGGCGGGCCTTGCCGTACCTGTCTGCCGCGGTGCCTTGCGCCCCAAGGCCCGTCCCCCGCAACAGCAAGCGCCGGGCGCGCAGGCGTCGGGCGGAAAGGCAGGTGGGGACCCATGGCGGTCAAGGTGGGCATGCTCGTCCTGTTCGTCCTCGTCACGGTGGTCATCGGCGTGTGGTGCCGCCGGCAGGCCACGAGCGTCGACGGCTTCGTACTCGGCGGGCGCAACGTGGGGCCGTGGCTCACGGCGTTCGCCTACGGCACGTCGTACTTCTCGGCGGTCATCTTCATCGGCTACGCAGGGCAGTTCGGCTGGAAATACGGCATGTCGGCCACCTGGGTGGGCATCGGCAACGCCCTGGTGGGCAGCCTGCTGGCCTGGGTCGTGCTCGGACCGCGCACCCGGCGCATGACGCGCGCGATCGGCGCCCAGACGATGCCCGAGTTCTTCGGCACCCGCTTCGGCAGCAAGGGCCTGCGCGTCGCCGCCGCCTTCATCATCTTCGTGTTCCTCGTGCCCTACACCGCGTCGGTCTACAACGGGTTGTCGCGGCTCTTCTACATGGCCTTCGGCCTGCCCTACGAGGTGTGCATCGTCGGGATGGCGGCAGTGACCTGCATCTACGTGGTGCTCGGCGGCTACCGGGCCACGGTGCTCAACGACGCCGTGCAGGGCATCATCATGCTCGTGTCCATCGTCGCCGTGGTCGCGGTGGTACTCGCGGCGAACGGCGGCCTCGGGGCGGCCGTCGAGTCGCTCTCGACCGTGGAGGCGTCCGCGGAGGGCGCCGCGGCGGGGAGCTTCACCTCGCTGTTCGGGCCCGACGGGGCCGGTCTGCTCAGCGTCGTCATCCTCACCTCGCTGGGCACCTGGGGCCTGCCGCAGATGGTCCAGAAGTTCTACGCCATCCGCGACGACGCCGCCATCCGCCGCGGCACCGTCATCAGCACGCTGTTCGCCCTCGTCGTGGCCGGCGGCAGCTACTTCCTCGGCGGCTTCGGGCGCCTCTACGCCGACCAGGTGAGCTACGCCGCCGACGGCACCCCGGTGTACGACTCCATCATCCCCACGATGCTCTCGACCGTGCCCGACCTGCTCATCGGCATCGTCGTGGTGCTTGTGCTGTCGGCCTCGATGAGCACCCTGTCCTCGCTCGTGCTGACCTCGAGCTCGTCGCTTGCGCTCGACTTCATCTGCGGCACCGTGGTGAAGAAGGTCGACGAGCGCTCCTCGGTGCGCATCATGCGCGGCCTGGTGGTGGTGTTCGTGGCCGTGTCGGCCGTCATCGCCCTGGTGCAGTACAACTCGTCCAGCACCTTCATCGCGCAGCTCATGGGCATCTCGTGGGGCGCGCTGGCAGGCGCCTTCCTCGCGCCGTTCTTCTACGGCCTCTATTGGAGGGGCGCCACGGCGGCGGGCGTGTGGGCGTGCTTCGCCTTCGGCGTGGGCTTCACGGTGCTCAACATGGTCTTCGGGTTTGCAGGGTCGTCCATCGTCGCGGGCGCCATCGCGATGGTGGCGGGCTTCGCCATCGTGCCCCTCGTGAGCGCCTTCACCAAAAAGCCGCCGCAGGAGTGCGTCGACCCGGCGTTCGAAGGGACCGAGAGGCGCTAGCGCCGCGGGCCCGCCGGAAGGCTACCGCCCCCGGGCGTAGCCTCCGGCCAGGAAGGTTGCGGCGTCGAGTTCTTCCCAGCCGCGAACGGCGACGTCGGCCACCGAGCGAAGCTCGGCGAACGTCCCGGAGTCGTCGCGGTCCCACACTCCCACGGTGCGGTAGCCGGCGCCGGCGGCGGTACGCAGCGCATAGACGGCGTCCTCGAACACCCAGGTCTCCTCGCGCGGGGTGCCGACGAGCGCGCAGGCGCGGTCGTAGGCGGCGGGTTCGCGCTTGGAGACCCCCACGTCGTCGGTCGAGACGACTGCGGCGATGTAGGGGGCCAGGCCCGTGCAGGCGAGGCCGGGATCGAGCATGGCATGGGGGCTCGACGACGCGACGGCGCACGCCACGCCGGCCTCGGCCAGGCGCCGCACGAAGGCGAGCGCCCCAGGGCGGAGGCGGGCCTTCGTGGCGTAGTGGTGCGCCAGGCGCTCGACGACGATGTCGGCGACCTCCCGGCGCGACGCCCCCAGACCCAGGCGGTCGTGGAAGAACGCCGCCGACTCGTCGAGCGTGTACGAGCGCAGGGCCTCCACCTCGGCACCGGTTAACACGTGGCCGGCGCGGGCGGCCAGCTCGTCTTCCATCGCGGCCCACAGCCCCATCGTGTCCATGAGGGTCCCGTCGCAGTCGAAGACCGCCCCTTTGACAGCGCCCACGCAGCCACCTCTTTCGTCGATTCCTATCGCCCGTCTGAGCGATAGGAGCGTATCGCGCACCGCCGCAAGCTGAAGCGTCCTATAGAATTGCGTACTTACTGCGAAGGGTCAACCTCGCGCCTGCTCCCCCACCCGACCGGGGAATATGGAACCGGGGTTCAGCTTTGTGCGGCGGTGCCGCGAACTGCGAAAGGAAGATATCCTTTGAACATGGACGAGAGCAAGAAACGCCGAACCATGATCGCCTACGTCGTCGTGGGCATCCTCGTAATCGTGCTTCTCAACACCATCCTCGCCCCACGGCTCACGCAGCCGCAGATAACCGAGGTCCCCTACACCACCATGCTCGAGATGGTCGACGGCGGCGAGGTGGATGAGTTCAACTACAACCTGAGCACCGGAGAGATAACCTTCTCGAGCGTCGCCGAGGACGGGACGGTCTCGTACTACACGACGACCTACTGGCCCTACGACGACAGCCTGCTGTCGCGTCTCGAGGAAGCAGGCGCCACCGCGTCGACCACCATCGAACAGTCCTCCGCCGGCAGCACGATGCTCATCTACCTGTTGACGCTGTTTTTGCCGCTCATCATCTTCATTCTGCTCGGCTGGTGGATGAACCGCAAGCTCAAGAAGCAGCTCGGCGACGACAACCCCTCGATGAGCTTCGGCGGCTTCGGGCAGGGGCTGGGCCGCTCGGGCGCCAAGATCGTGGCCGAGAAGGAGACCGGCGTCACCTTCGCCGACGTCGCCGGCCAGGACGAGGCCAAGGAGGCTTTGACCGAGATCGTCGACTTCCTCGACAAGCCCGAGCGCTACGAGGAGATCGGCGCCAAGCTTCCCCGCGGCGCCCTGCTCGTCGGCCCTCCCGGCACCGGCAAGACACTGCTCGCCAAGGCGGTCGCAGGCGAGGCGCATGTGCCGTTCTTCTCCATCTCGGGCTCGGAGTTCGTCGAGATGTTTGTGGGCCGCGGCGCCGCCAAGGTGCGCGACCTGTTCAAGCAGGCCAAGGAGAAGGCCCCCTGCATCGTGTTCATCGACGAGATCGACACCATCGGCAAGCGGCGCGACACCGCGGGCTTCACCAGCAACGACGAGCGCGAGCAGACCCTCAACCAGCTGCTGACCGAGATGGACGGCTTCGACAACCACAAGGGCATCGTGGTGCTAGGCGCCACCAACCGCCCCGAGACGCTCGACCCGGCGCTTCTGCGCCCGGGCCGCTTCGACCGGCGCATCCGCGTCGAACTGCCCGACCTGGCAGGCCGCACCGCCATCCTCAAACTGCACGCAAAGCACGTCAAGATGGCCGGCCCCATCGACTTCGGGGCCATCGCTCGGGCGACGTCGGGCTCCTCGGGCGCCGACCTCTCCAACATCGTCAACGAGGCGGCTCTGCGCGCCGTGCGCGAGGGACGCAAGGGTATCGTCCAGGACGACCTGATGGAGTCCATCGAAACCGTCATCGCCGGCCAGCAGCGCAAAAGCACGGTCCTCTCCGACAAGGAAAAGAAGATCGTCGCGTACCATGAGATCGGCCATGCGCTGGTGGCCGCCAAGCAGAGCAACTCGGCGCCGGTTACCAAGATCACCATCGTGCCGCGCACCTCGGGCGCGCTGGGCTACACGATGCAGGTCGACGAGGACGAGCACTACCTCACCACCGAGGACGAGGCGCTCGACAAGCTCGCGACGCTGTGCGGCGGGCGCGCGGCCGAGGAGCTCGTCTTCGACATGGCCACCACCGGCGCGGCCAACGACATCGAGCAGGCCACCAAGCTCGCGCGCAACATGGTGACGCGCTTCGGCATGAGCAAGGAGTTCGGCATGGTGGCCCTGGGCACCGTCCAGAACCAGTACCTGGGAGGCGACACCTCGCTCACCTGCAGCGAGGGTACGGCCCAGAAGGTCGACGAGGAGGTTGTCCGCATCGTCGCGACCGCGCACGAGAAGGCCCTGCGCATCCTGCGCGAGAACAAGTTCAAGCTCCATGAACTCGCCGGGTACCTGATTCGCAAGGAGACCATTACCGGCGACGAGTTCATGAAGATCCTCAACGACGCCCCCGACGACCTCAACGAGAGGATGCTCAAGAGCGCCCAGGACAACGGCGAGGAGTAGCGCGGCGCATGCATAAACGGTAAAGCTGCACGCGACCACATCCCTCTGACCGGCGGCGATCCGCCTTCTCTCGCCGGTCATGCGCGGCTCCTCCCCTCCGACCACGACCGTTCGAGGAGACTCTGGGAACTGCCGTCATGAGATTTGATGATATGGCGAACCCATCGAATCCCGAGGCGAAAACCGAGCGTGCCGCAGGACGACCATCAGCGCCGCAAAATCGATGACCACGTCTGGGAAACCGCAAGATACATAAGAGGCGATGTATTCAAGGCCGCGCCCATCAGCTCCAATAGGCGCTCATGTCGGTATGGGCGACGATGGCGAGCATCGTGTCCACGACAAGGCGGCATGCCGGGTTGGGGTCGTCGCTCCTCCATACGGCGCTGACCGTGATGAGCATGTCGTCTTCCTCGGCGAACCGCAAAACCTTGTGGCGGGTCGAGGTGACGGGCATCGAGAATTTGGCAACGCTTGCAAACGTGACGTACACGCCGCTGTCCACGAACGCGATGCTCGTATAGGAGCTTTGGGCGTTTTGCCACGGCACGGTCATGAAACGGGGCCGTGCGCCGTGCTCCAGCAGAATCTGCTCGACGCGGCAGGCAAACTGGCGCGACCCCTCTTCCTGGATGGTCCACACGACGTTGCCGCTCAAATCCTCGACCCGGATGACGTCGCGCTTTGAAAGCTGGTGCTCCGTCGACACGACGGC